>JBBROH010000040.1:0-24690 GCA_038229595.1 Chloroflexia bacterium | reverse complement strand
CTGGTTGCCGCTAAACGTCAATGTTGACGATCTTCATGATCGAGATGAAGCCGATGGTGATCATTATCCCAGCACAAATCGGCATACAAATCCAGGGCCAGGCGAACATTGCGCCCATGTACTTGGGGTTGACAGTGAGCAGGAACAAGCAGAGGACGATTGGCAGGCCAGTGATGATGTAGCCCGAAGCCACACCCTGGGCGGTGAGCGCAGTAATTTCGCCCTTGATACGGACGCGCTCGCGGATCGTGTGCGCGATGGTGTCGAGGATTTGAGCCATATTGCCACCAACCTCGTACTGGATGTTGATAGCGGTAATCAATAGGTCGAGGTCGTCGGAGGGCATTCGGCGCAGCAGGTTGGCAAGAGCTTCCTGGGTCGAGAGACCGAGACCAACCTCGCGCACCACGCGGCGCATCTCATCAGACATCGGGGCAGCCCCCTCGCGGGAGACCAGTTCCATAGATTGCAGCAGGCTATAACCAGAGCGCAACGAGTTAGACATCAAGGTGAGGGTGTCGCCTAGCTGGTTGTTGAAGGCCTTCATCCGCTTGCCACGCGTAAAGTTGACGTAGAGATCGGGGATAAAGAGGCCAACCAGGCCACCGATGATACCAACGACGAAGGCAAAAGCGTCTGCGCCACGCCCCAAGAACACGCCAATACCAAAGCCAACCGCCACCGCCAGTGCCTTGATCAGCACGAACTCGCTGACTGTCATCTTGAGGTCGGCCTGAGCAAGTTTGCGGGCGGCCTCTGCCGCGAAGGTGCGACTGGCAATCGCCTTGTCCAGCTTGGCGGCCAGGGCGCGGGTCGCGTCCATGCCAGCCGCCCGCTCGATCTGCTCCTTGCGTAGCTTGTCGTCGCGGGTGCCAAACTTCTCCAGGCGGGCATCAACCGCGTCCTTTGGCTGGCGCAGCATGATCAGCAGACCAATAACCACCACCAGCAGCCCGGCTCCACCAGCGATCAGCATGGGGTTTTGCATAATACTTTGTAGGTTCATCTTACTACCTCCCGGCATTGGGTGGGGCAGCACCCCACCCGCTTAACGTTGGCTAACTGGATCAAAAGAACTTGTCGGTGTACCCAAAGATGTTAGGTGGCAGGTAGATGTTGTACTGCTCGAACTTGTCAATAAACTTGGGCCGCACGCCGGTTGCCTTAAGGCGACCGATCACCTTGCCGCCCTCAACCCCTGTCTGCTCGAACACGAAGATGTCTTGCATAACGACAACATCGCCTTCCATGCCCTGCACCTCGGTGACAGCCACGATGCGGCGGCTCCCATCACGCATACGCTCCTGATGGACAATTAGATCGATTGCGCTAGCGATCTGCTCGCGGATTGCCTTGATCGGCAAATCCATGCCTGCCATTAGCACCATCGTCTCCATGCGCGAAAGCGTGTCGCGAGGGCTATTGGAGTGGGCGGTGGTCATCGAACCATCGTGGCCGGTGTTCATCGCCTGTAGCATATCCAGGGCTTCGCCGCCACGACACTCGCCAACGACGATCCGCTCTGGGCGCATACGCAGGCAATTCATCACCAGGTCGCGGATGGTTACTTCGCCTTTGCCTTCGATGTTGGCTGGGCGCGACTCCAGGGTGATCACGTGATCCTGGCGCAGTTGCAGTTCTGCCGCATTCTCTACCGTGATGATCCGCTCGTCCGAAGGGATAAAGCTGGACATCACGTTGAGCAGGGTGGTCTTGCCGCTACCAGTGCCGCCGCTGATCACGATGTTCAGGCTCGACTCGACACAGGCTTTGAGGAAGGTAGCGATCTCCGGGGTCATAGAGCCGAAGCGGATCAGGTCGTCTACACTCAACGGCTTCTTGGAGAACTTACGAATGGTGATGGTCGGGCCGTTGAGGGCCAGGGGCGGGATGATGATGTTTACGCGGGAGCCATCAGGCAAGCGGGCATCCACCAGCGGGCTGCTCTCGTCAATACGCCGACCGAGCGGAGCCACGATGCGGTCAACCACGCGCATTACGTGTTCATCGTTCTGGAAGGTAATATTGGTAAGCTCTAGCTTGCCCTTGCGCTCGATGAACACCTGGCGCGGGCCGTTGACCATCACTTCAGAGATGGTGTCATCCTTGAGCAGCGGCTGGATTGGGCCGTAGCCGAGGATTTCGGCCTCGACCATATCAAACAGGCGGGCGCGCTCGACGCGGGTGAGGATCAGATTTTCGCTATCCAGGATTTGGTTGAACACATCCTCAACCTGGCGGCGCACCTCGTCCAGACGGCTGAGGTCCATCTTGGGGTCAAGCTCGGCGATCAGCTTGTTTTGCACCCGCGCCTTCAACTCCATCATGTCGCCCCGCCCACCAGCCGGGGCTGCACCAGGGGCTACTGTTGGGCGACGCAAGGCTTCTGGCTGCGAGCCATTATTGCTGGGCGCAGGCTGGTATTGCTGGCCGCCCATCGGCCCCGCCGGTGCGCCAGTTGGGGCAGCCTGACCGCCGCTACTGTTGAGGCTGTCGCCGCCACCGATCCGCTTGAGCAGTGACATAGGTAATCCCTTTCTCTGTAACTAGCCCTTGTTGGTCATTGGCAGCTTGAAGCGGCTGAGGAAACCGCCGCTCTGTTGCTGCGGGGGCTGCTGCTCCTGTTGCTTCTTTGGCGGGGCAGGCTTATCCTTCTCCGCGTTGGGGTCAACAAACTTGATCTCGCCGATACGCTGGGCCATAGCGATCACGTTCGTGCTGAAGATATTTTCGCGGGCCGAGATCACCAGCGGTACCCCCTGGTTTACCGAGAGGGTAACAGCGCGGGGGTCACTAGCCAGGCTGAAGTCTACCTTGTGGCGCAGGCTATCCTCCACGTTCTCTACTGGAATACCCATCTTGGCATCAGCGCGGTTGAGAACGAGCATGATCTTCTCTGGTGGGTAGCCGAGCTTGGAAGTCAGTTCGAGGTAAATCTTGATGTTCTTGATGCTGGGCATCTCCAACGTCATCACCAGCAATATGCGGTCAGCCATATCGGTGAGGGCAAGGGTGGCAGGGCTGAAGTTGGGGGCGGTATCAATGATGATGTAATCGAAAGACTTTCGCATCTGCGCGAGGATGATCCGCAGTGCATCCTCGGTGATCGACTCCGAAAGCTCCGGCTGGGTGGGAGCGAGTAGCACCTTCACCCCGCTAGAGTGTGTCACCAGCACGTCGCTGAGTAGCTCATCTTCCATGTGGTCAATGCGCGTCACCAGGTCGTAGACGGTCTTGTTGGAGAGAAGGTTGAGGGCCACACCCACGTCGCCAAAGGTGAAGCTACCGTCGATCAGGGCAACCCGCTTGTTGGTAGCCTGCTTGAGGGCAACCGCCAGGTTGCAGGCAACCGTGGTGCGGCCCACACCCCCCTTCGGGCTGAAGATGGTGAACACCCTCCCCATCGCGGCGGCTTCTTCGGCACTACTCTGGGCGTTCTGCGGCGCGTAGGAGACCAGCTTCTTGCGGCTGGTCTCCAGGCGGTAAACATCGCGCACGCTCTTGATCAACTCATCGGTACTCATTGGCTTGGTCAGGAAGCCGCGCGCCCCGGCCAGCATTGAACGGCGCAGATAGTCCTGTTCACCCTGCACCGACATCATGATCACGGCAATACCCGGCAGTTCGCTGGTGATTAGCTCGGTCGCCTGGATACCATCCATATCGGGCATATTGATGTCCATCAACACCACATCGGGGTGCAGGGTGCGGCACATCTCCACCCCCTCACGCCCATTGGTCGCAGTGCCGACTACCTCAATATCGCGCTCGAACATGAAGTACTTACTCACGTTGTCGCGGGTTTCAGCGATATCGTCTACGACGAGTACCCGAATCTTGTTCTGGCCTTCCATAACGTCCGTTCCTTCGCAGGTAAGCTAATCTGTTGGGCGATAAGCCCGCTCCCGCCTGACTGAGGCTAAGGGGTGGGGGTTGGCTGCTGAATGACCAGCAGGTTGGGAGCCTTCATGCCATACTTCTCGACCAGGGTCTGAGCGTCCACTCCGCTCAATGCACCAGGGGTGCCAGAGAGGACGGGGAAGGTGGCTGTATCCTTGCTGTTCCGCAGGGTAAGGCTCATGCCGCCAGGGCCGTTCTGGTAGTTGCACTGGCCGCTGGGCTGGCAGGCGAACAGGTCGCGCATATACTTGATCATTTCAGCCTGCTCTGGGTTCACATCCAACAGCAGCAAGATAGTTTGCGCTGCGTCAGTAGCGTGGCGGGGGCTGGCTTTCGGGTCGGGCGGCACTGGTAGCTGGATTACGCGCACCACGCGGATCGCTTGCAAGATCGTCTTGGTGCCTAGTTGCGGCTTGATCAGCGAGGGTTGCTGGGCAGTAGTTTGGCCCGGAACGCTGGTTGGGGTCGTTTCCTTCAAGTCGAAGTAGACCGAAAAGAGGATGTCAACCAGGTCGCCGTCAGTGACCAGGCCACCTACGCCCGTTTCGTCTCCCACAGGCAGGGCAATCAGACGGTGGGTATTGGTGATCGTCGGGGTGCTGTTCGGCTCGACAGTGGGGATGAAGCTGCTCATGCCAGGGTCAGTTACCTGATCCTCACGCACAGTTGACCCCTTGTAGAGCGGTACTCGGCTCATCTTGCCGAAGATGTTGGTCGAACCCGTACCAGCTGCGGTGTTGATGAAGCCCTTGTTCTTGATCTGATCGCTATCCACCTGTATCTTTGCGAACAGGTCGGGGGTCAGAATGGTGAACGACGGGATGGTGTCAACTGGCTGGTAGACAGTCACCTGGGGGGCAACCGTAACGGTGCTGGTACTGGCGGTATTGGCCTGGCTAGTCAGGTAAAACACAGCACCGACTACCCCGACTGCGATTAGCAGCAGGACGATGATGCCGATTGGTGATCTACGCTTCCGCATAGAGTTCCTTCCTCCTCATGGTTTATTATAGCACAGGTGGGCCGCTTTGCAAAGTGGCAACCAGTGGCTGCCGACAGGCATTGGGGAATCTGGTCGCACCTGTGACCCTGCTACGATTATAGACCTAGAGGTACGGTAGGCACAATAGGAAAAAGGTACTGATCTATGTCAAGTTGCATCTTTATTTCGTCTGCCTGGGTGGGCTACGGTGTGGGTGAGATTGCCCGCAAGCAGCAGCCGTGCTATAATCATGCTGCAAGACGTAGCAGCGCAACCAAAAGATGCTGGTTGCTGGTGAAAGGAGCAGGCGATGAGTTTCTTCTTTGAGGGTATGCTGCTGGATGCACAGAGCGGGCAGCCGCTCGCGAGCGCGAAGGTTTACCTTGCGGGGAGCCAGGTGACGCTGGGTAACGTGCCTGGGGCAGTCGCTACTGGTAAGGCGTTTAGCTGGACGAAGCTGCTGCCCGGTAGTGCCGTGGGCGCGCCACCCAACAACTACCGCTATGCTGCCTACGCCGCCCTGGTGCAACCGACGATCAGCGTGGCAGAGCTAACCTTCCCCACCTTCCGCGATCTAGTGCTTGACCGCAACCCCGAACTGGCCGCCGATGGCAACCTCTTTCAGCCAAACAAGGTCTACCTGCTGCCAACCAAGGAGAACGGCCCGGAGTTCGTGGTTGAGACCGAGACGAATGAGGCGGGGGCGTTCAGCTTCTCTAGCCTGAGCGAGAGCGGAGCTTACGGCTTCCAGGTGGAGAAGGAAGGCTACCAAAACTACTTCGCCTCTAGTTCGGTCTTTGACAGCATGATCACCCAGCCCCAAGCGAGCGTAGAACTAAGCCTGCGCCTCACCAAGCTGCCACCCGCCGCGCCTGAGTTGCGGATCAACTCGACCGAAGCCAACTTCGCCAGCCTACCGCCTGCGGTGCAGAAGTTTGTACAGTGCGCCCTCCTGCTGATCACCGACAACGAGGCCAAAGCATACGACTACCTGCCCCAGCTTGCTCCCCAACTGGTGGGGATGCCCTACGGCGCAGTCAATAACAAGTTCGACAAAGATTTCGTCTGCGCCGACTTGCCAAGCATCTGCTACGCCTACGCCTTCGGCCACGCCCCCAACTGGCAATCGCTCAACCCAGAGGACGGCAACCCACAGAACCCCCACCAGGCTAACTTCTACCTCCCTGGCAGGCAGAACGGTGACCATCTCTCCACCATTGGCGGGCCGGTTAGTAGCGAGGGCAATCTACGGGGCGACGATTGGAAGCTGGGCGACCTGATCCTCTACGGTCAGACGGTAGGGGGGCGAGCGACCCACATCAACGTCTATGTTGGCACCTTCTTCGGCACCGACCTCGACGACAAGCAGCGGGATAGGCGCACTATCCCCTCGGTGGTCAATTCCAGCATGAATGTGGGTGATGACAGCATCAGCCGCGGCATCCTCGTCTTTGGCCTGCTGGGGGCCGCGCGCCCACAGTTTGTTGCGGGTCGCTGGGCGCAACACGTGCGGATATCGGACCTGTGGCGGTAATCGCTACCCAGTTGGCTGCTGTCGTGGCGCAGCGTGAAGGCAGATGAGCGACAGGAGCTGGGCGGCACAAGTAGGCTGCTCAGCAAGTTCGCCGCGAGCAACGGCTCATCCGCTGCGCCAAACCGCAAGCAGATAACCTCCGCCAACCCCGGACAGTTGTCGGGTAGCAGATAGTTGCATTTCGTTCGCCTTTGTTGTACAATTGCGCGTAGCGTTAATCCAATTCTAATGTTCTAGATTAGGAAACCCTCTGCGCGTGTCGAAGTCAAGAGTGTACGTCGCCCTGGATACAGAGACGACTGGGGTCGGGGCCGAGAGCAACGACGTGATCGAGATCGCCGCGATCAAGTTCAGCGGCAACGAGGTGCTGGATCGTTGGCACAGCCTGGTCAAGCCCGCGAACCCGATCACCTTTAAGGTGACACAACTAACCAGCATCACTCAGCGCGACGTGGAGCGCGCCCCTCTGATCCATTCACTGGCCCTACCGCTGCTGCGCTTCATCGGCAGTGCGCCGATAGTCGGCCAGTCAATTGAGTTCGACCTGCAAGCCCTGGCCGCAGGCAGCATCCGCCCCCGCGTGCCAGCCTACGACACCTTCGAGCTAGCCACCTTGCTGCTCCCTCAACTGCCCTTCTACAACCTGGCTGCCATTGCTGCTGCCCTCGGTATTGCCCACCCCGATGCACACCGGGCGATGGCGGACGCAGAGGTAACGATGGCCGTCTTCCGCGCCCTCTTGCAGCGCATGGACGAGATCAGCCTGGAGGTGCTGACCGAGATCAACCGCGCCACCAGCGGGCTGAATTGGCCGCTGCGTAACCTCTTTGTCGAGGCCGAGCAGGAGAAGGTGCGCGATTCCTTCAGCCTGCCCAACAATAGCATCCGTGAGGCTTTGCTGGCGAAGGGGTTGGGCGAGAATACGTTGGAGATGGGGCTATTGCAGCAACCCGACGTTGCCGCGCCGCTGGAGGCGACCAGGTACGTAGAGCAGGTTGACGCGGATGAGATCGCCGCCTTGCTCGCTGTTGATGGCCCGCTTGCGCGCGTCAACCTAGACTACGAGTACCGCCCCCAGCAGGTGGCAATGGCCCGCGCTGTGGTCGAAGCCTTCAATGCGGGGCGGCACCTGCTGGTCGAGGCTGGCACTGGCACCGGCAAGAGCATGGCTTACCTGCTACCCGCCATTGACTTTGCCCTGAAGAACGGTCAGCGGGTAGTGGTTAGCACCAACACGATCAACTTGCAAGAGCAATTGCACCTTAAAGACCTGCCCGCTCTGCAAGCTGCCCTCGCCGACTACTACACGCCAGTTGAGGCGGGTGCGGGCGGCAAGAAGAAGCGGTGGCAGCGGGCCGAGCCGGTTGCCTTCCGCACTGCGCTGGTCAAGGGGCGCACCAACTACCTCTGCCTGCGCCGCTGGGCAGGCTTCCGTCAGGCCAGCAACTTGACCACTGAGGAGATCAAGGTGCTGATCAAAGGGCTGATCTGGTTGCCGACCACGGAGACGGGCGACCGGGCCGAACTACTGCTGCTAGGGCAGGAGCAGGCCGCCTGGCAGCGGGTCTGTGCTACTACGGACGGCTGTGACCAGGACGATTGCGCCACCCAGAACGGCCTCTGCTTCTTGCGCCGCACCTACGCCCACGCCGAAGCCGCACACATCGTTGTCGTCAACCACGCCCTGTTGCTAGCCGACCTCGCCAGTGGTGGCTCGATCCTGCCACAGTACGACCACCTGATCATTGACGAGGCGCACAATCTAGAAGATCAGGCGACCGAACAGTTGGGCTACAGCATAGGTGAGCGCAAGATTACTATGCACGTGGACGCGCTGGCTCGCCGCAACGAGCGTGGCGACGAGGTGCATGGCCTGGTTGCCAGCCTGCGGCGGGTAGCGAAGAAGCTGCCTCAGGAACAGCAGGAGGGCGCAGAACTAGTGTTCACCCGCCTGCAAGACGACAGCTTCACCGTCCGCGAGATGGTGGACAAGCTGTTCGGCTGCCTGACCCACTTCATCAACACGCACGGCCCCGACCACAGTGGCGACACCCGCCTGCGCCTAATCCCCGAAGTGCGGCACCAGCCCGCCTGGAGCGAAGTAGAATCCTGCTGGCTACCGCTGCGCGAACGGCTGATCAACATCGAAGACAGTCTGGGGCGAATTAAGTACCTGTTGGAGGGCAGCCTGGAGCGCGGTAAGGGGGGAGACCTGACTGCCAGCGAACTAAAGTCCCTCACTGCGGCCAACCGCGAACTGCGTACCCGCCTCGATGCGCTGATCATCAACGGCCACCCAGAGGAGGTCTACTGGCTGGCGACCGCCGCCCGCAACAACGAGATCGTGCTGCACTGCGCCCCGCTCAACGTGGGTGACATCCTGCGCGATACCTTGTTTGAGAAGAAAAGCGTAATCCTCGCCTCGGCCACCCTCAGTACCAATGGCAACTTCAGCTACATTCGTGGGCGGCTTGGCCTCGACAATCCAGAGGCGCAGGTGGATGAACTAATTGTCGGCTCGCCCTTCGACTACCAGCGGGCCGCCCTGCTCTATCTGCCCACTGATATACCAGAGCCGGGTGAGCAAGGCTACCAAAAGGCGTTGGAGCAATCGCTGCTAGAGCTTTGCATAGCCACTGGTGGACGGACTATGGTGCTGTTCACCAGCCACAGTGCGCTAAAGCTAACCTACAAGGGTTTGCAGCGCAAGCTCGAAGGTCAGGGCATCATGCTGCTCGGCCACAACATAGATGGCAACCGACGGCAGGTGCTGGAACGCTTCAAGGCCAACGAACGGGCCGTGCTACTTGGCACCGCCAGCTTCTGGGAGGGAGTGGACGTGGTAGGTGATGCGCTCAGCGTCCTCGCTATCGCCAAGCTGCCCTTCGCCGTCCCCAGCGACCCCATAGTAGCCAGCCGCAGCGAACTGTTCGGCGACGCATTCTACGAGTACAGCGTGCCGCAGGCGGTGCTGAAGCTGAAACAGGGCTTTGGGCGGCTGATCCGCAGCCAAACGGATCGTGGGGTAGTCGCTATCCTAGATCGGCGGTTGAGCAGCAAGGGCTATGGCGCGACCTTCCTTGCCAGCCTGCCCCCCTGCCACATCGAGCGCGACCGCCTCGCCTATCTGCCTGCAAGGGCGGCAGCGTGGCTGAAGGGGGAGTAGCTAGTTAGGCTGCTCAATCGCTAGCGGCACGTTGACCTTGCTAATCGTCATCAGGGAACCTACGTCCGTTAGCGGCGTGGCTGAGTCCACTGAGGATGGCCGCTCACCACCATCACGGCCAACATCCACAAGCTGTACGATACTATCGTCCTGCTGACTGATCCAGTAGCCATAGTAACTGCCGTAAGTAGTAAAGCGGAGGTAGTAGTTGCATAGCTGGCCGCCAGCCTGCTGGCTCTCGCCAGCAACTACTGTCGGTACACCGTTCAACAGACTGACTATCTGCTGTATCCGAATTGGCACTGGCGAAACCAGGGGACTGAAGCGCGGTGCCTTGTCAACCCGCTGCCATGCTGCTGCCGTCTTGTGGTAGAGGGTAGGGTTGAAGGGGACTGCTCTGTTGTAGAAGACCCGCCACTCACCATTCTCTTCGGCGAAGTCACCACTAACAACGTAGCGCACCGCCTGCAGTGAGCCACCATCCAGCAAGGCATCACCCTCAAGCGTCTGTACCGTGGTGGTCAGTGGCCCCTGGTCACGCATGGAGTAAGGCCATTGCTCGAACGTGTGCGTGAGGGTAAAGTGGAAGCTACTGAACTGCTCACTCTTTGCCACAGCCGCTTTGAACTGGTCGGTGGCTGCACCACTCAGCGCGATGAGGTTGGTAGGCGGAGCGGGGATCAGCTCGGCGGGTGAATTATTGGCTACCGTGCTGATCGGTAGCCCTGCTAGTGCAGCCTCGTCGCAGGCTACCAGGGTGACGAGCAAGATGGAGAGGGTGAGCCACAGGCTCGCCTGTTTGCCGTGCATCAGTTACCTCCAGAGCGTAAATAGCTACTGATCATACAGTAATACTACGCCGCAGGTTGGCGGATTGTTGCACCTATCATGCACTTATCTGGTTGCCCGCACTAGCAGTACCTCGTTCTTCAGTACCACGCCACCATCATCGGCAGGATGTTGGTTGAAGAACTGTACCATCGCGGCGTGCATAGCGGCCTGCACCTCTGGCGGCTGCTTGTAGTAGAAGGGACGCAGGGTGCCAGTGCCGTTGAACATTGCATCGCTGGCAGCCTCGGCGTTGGCAAAGTGCCAGTCGTGACGCACAAACTGGTAGCCGATCTTGCTGAAGCCCGCCGCAGTAAACAACTGCTCATGCAGGGTGGGTTCGCCCATGTCCCACAGGCCCGGCGTGCCAGGGCGCGGTGGGCCAGCCCAGGGCGCAACCACTGCGGCAGTGCCAGCCAGTTCGCAGCGGCTGGCCTCGGCCCAGACCGCGACCGCGATCACTCCACCGGCGACTAGAGTATGGTGCATCCCCTTGAGCATCGCCAGCTTGTCTGGCACGTACATCAGGCCCAGTTGGCTGAGGGCCAGGCGGAAGGCAGCGGATGGTAGGTGGCTGGGTAGCTCCTCTGCATCCGCTTCAATGAAGCTCACATTGCTGTAGCCGCTCGCCTGCGCCCGCGCAATGGCAAGCAGATTGGTGGCGATGTCGCAGCCAACTACCCGCCCTGCCATGCCTACCCGACGGCGCGCGGCCAGGGCCACCACCCCACTGCCGGTCGCTACGTCCAGCACGTGGTCGCCTGGACGCACCCCAGCGAAGCGCACCAGCTTCTCGGCCAGGTCAGCGGTCAGGGTACCAAGCTGCCCCGCCCAGTCCGCTGCCGCCTCGTCCCAGCCCTTCCGCTCCCGCGCCTTGAAGCGGGCCGCATCAAACATCGCTTCTGCCATAATCCCCCCTCAGTAGTCAGTTGGTCGAACGCAGCAGCAAACTGCGGGTTGTTCTCGCGCAGCCAGCTAAAGTCGGCATCGTCGCGGGCATAGCTGCCGTGATCGGCATCGTGCTGGATCGCCCGCTCAAGCTGGGTCAGGCTTTCTGCTGGCTCGTGCAGCAGTGCGTAGAGGCAGGCCAGGCCGTAGAGTGCATCGGGATGATCCGGCGCAAGCGCAAGCATCTGGCGGTAGTCGCTCAATGCTGCTTCGTAGTGACCGCCTTCGTAGTAGGTGTAGGCGATAGCGCGGTTGAGGTAGTGAACTGGTTCGGTCGGGTTGAGTTCAATCGCCCGGCTGCTGTCGCTCAGTTCCAGGTCGTGGCGACCAAGCTCGCTGTAGGCAGCGGCCCGGTTCTGGTAGGCAATGTCACTGCCAGGGTTGAGTTCGATGGCGCGGGTCGTATCGGCCACCGCCTGCTCGTAGTTGCCGAGATGAAAGTGGTCGGCAGCACGGTTGACGTAAGCAGCAGCGTTGTCTGGCTCGCGGCTGATTAGCTGGTCGTAGGCCGTGACCGAGAAGCTGTGATCCTCATCGCTGTGGGTGTCACCGAGCAGCAGGCGACTCAAAGCCAGCTTCTCGCGGGCCTGCTCGTAGGCTGGCGCAAGCTCTATTGCGCGGGCAAAGTCGGCAGCGGCCTCGCTGTAGGCTGCCAGGTTGAAGTGAGCCAACCCACGATTGTAGTAGTGGCTGGCAACCTCCGGCTCAAGGGCGACCGCCTGGGCGAAGGCCGCGACCGCCTGCGCGGGATCGTCCAGCCCAATGTAGGCGGCACCTTGATGCACATAAGCCGCCGCATCGCTGGCATCGAGCGCAATCGCCCGCTCAAGGTCAGCCAGAGCCAGGGCGTAATCGCCAAGCTGGTTGTAGGCAGCGGCGCGCTCGCGGTAGTGTAGCGCGTCGTCTGGCTCTAGCTGCTGCTCGTCTTCATGCTCGCTGTTCATCGTCGCCTCCTACGCTTATTATAGCACAGCCACTCGCGCTCAGGGCTGGTTCAAGCAGAGGTCAGCAGCCTCAACGCTTGTTGTTCCCCCGGCTGCTGCTAGCAACCCCCGCCAATGCGGTTGTGCAGGATTCCACAAAGAGATCGCTAATGTTGTATAATTAGGCCAGCAGCCAGCCGATTTTGACAGCGAAGGGGTTTGTGTGAAGGTACTGACTATCGTGGGCGCACGCCCGCAGTTCATCAAGGCCGCCCCCGTCAGCCGCGCCCTGCGCCAGCGGCACACGGAGGTGCTGGTGCATACGGGGCAGCACTACGACGACAACATGAGCGGGGTATTCTTCCGCGAGTTGGCGATCCCCCCCCCCGACTACAACCTCGAAGTGGGCAGCGGCGAGCATGGGGTGCAGACTGGCGCGATGCTGGCGAAGTTGGAGCCGCTGATGCAGAGCGAGCAACCAGACTGGGTGCTGATCTATGGCGACACGAACAGCACGCTGGCGGGGGCGTTGGCGGCCAGCAAGCTGCACATCCCTGTTGCCCACGTCGAAGCGGGCCTGCGCTCGTTTGATCGGCGAATGCCAGAGGAGGTTAACCGCCTGGTTGCCGACCAACTGAGCAGCCTCTTGTTCTGCCCAACGCAGACCGCCATGCAGAACCTTGAGCGCGAGGGGGTTGGCGCGTCACCAGGGGTGCGACAGGTGGCACACAATGTTGGCGATGTGATGTACGACGCGGTGATCTTCAACCAGCGGCTGGCGGCAGAGCGAGCAGCGGGCTACCTTGCCAGCCTCGGCGTGCAGGCGGGCGGCTACCTGCTGGCGACCGTCCACCGGGCCAGCAACACCGACGACCCCGCGAAGTTGCGGGCTATCGCTGCCGCCTTCAGCCAGATCGCCAGTCCAGAGTTGCCGATCATCTTCCCCGTCCATCCGCGCACGCGCAAGATGCTGGCGAGGCTAGATGTGACCGCCAACCCCGCCCTCAAGCTGATCGAACCGGTCGGCTACCTGGATATGCTCAATCTTGAGCAGCACGCGAAGCTGATCCTGACCGACAGCGGCGGGGTGCAGAAGGAGGCGTACTTCCTGGCCGTCCCCTGCCTGACCCTGCGCGACCAGACCGAGTGGGTGGAGACGGTGCAGAGCGGTTGGAATGGGCTGGTTGGCACCGCCACCGCCGCGATTGTGGCAGCCGCCCGCGACTTTGCCGCGCCAGCCAGCCAGCCACCACCCTTGTTCGGCGACGGCCACGCCAGCGAGAAGATCGTCAAGATTATGGAGGAGCAGCTAGCGGATTCGTGAAAGCGGATAAGCGAATGTAGAAGCCAGGGCTTAGTAAGTGGTAAATCTCAACAGGGTAAGCAAAGTAGTAGCAACAAGAAATCCACTAACAAGGGACAGCTTGAGTGAAGGAGAGCATCTAGTGGCAACATTCATCCACCCCACCGCTGAGGTGTCGGACAAGGCTATACTGGGCGAGAACGTGCGCGTCTACCACCAGGCCCAGGTGCGCGAGGGGGCGACGCTGGGAGACAACTGCATCCTCGGCAAGGGGGTGTACATTGACAGCGGCGTGCAGGTGGGCAAGAACTGCAAGTTCCAGAACCGGGTCAGCGTCTTTCATGGGGTGACGATTGAGGACGGCGTGTTCTGCGGCCCGCACGTCTGCTTCACCAACGACCTGCAACCCCGCGCCGTCAACCCCGACGGCAGCCTCAAGAGCGACGCGGACTGGTCGGAGGCCAAGACGCTGGTGCGCGAGGGGGCGGCGATTGGCGCGAACAGCACGATTGTGGCTGGTATCGTGATCGGCAAGTGGGCGATGGTCGGCAGCGGCGCGGTCGTCACCCGCGATGTGCCAGACTACGGCCTAGTCTACGGCAACCCCGCCCGGCTGCACGGCTACGTGGGCGCGAACGGCCAAAAGTTGCAGCTAGCCGAAGGCCCGGACGCTGACGGCATGGCCGTCTACCGCAGCGACGACGGCAGCGAGGAGTTGCGGCTGCCGTTTGTTGAGTAACCAGCGAGGGACGATGCGTGTTGTTAGTTAAGCAAGTCGTACTTGTATGTGCTACCGGGCAATGCAAGAGGAGTCGCTATGAGTGCTGATACTAACCGAGCGAACGCAATGCGAGACAATGCTGTAGGCTCTTTGATCAATGCAGTGGCGACTTTTAACGCCAAAAACAGGGGCTACGAGACATCAACAATGATTCTGTTGAGCCATGCGCTTGAGAGTCTTTACAAGGCTGTTCATGCAGATTCGTCTAGTGAAACGAAGGAGATGGGTAGGTTTAAGTTTGTTGGGCTTGTTAATTTTTGTTGGAAGGAACATAGGCCAGATGATACTGATATGCCCATTATTACAAAAGATGAAGCTAAGGTGTCGATGATAGTGTATAAAATACGTAACTCTTACCAGCACGGAAGCTGTGACATCAGCGAGGAATTGCTGTACGTTCTTGTGTTGGAAGTTAGGAAAATATTTGAAAGCGTTCTGAGGAAAGTTAATCCTAGTGATGATAAACAAATTAGGGAAATTGAAGATGCTCGGCCACTAACCTACAATCCTAAGATTTACGTGGGGAATGTACTTGATAGGGATTATGAGGAAATAAGAAGCCTTGTCAGCGAAGAAGGTACAGGAAGCGTTAAGGCAACGATGAAGATGGAGGTCTTTGTATCTATTGATTATGCCTTGTTCGAGTGGGAGAATGAGCAGCGTGCGCCACAAGAGGAGGGGGGAAAGATCAAGCAGAAGCTGAGTGATATGCTTGACTCTGTAATCAGTGATGAAACGTCTAAAAAATCCATCAGAGGACTTCTAAGCAGTCTTGAGCAGAAGACCAATCGAAATCCTGATCATTCTGATCGTGACCAACTCAAGTGGGCTATTTCTGTCCTTGCGGACATTAACAAGCGCGTTAATGAACGTCTCAAGAAAGGAGAAAATAGGGGTACAGTTCTAGCTAGCGAGATTACGGAAGCTAAAAGTAGGGAGGGACTGGTAGTCTCACACACTTCTACATCTACTGTCTCATGCCCTGCTGGAGTAGAAGATGCTCTGGGAAGGTGTGAGAAGGAAGATCGGACAGCAGTGTTCCCTCGTGTGTCGTTTCTGGATGATAGATACGAGTTTGGTATTGACTTCGGCATTGTGAGGATAGTAACTAAATCAGTTGACCACGTTTATAGACCACTGGACATAGCAAACAAGCTAACTGAAGAACTTCGCTCTAAGGACTCATCTCTAGACCCAATTAAAATAGATAGTGTCAACTGGATAGCTAAAATCGAAGGTATGAATGGCGATTTGTATGTGACCGAGGTGTGCATCAATAACAAATCGCAAAAGCTATATTCCGAACAGGCTTACAAGAAGTTTCTCAATTATGTAAGGGAATATGGCATACCTCGATACACCCCGACAGGCTTGGCAAATGCTCTGTCTACAACCTGGGAGCGCAAAGTTGAGCAACACCACATCAAGCGTATAGCTAGCGAACTACTCACAAGAGGTAAGCAGTACCAAGTTCGTGTCCCAACAGGTAAAGGCACAAAACAGAACCTAAGTACTATCAGCACGCTTTTAGAGAGTTCCTAAAATACTTGAAGGAACATGGACTACCACCCACCAAACCAACTAAGGAGAAACCCGAATGACCGCAGTATCAACCGCTACCCCCGCCGCGCCCGAACTGGCGAAGCCGAAGCTGCCGATGATCAACATGGCGAAGCCGATCCTCGGTGAGGAGGAGAAGGCCGCCGTGATGCGCGTGCTGGACAGTGGCATCGTCGTGCAGGGGCCGATGGTCAAGGAGTTTGAGGAGAAGTTCGCCCGCGCCCACCAGGTCGCCTACGCCGCCGCCGTCTGCAATGGCACCCAGGGCCTGCACCTCGCCAACCTCGCAGTTGGCATCAAGCCGGGCGACGAGGTGATCACCGCCGCCTTCACCTTCATCGCCTCCTCCAACTCGATCCTCTACTGTGGCGCACGCCCGGTGTTCGTGGACATTGACCCGCAGACCTTCAACCTGGACGTGAGCCAGATCGAAGCGGCGATCACGCCGAAGACGAAGGCGATTCTGCCGATCAGCCTCTATGGCCTGCAAGCCAATATGCCAGAGATCAAGCGCATCGCCGACAAGCACGGCCTCGCCATCGTCGAAGATGCGTGCCAGGCCGTCGGCGCGCACATCAACGGCCAGTTCAGCGGCAGTTGGGGCGTTGCCATGTTCAGCCTCTATGCCACCAAGAACATCACCACCGCCGAGGGTGGCATTCTGACCACCAACAACGCCGAGTACGACGACCTGATCCGCGTGCTGCGGGCGCAGGGGATGCGGAAGCGGTACTATCATGAGATGCTCGGCTACAACTATCGCATGACCGACATCCAGGGTGCGATTGGCTCGGTGCAGATGGATCGCCTAGACGACCTCAACGACCGCCGCCGCGCCAATGCCGCCTACTACGATGCGAACCTGAAGGGCGTAGAGACCCCGTTCGTGCCAGAGGGCTACCACCACGTCTACCACCAGTACACGATCAAGTTGCCGCAGGGTATGGATCGCGACGCGGTGCGGGCGCGGCTGGTCGAACTGGGCATTGGCACCGAAGTCTACTACCCGGTGCCGATCTACCGCCAGCAGTTCTACCTGGAGATGGGCTACGGCCAGGAGCTACCCGTCACCGAAGATATAACCCGCCGCTGCCTCAGCATCCCCGTCCACCCGGCCCTCACCCAGGAAGAAGTAGAGCGGGTGGCCGCGGCGGTGAACACGGTCGTGGCCCAGGGCTAAAGGAGAGAACGATGGAGACACGTCAACTAGGCAAGCGCGGGCCGCAGATCACCACGGTCGGCCTGGGCGCATGGGCGATTGGTGGGGCCGATTGGTCGCACGGTTGGGGGCCGCAGGACGACGACCAGTCGGTGCGGGCGATCCAGGCGGCGATTGACAGCGGCGTGAACTGGGTGGACACTGCCGCCGTCTACGGCTTCGGCCACTCCGAGGAAGTAGTAGGTCGGGCGGTCAAAGGGCGGCGCGACCAGGTGATGATCTTCACCAAGTGCGGGTTGGAGGAGAACAAGGACAAGCCGGGTAGCTCCTTCACCAACCTCACTCCCGCCTTCATCCGCCAGGAGATCGAGCGCAGCCTGCGTAAGCTGGGGACGGACTATGTAGACCTCTACCAGTTCCACTGGCCCGACCGCGACACTGGTGCGCCACTGGAAGATAGCTGGGCGACAATGCAGGAGCTAGTTAAGGAGGGCAAAGTACGCTACGTCGGGGTCTGCAACTTCGACAGCGAACTGCTCAAGCTGTGCCTCGCGGTCGGGCCGGTGGACTCGCTGCAACCGCCCTACAGCCTCGTGCGCCGCGAGTACGAGACGGACGGCACCCTGGACTTCTGCCGCGAGAACGGCATTGGCGTGATCGTCTACAGCCCGATGGGTTCGGGCCTGCTGACTGGCGGGTTCGACATCAACAAGGTGGCGGACAACGACTGGCGCAAGAGCAGCCCGCGCTTCCAGGAGCCGAAGTTGAGCCAGGGCATCACCCTGGTGGAGCGCATCCGCCCCATCGCCGAGCGGCACGGCAAGACGGTCGGCCAGCTAGCCATTGCCTGGACGCTAGCTAACCCAGCGGTCACGGGTGCAATCGTCGGCGCACGCAACGCAGAGCAGGCGCAGGAGAACAACGGAGCGGCAGACTGGCAGCTAACCAGCGCAGAAATGAGCGAGATCGCGCAGGCGATCCAGGAGAACAGCTAGCCCATCAAGCAGAATGATCTGTTATAATAGCCCATGCCCGACGAACCAACGCGCAAACCGAACAGGCATATATTCAGCAGCCAGCCGCCTGCCCCGGCTGGCAACGAAGGCGACCGCGGTCTAGTGGTTGTGGTTGGCCCCTGCGCCAGCGGCAAGTCCACCCTGGCCGAGCGGCTGCGGGGGCGGGGCTACACAGTGCGACCGGCAGCACAGGAGCATAGCTACGTGCCTGGTCTCTGGCAGATGAGCGAACCAGACTTCCTGCTCTACCTGCACGCTGAACTAGCTACCGTGCGCGCCCGCCGCCACAACCCACACTGGCATGAGGCGGAGTGGCTGGCCCAGCAGGGTCGTCTTGCCCAGGCCCGCGCGCACGCCGACGCAGTAATTCTTACAGACAGCCTGACCGCCGACGAGGTGGAAGCGGCAGCTATGCGGACGCTGGACGCGCTAGCCGGGCGGGTGCAGCAGCGCAGGGCTGCCCGTCCTACCGCAGCGGGCGATCCACCACTACGCCGCCGCTTCGAGGTGCGCCGGGCCATCGCTGACGATCTGCCGACCCTGCGTGAACTACTGGGCCGCCACCTTGATTGGCCGTTGGGAGCAGAAGCCGTGCCGCTAGAGGGCGATTACAGCCTGCCAGACCGGGCTGGCTGCCTGGTGGCGGTGGCGACCGATACGCCAAGGGCCAGCCTCTACGCCCACTACCGAGGCGAGATCATCGCCGCGATCACCTATGGGCCAGACGGCCACCTCTGGGCCAGGAACGACGAGCCAGAGGTGGTCGAGGTCAACGAGCCACGCCTGCGCGAGGTGGGCTTCAACCGCCGTGCCGTCCTCACTCGTCTGCTGCGGGCCGTGCCAAAGGCGGTGGTGGCCGAGGTCAAGCGGCTGCGGCACACCGCCGACGCGACTAGCCCAGCAGTGTTGGCCGAGTTCAAGGCGGGCGGCTACCAGTTGGCTCGCCACACCATTACCCTCAGCGATGCCGACCTCAGCCAGTTCGTCACCATCGCGGCTGGGGGCGACTCCAGCGGGCTGCTAGAATATGAGCAGCGCGGCTTGCAGGTAGTCAGCGAAGCAGATGTCTACGAGTTGCCTATACATCAAGGGGGCTTCTCCCTCTCAGAGTACCTGCGCCAGCAAGAGGCGGGCTAGTGGGCGGCTTATCCAAAGGATAGCGGACCAAGGAGGATGATGGCGCAGATAGCAAAGATGGAGCGGCGGTGGCAGCTAGCGATCATGTTGCTGGTGGCTGGGCTGCTGGCTAGCGCGAGCTTCTTCTGGTATCTGGCGGGAGCCTACCACGCCGAAAACAACGTGGTCTACCACGAGTTTGCCTTCCCCAACTTCCGCTTCACCAACATCATCACCGTCTACGTCAACCACCGCCTTGAGCGGTACGATGGCCCTGGCTTCATCTTCAGCGGCACGGGCATTGACTACCCTGCCCTGCTCTCCATGATGATCCGCGCCCTCGCCAGCGTCGGCAACCCACTAGCCTACTACTGGCTGAACCTGCCCATCGTCCTGCCCGCTACGCTGCTTTGCACTTGGCTGATCGCCCGCTGGCCGGGAGCCAACCCCTGGCTGTTCGCCGCCTCACCGCTACTGTTCCTCTATACCTTCTTCAACTGGGATGTGATTCCCATCGCCCTGAGCGTCGGCAGTCTGTTGCTGCTGCGCGAGAGCCTGCGCCGTCCAGACGTGGGCCGCGCCTTCAACCTGGGGCTGGAGATCGGCGGATTCGCGCTGCTTGGCACCGGTATCTGCTTCAAGCTGTTCCCCATCGTCTTCTTTGGTGCTGCCCTCATTGACCGCCTGCGACGCAGGCAGTGGCTGTCTATTGGGCTGGCTATCGGCACGGTGGGGCTGATCCTAGTGGCGATCAACCTGCCACTCGCCCTCGCCAACTACAAGAGTTGGGACTACTTCCTCTGGTTTAATGCCCACCGAACCACTGAGCCGAGCCTATGGTACTGGCTGCTGGGCGGTATGGTCAAGGAGCAGGCAGAAGCCAGTGGCGTAACTGCGGTAGTCAACCGCTATAGTGTGCTGCTCGTCGTCGCGGGTGGCCTGGTCATCGCTGCCCTCGCCTTCTTCAGCCGCCGCCGAGAGGTTGCCATGCCCACCGCAGCCTGCCTGCTGCTCTGGTGGTTCGCCTTCAACAAGATTTACGACCCTAACTTCGATATCTGGGTGCTTGCCTTGCTCGCTCTGCTGGCCGCCCCCTTCTGGCTCTATGCTAGCTTCAGCGTGTTCGCCTTCTTCAGTTGGATTATCAGCTTCGAGTGGCAAACCCTCGCCATTAGTGGTCAGCAAGAGCTTTTCCGCTGGCACTCTACCCACGCCATGTTCTACAACATCCTGCTGCGCTGGGTCTTCCTGTTCTTCCTGATCGGCTGGACGGCGCGCAAGGTCTGGCAGAGCGCGGGAGAGAAGCAACCCTCAGCAGAGGTCGGCAAGCTGACTGTAGTTGGCCCAAGCTGATCGGCTGCTAGCAGATAAGCAAAGGGGTAGGCTCTTAGGCCCACCCCTCCCTATCCACTGCACTCTCCTCTAGCTTACTCTACGTAGAAGGCGGTGCCGACTACACCAGGGCCAGTGTGGGTGCTGATCACCGGGCCAACCTCGAACTCAACCAGTTCGGCTAGCTGCACCTTCGGCTTGAGGTCGCTGGCGATAGCTGCGATCTCTGGCTGGTTGCCTGCGTAGCCGAGCGAAATGTGGGCGGGGCGACCAGCGCAACGTTCGACGATCAACTCTACCAGCTTCTCGTTCGCCTTCCTCTTGGTGCGAATCTGCTGCAAGCGTTCTAGCCCGCCATCCTTCAGTTGCAGCATTGGCTTGACGTTGAGCATCCCACCGAGGAAGGCTTGCGCCCCGCCAATACGCCCGCCCTTGTGCAGGTATTCCAGCGTGTCCACCACCAGCAAAACCTGCATCTTGCCCACAAGTCCTTCAACCATCGCCACTATCTGCTCATGGCTCTGGCCTGCTGCGGCTGCCTCCGCTGCCCGGATCGCCATGAAGCCGAGGCCCATGAAAGTGGAGAGCGAGTCGATCACCGTGATTTTGTACTGCGGGTACATCCCTGCCGCCGTCAACGCACTGGAGACGGTGCCGCTCAGTTTGGTGGAGAGCAGCGGCACGATAATGCTGTCGTACTGCGCCCCCATCTCCTCAAAGGTCTGGGCGAAGTCGCCAACGGCTGGCTGTGAGGTCTTGGGTAGCTCCTTTGCGTGGGTCAGCCGCTCAAGATACTGGCTGCTGCTGATGTCCACCCCGTCGCGGAAGCTCTCGTTGCCGATGTTGATGCGGAGGGGAACCATGCGGATGTCGTACTGCTGCGCCATTTCGGGCGACAGCGAGGAGGTACTATCGGTAACAACGCCAATCTTTGCCATTTTCGTCTTCTCCCAAAAGTTGTTAGCGGCTGATCAACAGGCTGATCAGCCAGAGGGCTGCTGTGCCGAGGGCCGCCAGCAAGAGGTAGCTGGCCCAACGGCGGCTGCTAGAGAGGCTGGCGACTTGCAAGCCGTGGGCGGTGTGGGCGGCAGTGCCGTCCTCCTTCAGCGCGAGGCTAAAGTGATCATCGCGTTCGCCGTACTGTTGGCGCAGCCACCATTTGCGCGAACAGTAGAGGTAGCTCCCCAGTTCGCTTGCGCTAACCAGCCGCGCCCGCTGTTCGCGCTCCACTACTGCCCACCGTTGCCACGCAGAGCCGCCTCAAGCTCCTGTTGGCGCACGATCAGGGTGAGGTCGCCACGGGTGCGTTCCAGCACGCCGCGCACAAGGTCGGTGGTACGGCGCAGACCATTGGTCAACGCGTCGGGGAAGTCGAGGGTGACGAGCAGGCTGTAGACCTCCTCCATCATATCGAGCAGCAACTCGCACTGCGCCAGTTGGCCGCCGTGCCGCACAATATCCAGGATGTAGCGGCGCAACTCGCCAGTCATCTCGCCCAGGCCGTTGAGGTAGGGAGCAGGCTCTATCCCCAAAGCGGTGTGGTCGGGCAGCGGATCGCCATGGATCGCGGCGTAGGTGAGAATGGCTTCGGCGTACTCCTTCTGCGCGTCCTGCACATAGCCTGCCCAGTAGAGGTCGGGGAAACTAGCCGCAAGCTGCTTGCTGCTGGCAACCATCGCCTGGGCCAGGGCTAGCACCCGCTGCGCCTCGCCAAACTCGCCGCGGTGAACAGCGCGGATCGCCAGCGAACAGTGGCGGATTAGCAGGCGCGACTCGGCCAGCGCACGGTCGCGAGCCTGGTTCTTGGCCTCCAACTCTGCCGCCAGTCGCTCGCCAATCTGCTGTACTCTACTACCCAGTTCTGCCACTTTGCCCCCTCGCTCACCACTCTGTGACGAAAGAAGGGCGCGTTTGATCGCGCCCGCTGCGAAAAGCCCGACTAGAGTTTGCGAGCTGTCTCTTGCTCGACTTGATCTTCAGCCAGCGGCACGCTGGTAGGGTTGGTCACCTCGTTGCTCTTGGCCTGCGCGTCCGCTTTGTTAGCAAGATCGGCAGCTTTAGCATCGTCAAGTTCTTCCTTGTTGCCGCTGCGGAAGAACTTGACGAAGAAGTAGATGAGAATGAGCAGCACAATGATGATGATCGGGATATCGAAGGGCTTGGCGGCGGCCCGGAACTCCGTCCAGTTGGCCCCCAAGATGTAGCCAACCCAGGCTAGCAGCGCAGACCAGATGTAGGAGCCAACGAAGGTGTAAGCGACGAACTTGGGGAAGTTCATGCGGGTGATGCCAGCGGGCAGGCTGATGAAGGTACGCACGACAGGGAGCAGGCGGGAGAAGAAGGCGGTCGCTGAACCGTACTTGCTGAAGAAACGGTCGGCCTGATCCAGGTGGTGGTGGTTGAGGCGGATGTACTTGCCGTACTTCTCAATCGCAGGGCGGCCACCATAGTAGCCAACAGCGTAGGCGGCAATCGAGCCGATAGTGCAGCCAACCCCCCCCGCCAGTCCTGCGATGTTGACACCGAGCAGAGGGTCGAGGCCGGGCTTCTGGATCAGGAACCAACCCGACAGCGGCATGATCACTTCGGAGGGGAGGGGGATGCAGGCACTCTCAATCGCCATGCCGATCACCACGCCGAACCAGCCGACGCTGGTATATATCTGCTCAAAGAAGTGGATGATCGCGTCTTCCCATGCTTGCGGCAAAGTCTTACTCCTCTAGCTTCCCCCACCGTTGCCCGCCTCCAATTGGGGCGCAAGGTACGAGGTGCGTGAATGTGTTAATACGGCGTTGGTGCGCGGGGCAATTATAGCACATGATCTATGTCGGCTGCCAGTTCGCGGCCTGGTCGAAGCCAGCCCGCTCAACCGCCCAGCTTGCGCCGATAAATCTTCACCTCGGTGCCTGCCCCTTCGGTAGTCGAGGGGGCAAATTGCACTGTCGCGCTCCAGCCGCCCTCTGCGCTCTGGTACAGCAGCACAGGAGTGACAGCATCGCGCCGCTGGTTGTTGATCACCACCCAGCCCAGCTTCGGCATCTCCGCTTCGTAGAAGGCGACCGCCTTGCTGCCGCTAGCGGGGATGATCCATTGGTCGAAGGTCGTGCCGTTCTCCTCCTCACCCTCGCGCAAGCCCTGCGGCATAAAGCTCTGGGGGTAGACTGGCAGGCCGGGGGCGGGGGGGTCGCGGAAGATCAGGGTGGTGCCAAGCACGATCACCGCTGCCACTATCAGGCCAACGATAATCGTGGTCGTGATCACACTGGTCAGGCGGTTACTACGCACTGGCGTTGCCCACCTTCCAGCCACCCTTCTTGTACATCTCTATGCCGTACCTGATCCGCTCCATCGCGTCGTCACGGCCACCCCAACCGCGGGCGCGGGTGCCGCCGCCCTCCAACTCCTTGTACACCTCAAAGAAGTGAGTGATCTCGCGGATTTGGTGCGGTGGCAGATTCTCTAGATCGTGGATGTTGGCATAGTAGGGATCGCGGTTGAGGACAGCGATGATCTTGTCATCGGGCAACCCCTTATCCATCAAGTGGAAGACCCCGATGGGCCGCGCCTCGACGATGCAGCCGGGGAAGGTGGGATTGTTGGTGATCACTAGCACGTCCAGCGGGTCGTAGTCGTCGTAGTAGGTCTGGGGGACAAAGCCGTAGTCACCGGGGTAGTAGACGGCGGAGTGCAGCACCCGATCCAGCTTGATTGCGCCAGTTGGCTTGTGCAGTTCGTACTTCAGGTGGCCGCCAAACGGTATCTCAACCACTACGTGGATCAGGCTGGGGTCATCTTCAACCGGGGTGGGTTCCAGGTCATGCCAGAGGTTCATGTCGTTCTCCTGCGAGCGGGCAAGTGGTGGGTTCGCCACATTATAGCACAGCGCAGGCGGGCTGGCAACAGCGGAGCAGCCAACCGAACACGGCTACACTTGAACGCTATGGCTCTGCCGTTGCGCCCCCAGCCAGCCTGTGCTACAATCGAACTGGCAACGAGGCAAAGGAGCGCAAGCGATGAAACTGGTGAACTTCAGCCTGCCCACTGAGCAGCAACGCAGGGTAGGCATTCTGACTGAGAACACAGTGGCCGAACTGGCTAGCAACGACCTGGTTGGCCTGCTGGATTTGGACAGCGGCAAGCTG
>JBBROH010000039.1:0-24890 GCA_038229595.1 Chloroflexia bacterium | reverse complement strand
GTTCCAACTGTAGAGCGCAGATAGTAGCCCCGCTATCACCGTTCGCCCCAGCGTGGACGAGGCCGCGCAGGCTGCCCCAAACGAGGACGTGGCCGCCTGCCACGATCTCGGCCCCTGCATTTACGTCGCCGACAATGCAAACATTACCCTCGTGCTGCACGCGTTGGCCGCTTCGCAGGGTGCGGCGGATGAACAGGGCAGCCCGCTCTATCTCGGCGATCTCAAGCAAGTTGAAGGCGGCAAACTCTGGCTCCGCAAGGGGTACAACCTCCTCCTCATGCGCCTGCCTGCCGCCAACGCGCGTGAAGCTGGGTGGTCGTGCTTCGAGGTCGCGGGCAGTAGCCGCCTCGCGGGTAGCTGCGCTGCCGCTGACCAGCGTCGCCAGGGTGATAGTCAGTGGTTCGAGCAGGGCTTGCAGGGCGGCGATCTGCGCGTCGTCCAGGGTACGTCCGCTGACGTTTACCGTCGCCTGCGCCCCCTTGAAGAAGCCCTCGTTCTCGCGGATGCGCTGGTCGAGTTCACCGAGCAGCCGTCGCCAGTCCTCCTTGTCGTCCAGGAGGATCAGCAGGCCGCTGCCCACGCCCTTGATGATCACTGCTTCTTGCTGCTTCGTCTTAGCCATAGCCGTCCATGCCGCTTATGGGTCATAGAGCAGATTGTCGCGGGCAAGTTCTGACCGCCCGCGACAATCGTCGCCACAATCCTACTCTGTGGTCGCTAGCGTTGGCGATAGCGAAGGAAGGGCGGGATGTCGAGGTCGTCGCCGCCACCCTGCGGCTGCTGCGGTTGTGGTTGCGGTTGCGGCTGTGGCTGCTGCGGTGCTGCTGGCCGCTGGTACGGGCCAGTCGGCTGCTGGCTGGGCTGCATCGGTTGGGGAGCGGGCTGCTGCATCGGCTGCGGTTGCTGCATCGGCTGCGGCTGCTGCATCGGCTGCTGGGCCTGGCGCACGGGCAGCGGTTGCGGCTGCTCCTGGTAGCTGGGCTGCGGTTGTGGTACGATCCGCTGCTGGCCGTAGCCACCGAGACCGAGAGCCTGGGCGGTGCGGGCGGGCAGGGCGACTGGCCGCCGCACGCTATCAAAGCCGGTGGCGATCAGGGTGATCTTCACGTCGTTGCCCATCTCTGGGTTGATGCTGGTGCCGAAGATGATGTTCGCCTCAGGGTCTGCTGCCTGCTGGATGATCTCCGCCGCCTCATACACCTCCAAGATGCCGAGGTCGGTGCCGCCAGTGATGTTAAAGAGGACACCCTTTGCCCCCTCAATGCTGATCTCCAACAGCGGCGACTCGATAGCCTGCCGGGCCGCGATCACGCAGCGGTCATCGCCGCTACCGAAGCCAATCGCCATTAGCGCAGAGCCAGCGTTGGACATGATGCTCTTAATGTCGGCAAAGTCCAGGTTGATCATACCGTGAACAGTGATCAGGTCGCTGATGCCCTGGATACCCTGGCGCAGCACGTCGTCAGCGATACGGAAGGCCTCGATCATCGAAGTCTTTTTGTCAGCGATCTGCAAAAGGCGGTCGTTGGGGATGGTGATCAGCGTGTCCACGTGTTGGCGGAACTCGGCGATGCCCTCGTCTGCCGACATTCGGCGGCGCGACCCCTCAAAGCTGAACGGCTTGGTAACCACGCCGACAGTGAGTGCGCCCACCTCTTTGGCGATCTGGGCGATCACCGGGGATGCGCCAGTGCCAGTGCCACCGCCCATACCAGCGGTGATGAACACCATGTCCGCTCCCTTGAGTGCGTCGAACAACTCCTCGCTGCTCTCCTCAGCCGCCTTCGCGCCGACGATAGGTTGGCCGCCTGCGCCCAGCCCCTTAGTCAGCTTGTCGCCGATGCGGATGCGCGTTTGGGCCTTCGAGTGGATCAGAGCCTGCGCGTCGGTGTTAACCGCGATAAACTCAACCCCCTGCACGTTGGCCTCTACCATGCGGTTAACCGCGTTGGAGCCGCCGCCGCCCACGCCGATCACCTTGATCTGCGCGAAGTTCTCGGTGTCGGGCATTCGTTGCATCTTGCTGCTCACGCTGGGGTTCATCGCCCGTTCGTTGCCTGTAGTCATTGGCCGTCTCCTCATGTCGCCGAATCGGTTATCCATTCTTGCCGCCCTCTTTCTTGCCTGGCGATTGTCGCTTGGTCGATGGTGGTGTAAGATCGGGGTTGTTGCCCCTACGCTATCATGGTACAAACTCGCGGAGCCAATTCTTGACCTTCTGGGTCATGTCGTTGCGTGGCAGCCCTTTGCTGCGCTGGGCGGCGGGGTGGGCCAGCGGTTCGCCGTTGCGGAAGCCCCAAAGTAGCAATCCAACTCCTGTCGCGTGATCCGGCCTGCTCAGGGCAGCGGTGCCGTCCAGCAGGCGTTGTGGTTGGCCGACGCGTACTGGCAGGCTAATCACCTGGCGGGCTAGCTCGGCGATGCCCGGCAACAGGGCGCAGCCTCCAGTCAGCACCACCCCCGCTGGCAGCATCCCGGCATAGCCGCTGCGCCGTATCTCCTTGCCCAGTCGGTCGAACACATCCTCTATGCGGGCCTGGATCACCCGATTGAGCAGGTGGCGGCTGACCAGTTCGGTCTGCCCATTGAAGCTGGTAACTGCTATCTCCTCGTCCGCCTCGTCTGCTTCCTGTTCGTTGGCGCGCACCGCCAGCTTGCCGTAGCGTTGGTTGAGGCTGGGCCGCCCATAATGCAGCTTCAACTCCTCGGCAGCCTCAAAGGGGACGCGCAAGACGATGGAGAGGTCGTTGCTCAAGTGGTTGCCACCAACAGGCAGCGCGGCAGTGTGCCAGATGCTCCCATCGATAAAGATAGCAAGGTCGGTGGTGCCGCCGCCAATATCCACCAGGGCAACCCCTAGCCGTCGCTCCGCTGGGGTTAGCACAGCCTCGCCGCAGGCTAGCGGCTCCAATACCATCTCGTCGATCTCTACCCCAGCCCGTCGTACACAGCGGGCCAAGTTTTGTAGGCTGGTAGCCGCCCCAGTCACGATGTGGGTCTCTACTTCCAGCCGCACCCCGGCCATACCCACCGGATCGAGTACCCCGCTCTGCCCATCCACGATGAAGGTACGCGGGATCACGTGGATCACTTCGCGCTGGCTGGGGACGGCTACCGCCTTCGCTGCCTCCACCGCCCGCCGCACATCGTCTACGCTGATATCGCCGCCAGAGCGACCGATGGGAACCACTCCGCGGCTGTTGAGCGAGGAGATGTGTTCGCCAGTAACGCCCACGTAGGCCGAGCCGATCTTGCAACCAGACAGGCGTTCAGCTTTCTCAATGGCAATCGCAATGCTGGCGGCAGCCTCGTCAAGGTTGACGACTACCCCCTTGCTCAGGCCACGCGCTGGTTCGATACCGATGCCCAGCACGCGCACTGCTCCATCCCGGCCCCCTTCGCCGATGATGGCACATATCTTCGTGGTGCCTACGTCGAGGCCCACAATGGTTCGCTCAAGCGTGTTTGTCATAGACTAGCGGCCCTCCGTTGGCCCTCCGGTTGCGCTAGTGGGATTGTTAGCGATTATACCACAATGTTTCAGCGTGGTCTAGCTGGTTTTCAACAACTTTCACCCATTGTACCACCAAAGGCTTATGTAAAGCAATAGCCTGGCTCGCTGAAAGGTTGCCAATTTGCAAGTTCCGCCCCTACTTTGCTGGCAAGATCGTGGATTAGATGAAGTGGCGGCGGATCAGAGCGAGATTGTTGAACAAGCGCGAGCCAAAGGCGATCACCGCTGCCAGCCAGATGTCAGCCCCCAAGCGGTCGCCTAGGTAGGTGAGCAGGATCGCCAGCGTAGTATTGACCAGGAAGCCGCTAACAAACACCTTGTTCTCGTAAGACTGGTTGAGTTCGGCCCTGATCGCCCCCAACACCGAGTCGAGGGCGGCCAGCACCGCCACCGCCGTGTAGCGGGTGTATTGCTGCGGCACGGTGAAGTCAAACTGCAAGCCGACCAGCAGGCCGACCAGCAGACCAACCAGCGGTACCCAGAGGCTTGGTGCCACCCTGATCTTCACTACTTCTTCTCCCCCCCCCGCATCTGCACCGCCGCGTGCGTGGTGCTACGCAAGTCCATACTCACCCACACTTTGCCTACCGACTGCCGCAGGAAGTTCTTGCAAATCTTGATCTTCAGGTCTATCTCATCTTTGCTGCCGAAGATGATCACTTGGTTGTCGCTGGTCACAACGCTGACTCCACGATCCGCATTATACTCGATCCGGGCCATGTTTAGCCCAGAGGCGGGTAGCAGCATGAAGATGCGCTGTGCGCTGTCCAGCCCCTCGGTTGCCAGCAGGCTGAGGTGGCCGCCCACCCGGTAGTCACCGCCTCCTTGTTCAGCCCTACTCCCTTTGCCTGGGCTGTTAGCCGCTGGGCTGGCTGCCCGCGCAGGCGAGGGTTGGGCTGGCGGGGCAGCATCGCGGTCGTAGACCACTACGAAGCCGTCGAGGGTACTGGCGGTGCCAATGATGCTGCCATCTTCCTCTACCAGGTATGGCACGCGGTCTCTGACCCAGACCACCCCTGGCCTGCGCTCATCCACTACCACGCGCACTATATTGGGCAGGCGGGTTTCGATGTGCAGGCTCCGCACGTAAGGGCTGGCTTGCAGGCCGTCTGCCGGGTGCGCTGCGTCTACCTCAAAGATGCTCTTGCCTAGCAGCCCACTGATGCGCCCGGCCTCCAACTGGGTCAACGACTTGCTGCCGATCACGGTGAGGCTCGTTGCATCTACCACATAGCTACGGGCGGTGGCGAAGTTGACGGTCAGCATCGCCAGCACGCCGAGCAGCAGCAAGTCAACTAGCCTGCCGCTCCGCAGGTCGTCTTTGAACAGCCGCCAGCCAAAGCGGGTTACTATGCTGCCAGTCGTGCGCTTGCGCGCAAGCTGTGGTTCAGCGGTCGGTGAGGTTTCGTTGTTTGTCGCCATGCCGCTCCAATGCAAGTGTGATCAGCCGCTCGACCAGTTGGCTGTAATTCAGCCCGCTGGCCTGCCACAGTTTGGGGTACATACTGATGCTGGTGAAGCCAGGGATGGTGTTCACCTCGTTGAGGTAGACCTTGCCCGCCTCCTTAGCCACAAAGAAGTCTACCCGTGCCATGCCCGCGCAGTCCAGGGCGTGGAAGGCGCGCACTGCCAGCCGCTGCACCTCCGCCGCTTGCGTCTCGCTCAGGCGGGCGGGGATCAGCAAAGCCGAATTGTTGTCCACATACTTGGCGTTGTAGTCGTAGAACTCGTTGCTGGGGACGACCTCGCCCACCACGCTGGCGGTGGGCGCATCGTTGCCCAGGACAGCGCACTCCACTTCTTGCCCCACTATCCCTTGCTCGACTACCACCTTGCGGTCATACTTGAAGGCTTCGCTGAAGCAGCCTTGCAGGTCGCCCTCCCCGCGCGCCTTGCTCACCCCGATGCTGCTGCCCATGTTGGCGGGCTTGACGAACAGGGGATACCGCAGGTCGCCACGCTCTACTGCCCTTAGTGTCCAATATAGCACGTCGCGGAAGTCCTTGTCCCAGTCCACGCGGTAGAACACCTGGTAGGGAACAAGCGGCAAACCTTCGGCCTTGAAGACCGCCTTCATCGCCACCTTGTCCATGCCGAGGGCCGAGCCGAGTACGCCAGAGCCGACGTAGGGCAGGCCCGCTAGTTCGAGCATCCCCTGCACGGTACCATCCTCGCCGAACGGCCCATGCAGCACCGGGAATATCACGTCGAGGGCAGGCGCGCTCTGCTGCTGGCCGCTGGCGGTAAGTTGCACGAGGGCATGGCCGTCGTAGACCGCGCCGAGGCTGGCGGCCACCATTGGTTCGTTGCTGAAGTCGGCTACCCCGCTGATCGCTGCCTGCAAACGGGTCATAGCCTGCGGGCCGATCAGCCAGCGACCGGCCTTGCTGATGCCAATCGGCACGACGGTGAAGCGGGCAGGGTCGAGGGCGGCGATCACATTGCGCGCTGACTCCAGGCTCACCTCGTGTTCGGCACTGCGCCCGCCGAAGATTACCCCGACGCGGATTTTGGCTTGCTGCTCCAAAGATGCTCCTATCTGGGTCATGGGTTCTCGCCCACCACTTCGACCTCAAGCTCTAGGGTGACCCCAAATTGGCGGTAGACTTCGCCCTGGGCGTAGGCAATCAGCCGCCTCGCTTCGTCGTAGGTTGCCGCACCCAGGTTCATCAAGAAGTTAGCGTGCTTGGGGCTGAACTGTACGCTGCCCAGGGTGTAGCCCTTCAGCCCGGCTGCCTCGATCAGCTGCCCCGCCTTGTCGCCAGGGGGGTTCTTGAAGGTGCTACCAGCGGTCTTGCCCGCCGGTTGGCTAGCAATGCGGTAGGCCTGCGCCTCGCGCATCTTCGCCTCCAGGGCGGCTGGCTGCTCGCGGTGCAGGCAGAAGTCCAGGCTGAGGACGATCAGCCCTGGCGACATCGCCCGCTGCACGGCAGCCTTCAGGATGCTAGAACGGTAGCTGAGACCAAATCGTTCGGCCTGCCACTCCTCTACCACGCCCTCGGCGGTCAAGACTTGGGCCGCGTGTAGCACACCGCTGGTGTCACCGCCATGCGCGCCCGCGTTGCTGACGATAGCCCCGCCCATGCTACCAGGGATGCTGATCCCCCAGCTTAGGTCGCCCCAGCCCGCTGCCGCCATCTCGCGGCAGAGTGGCCCCCACAATGCACCCGCGCCCACCCGCCAGATCGCCTGATCACCCTGCTGCTCGATCAGGCTGGCAACCTTGTGGTGGTGGGCGCGAGTGCGGATCACCAATCCACGCACGCCCGCGTCAGTAAAGATCAGGTTTGTGCCGTTGCCGATCACCACGTAGGGCAGGCCGACCTTGCGGGCAGCCCCCACCGCCGCCGCCAGTTGCGCCGCGTCGAACACCTCTACGAAGTAGTCGGCGGGGCCACCCACCCGCAGCGAGTTGTAGCGGTTAAGTGGCTCGGCGTGCTGCACCTTGAGGCCGCTGAGCCGCTCGATTGTGGTGCCAATCTCGGTTAGCATCTACCCTCTCCCATCACTCTCCCCTAGCGGCCAGCCAGTATACCATGATGTATTCGTCCACGAATCGATCATCCACCTTCATCGTGCGCGGATCAGTAAAGAGCCGCTCGAAGCCAGCCCGCTCGTAGCTGCGGATCGCCACGGCGTTGTTGGTCTCTACACCCAGGCGCAGATGGTCCAGCCCTGCCACCGCGCGGGCAGCGGTGATCGTGGCTTGCAAGAGCGTGCTGGCGACCCCCTGCCCTTGCGCTTCGGGGGCGACCAACACGCCCCACACCTCGGCCTTGTGCCGCTGCTTGGTCGCTTCCTCGCGCAGCAGGCAGACAGTGCCTACCAGTTCGGGGTCGAACGCGCCAAAGATGAAGTTGTCGCCGCTGGTCGCCCAGACCACGCGCCGCCTTACCTGCTCTGCTGTTAGCTCCATTGCGGTGGCATAATCCTCGCCGAAGGAGGCGGGGTAGTCGCGCAACCCAGCCAGACGTAGTGACCAGAAGGCGGCAGCATCCTCTACTGTCAGTTTGCGTATCTGCATAAGCTGGCTTGCAACAATTCTTCACCCACCTGCCCCACGTCGCCTGCGCCTACCGTCAGTAGCACGTCACCCGGTTGCAGGACGCGGCGTAGCTCCGCCGTCGCCTCTTGCAGCGAGCCGATGTACTGCATGGCCGGGTGGTCGCTGGCGGTGACGATCTGGCGGGCGTGTACGCTGGGATCGTGCGCCTCTCGCGCCGCGTAGATGTCGCTGATGTAGACCAGGGTTGCCTCAGCAAAGGCGGCGGCAAACCCTGGCAGCAGCGATTTGGTGCGGCTGTAGGTGTGCGGCTGAAAGAGGATGATGATGCGGCGGTCGGGGTAGCGTTGCTTGGCGGCCTGCAAGGTGGCGGCAATCTCGGTGGGGTGGTGGCCGTAGTCGTCCACCACGACCGCCCCGCTGTTAGTCTCGCCCTTGACCTGGAAGCGGCGTTCGGCCCCGCTGAAGTCGGCCAGCGCAGTAGCCGCTTGCGCCGCGTCCACGCCCGCTATAGCGCAAGCAGCAACCGCAGCGGTGGCGTTGAGCAGGTTGTGACGACCGGGCAGGCTGAGGGCGAACTCGCCCAGCTTCTCCGCCCCGCGCCAGAGGGCGAAGTTGCTGCCGCCCCGATTGTTGCTGCCCTGCTCTACTACCTGCCAGTCCAGCCCCGCCCCCAGGCCATAGCTGGCGGTAGCGTAGGGTTGTTCGCTGGCCCGCAGGGTGGCTAGTAGCGCGCCTGCTTCCGCGTCATCAGCACAGAGCAGGAGGGTGCCGCCCGGCTGGGTGTTGCTGGCGTAGCGGCTGAAGGTCTGGCGGATGTTGTCCATGCTGCCGTAGAAGTCCAGGTGGTCGGCTTCGATGTTGGTGATCACGCTGACGGTCGGGCGCAGTTGGAGGAAGGAGCCGTCGTACTCGTCCGCCTCGGCGACCACGTACTCGCCGCGCCCCAGGTGGCCGTTCGTCCCCAAGCCCTGCACGATGCCGCCGACAAGATAGGTGGGGTCGGCGGCGCAACGGGTGAGGGCGTAAGCGATCATCGCGCTGGTCGTGGTCTTGCCGTGGGTGCCAGCGACCGCGATGCCCTTGCCCTCGCTCATCACCTCGCCGAGCAGGGCGGCACGCTTGATGATCGGGATGCCAGCCGCCTCCGCCGCCAACAACTCTGGGTTGTCGGGGCGCAAGGCAGCGGTGATCACCACCAGATCAGGTGGGGCTGCCATGATGTTCGTGGCGGCCTGGCCCTCGCTGAAGGCCATACCCCGCGTGGCTAGCTGGTCGGTCAGCCGCGAAGCCTTCAGGTCGCTGCCGCTGACCGCAATGCCTGCGTCTAGCAGCAGATGGGCCAGCGCGCTCATGCCGATGCCGCCTACGCCGATGAAGTGTACCTGTTTGCCCCGCAATCTGTCTAGCACTTTTGTACCCTCTTTTGCCTGCTATCTCATGCTAATGCGCCCCTACTTGGCCGCAGTAGGCGAGCGGCGCAGGGCGATCACGAGGATGCCGAGGACTGCTGCGCCCACCGCCCAGAAGACCCAGCTATCAAGGATGTTGGTGGTTGGCAGGCCTGGCACCTGCACCCCTGGCAGGTTGACGCTGACCGGCGGCGTGCTGGCGACCCCTTTGAAGGGGAGATTGCCGCTCTTTAGGCGGTTGAGGTCGAGCCAGTAGCTCAACAGTTGCCAGAGTACGATGGTGAACGCACTGGCCCCGAAGATCACGCCACCGAGCAGGCCGAACAGGCCCAGGTTGCCCCGCGTGCCGAGGGCTTTGGAGATCGAATAGCCTGCCAGCACCAGGAATAGGAAGAAGCCGAGTATGATCAACGGCTCGTTGGTTGGGTCTTGCAACCAGCCAGGCGGCTCTGGGCTAACTGGCCTCGGCACTGGCGAGTTGCTAGGGTCGGTTAGGGCGTTGCCAAACTGCTTGCCGACGTTGGTCAGCCGCTCCAGGATCGAAGGGATATTCGAGCGCAGGCCGTTGGCGACGAAGATGGCGAAGACGACCGCCACCACGAAGATCGCCATTTCGCGCCAGCCCCGCCGCCAGCCTACCAGCCCGCCAAGAACGATGATCGGGGCGAACAACTGCCACTGCTGGATAGTCCAGACTACCTGGGCAAAGATGATGTGGTTCACTTTCTACTACCTCCACGACTAGGGCGGTTGCCCACGATCTCGCGGCCCACCGCCGCTGCCTGCACCATGCGCGTCCGAACCTCGGCTACGCTGGGCAGGGTATCCTCCGCCACTGTTGCACGGGCGTGGCGAGAAATATTGAGCAGAATGCCGACGGCGGCTAGAGAGACCGTCAGACTGGTGCCGCCGAAGCTGATGAAGGGCAGCGGGATGCCAGTAAAGGGGATGCTGTTGGTTGCGGCGGCGATGTTGATCAGAGCCTGGAAGCCGAACCAGGTGGTGATGCCAGTAGCCAGCAGGCTGCCAAAGCTGTCTGGCGCACGCAGGGCAGTGCGGTAGCCGAGGTAGACGATGGAGACGAAGACAACGATCACGCAGACCGCCCCGATCAGGCCCAGTTCTTCGCCGATCACGCTGAAGATGGTGTCGGTGTACTGTTCGGGCAGCCAGTTGTACTTCTGGCGGCTAGCCCCCAACCCCAGGCCGAAGATGCCGCCGTCGCCGAGGGCGATCATGCTCTGGGCCGGGTGGTAGCCGCTGCCCAGGAAGTCGCTGAAGGGATCGAGCCAGCCCTGTAGCCGCTTGCCGCGATAGCCCGCGCTGTTGATCAGGAAGATGAAGGTGCCGACCGCCAGCACCAGGCCCGCCCCCAACTGCTTGAGGTCGGCCCCCGCTACGAAGAAGACGCTGATGCCGATGCTGACGATCACCAGTGACGAACCCATATCCGGCTCTTTGATGATCAAGGCGACGATCACGCCGAGGACGATGCCGAAGGGGATCAGGCCGACCGTCAGGTTACGCACCTTGTCGCCCTTCTGCGATAGCCAGGCGGCCAGGTAGAGGCTGAAGGCGATCTTGGTCACTTCGCTGGGCTGGAAGCCGATTGGCCCCAGGTCGATCCACCGCTTCGCCCCGTTGATCAGCGGCACTACGCTGGCGGGCAGAACGAAGATCGCCGCCAGTAGCACCAGGCAGATCAGCATCCCAGGGCCAGAGAACCGCCGCCACCAGCGGTAGTCTATCCGCATGGTGATCAGCAGAGCCAGCCAGCCCAATACCATGTAGAAGAACTGGCGCGTGAGGTAGGCGGTAGGCTGCAAGTTGAAGCTAGCGAGGGCTGCATAGCTTGCGCTGTAGACCATCACCAGGCTGAACAGGCAGAGCGAACCAACCAGAGCCAGCAGCCACATATCGGGCCGCCCCTGCGCTGTCCGCTTCAGGTTTGCGGTCGTCCTGCTCCGCTCCATAAAGGTCGCCATAACTTCGCCTCCTCGTTCTTCCGCTCCGCCCCCGCGGTAGAGGGCGGGGTGGGGGTCAGTCCCTTGACGATCTGGCGGAACTGTGCGCCCCGCTCGAACTCGTTGCTGAACATCCCGAAGCTAGCCGTTGCTGGACTGAGCAGCACGGTGTCGCCTGTGCAGGCTGCATTGTAGGCAGCCTGGATCGCCTGCGCGAAGTTGTCGAACAGCCCTGCTGGTTGCACACCCGCCTGCTCAAGCGCGTGCTGCATCTTCGCCGTCGCGCTGCCCGCTAGCAGGTAGACGGCCACATCCGCTCTGGTCGCCAGGTATGCCGCCAACCCGCCAAACTCCAAACGCTTGTCGCTGCCGCCCGCCAGCAGCTTAACTGGCCCCGGCGTGGCGGTCAGATTGGCGATAGTGCTGGCGGGCGTGGTGCTGGTGGTGTCGTTGATGAAGCGAACCCCCCCAATCTCGCGCACTGGCTCCATGCGGTCTGCCACCCCCGCGAAGGCCGCCAGGGTGCTGCTGATGGTGGCCTCGTCTACCCCGGCTAGGCTGCTGATCAGGGCGGCAACGGCGGCGTTGAGTAGATTATGGCGACCTGCTAGCGTAGGCGGCCCCGCAAACTGCCAGTCCACCTTGCCCAGCCCCGACTTGACATAATCTAGCACAATTCGATCCCCCGCCAGGTACGCGCCTTGTGCGTCACACTCGATCATCTCGCCAAACCAGAGGGGGCGCACCCCCCCTGCTAGCTGCGGTTCATAGCGGCGCACGATGGGGTTATCTACGTTGAGGATAGCGAAGTCGCCCGCTCGCTGGTGCTTGAAGATGGCGAACTTGGCCTCGGCATAGTCGTCCATGTCGCGGTAGCGGTTGAGGTGGTCGGGCGACAGGTTGAGCCAGGCGGCGATGTGGGGGCTGACCCCGATCTCGTCTGTTCCCTCCAACTGCCAGCTAGAGAGTTCTAGCACTACCCAGGTGTCCTCCTTGATGTGGGGCAGCAGGCTGAGGGGCGGCTGGCCGCTGATATTGCCGCCGACGACTGTATCTGGCCGCCACGCCTGCATGATCGCCCCGGTCAGCGTGGTTGTGGTCGTCTTGCCCTTTGTGCCGGTGATGCCAATTGTGTGCGGGCTGGGGCAGAGTTGGAAGAACAGGCTGACCTCCATCTCCACCGGCTTGCCGAGGTCGCGGGCCAGCTTCAGCCACTCGCTCTCCCGCGGCACGGCCTGGTTACGCACGATCAGGTCGGCCCACTCGAAGTCTGCGCGGCGGTGTTCGCCGAGGGTGTAGCCAACTGCATAGCCCTCCAGTTCTTGCAGGCTGCTGCCAAGTTGGGTGGCAGTCTTGAGGTCGGTGACGCGCACCTCAGCCCCGCGCTCCAACATGAAGCGCGCCACACCGAGGCCGCCCCCGTTGACACCGAGGCCAAAGACCAACACCTTCTTGCCACGCAGTTCCAGCATCACTCGTTGCTACCTCTCCTGTGCCAGACTCAGTTTATGGCTGTGGCCGCTCAGGTTGGGCTGGGTGCTAGCCACCACGCCGTCTGCTTGTGCCTGCTGATGATGAGCGGTCAAGTTGTCAAGCTCTGCACTAGAGCGGTCATCTGGATCAACGTGGACGATAATCTCACTCAAGCGTGGCAGATGGTGAAAGAGGGTGTGGCGTATCTCCTCAACCAGATCGTGGGCCGTAGTAACAGTTAGACTGCCCGGCACAGTTACGTGCAACTCTGCATGCAACTTGTGTCCCAGCCAACGCACCTGCACATTGTGGACATCGCGCACCTGTGTTACGTGAGTAGCAGTGTGTTCGATCTGCCCAACAATCTCCGGATCTACCGCATCCATCAGCCGCCGCCACATCGTTACAGCAGTATCCTTAAGGATAAAGATGATGGCGATAGTAATTAGCAGGCCGATCAAGGGGTCGGCTTGTGGGAAGCCAAGCGCAACGCCAACAACGCCACCGAGGACTGCCAGCGAGGTTATACCGTCAGCGCGGGCGTGCATTCCATCAGCGACCAGTGCGGCACTGCCAATTTCGCGGCCAACCCGGATGCGGAGCAAGGCCACCGCCTCGTTACCCAGGAAGCCGATCAATGCCGCTGCTGCCACCCACCAGAGGTTGCTGACTGGCTGCGGGTTGAACAAGCGATCAACCGACTCGTAAGCCGCCAGCCCTGCGCTCAGGGCTATCACCAACACGATGAACAGGCCCGCCACATCCTCAGCCCGTCCATAGCCGTAAGTATAGCGTCGGTTAGCAGGTCGCCGGGAGAGTGCGAAGGCAACCCAGAGTGGCACGGCGGTCATGGCATCAGCGACGTTGTGGATAGTGTCGGCCAGCAGGCCGACCGAGCCGCTGATTACTACCACCCCAAGTTGTAGCAAGGCGGTGAAACCCAGTATAGCCAGCGACAGTTTCAGGGCGCGGATACCCTGCTCGCTACCCTCCAATGCGCTGTCTATATTGGCTTCAGCATGAGTGTGGCCGTGGCCGAATGGCAGTATCTCGCGCAGCCAGCCGAACGACCCACTGGCAGGTGCATGATCATGCTCTGACTCTTGTCCCTGGTCGTGCTGCCCCAATTTGTGGTCATGATCAGAGCCATGTTTATGCTCCGCCTCAGTGGGCTGCTGATGTGCCTGCGTGGGTGGCTGGCCGTGTTCGCTGGCCGCACCGTGATCATGGTCGTGCTGATCGTTCATTTGTTTCCTCCTCAGCCCACCGTCGGGGCAAGTGCCAGGGCTACGCCGATCATAGCGGCAACAATGCTGATCAGGAAGAAGCGCATCATCACCTGGGTCTCGCTCCAACCCAACAACTCGAAGTGGTGGTGCAGCGGAGCCATCTTGAACAGCCGCTTGCCGCCGGTCAGCTTGAAGTACAGCACCTGCAAGGGCGACGATGCGCCCACGGCCAGAAAGATGATGCCGATGACCGGGAGGAGCAGCCACTGCCCGGTCATGAACGCCACCGTCGCTAGCAGGCCGCCGAGGGTCAGGCTGCCGATGTCGCCCATGAATACCTGTGCCGGGTGAGCGTTGAACCAGATGAAGCCGAGTAGCGAACCCACGATGATGAAGCAGAATGGCACGACCGGAGCCTGCCCTTGCAGGTAAGCGATGATGCCGTAAGCAGTGAAGGCCGAGATCAGCGTCGAGCTAGCGAGGCTGTCCAGGCCGTCGGTGAAGTTGACCGCATTAGCCACCCCCGCCACCACCAGGATCGCCACTGGCACGTAGAACCAGCTAATGTCGAACCGCCCCACGAGCGGGATGTAGATACCGTTGTAGCCAAGCGGCCCAAAGAGGATCAGGGCAACCACAGCAGAGAAGATGAGCAACCAGGCTAGCTTGAAGCGTGCCTTTATCCCCCCCCTGGCGCGACCAACCGTACTGAGCAGGTCGTCAATGCCGCCGAGGATGCCAAAGCTGAGGATGATACCCAGTGGTAGGAGCAGCGAGAGGTAACGCCACTCCTTACCGCTCTGGATGTTGTCCAGGTTGACGATCACCAGGTAGACGATAGTGGTCAGGGCGATAGTACCCAGGATGATCAGGCCGCCCATCGTTGGCGTACCCATCTTGACCTGGTGCGATTGCGGGCCATCGATCCGAATCTGCTTGCCAATCTTGTTCTTGATCAGGAAGTTGATCACCGGCCTGCCGAGCAGCAAGGCAAGCAGGAAGGCAACCCCGGCGAAGATCAGCGCATTACGCATCACGCCAATTGGCAGCGAGGTCAATGCCTGCTGCGTGTTGCTGACCGTCTGGGTACTGGTGATCTGCAACCCTGGCAACATCAAGCCCTGACTTTCTGCACAATATCCTCCATGTGCAAGCCTCTGGAACCCTTGACCAACACCGTGTCGCCTGGCTGCAGTTTGCGCCGTAGCCAGTCAGCCGCGTCGTCGTTGCTGCTGGCGAAGTAGACCTGATCTGCTGCCATACCGTAGCTGATCGCGTCGCGGCCAATGCTATGCCCCAGGCTGCCGACCACCACCAGGCAGTCAGTCACCTCCCGCGCCCGGATCGCTACCTTCAGATGCCCAGCCACCTCCTGGTCGCCCAACTCTAGCATATCGCCGAGGACTGCGACCTTGCCGCCGCTCATCTCATCTAGCAGGTTGAGGGCAGCGAAGACTGAAGCGGGGCTGGCGTTGTAGCTGTCGTCAATGATCATCGAGCCGTTGATCCCCGGTACGCTGAGGATGCGTAGCTGCGCGCCGCTGGTCGAAGTGCCAGCGTCCTCCAGACCCGCCGCCACCTGCGCCCAGTCCAGGCCCATCACCAGGCCAACGCTGGCAGCGGCCAACGCGGTATTGACGCTGTGTTGGCCGAGGATCGGCAGGTGTAGGTGCAGCCGCTGGCCCTGCTGCAAGGCGGGATTGCTGACCGCCCCCAGCTTGCCCGCGTCGTAGCAGAGGACGAAGGTGATCCCTTCTAGCCCGCGCCCCTCAATCTGCTCAGCCCAGAGGTGCGCGGTGCTGTCAAAGCCGTAGTAGAAGACCCGTGCTGGGGTCACGTCGGCCATTGCCTTCACCCGCTGGTCGTCGGCGTTGAGGACAGCCCAGCCGTGGGTGGGTAGGGCGCGGGGCAGTTCGCTTTTCATCTGCGCGATGTTCTCGATGCTACCCATCCGCTCCAGGTGGCTGTCGCCCACATTGGTCACCACCCCCACCTCTGGCAGAGCGATGGCGGCCAGATCAGCAATATCGTGCATGGTATAGCCGCCGCCCATCTCCAACACTGCCACCTGATCGCCTGCCTTGAGGCGTAGGATGGTAAGCGGTAGGCCCGTCTCGCTGTTGTAGTTACCCTCGCTCTTTAGCACCCGGTAGCCCTTGCTGAGAACGGCGGCGGTCACTTCCTTCGTGCTGGTCTTGCCCACGCTGCCAGTAATACCAACCACGCGCGGGCTGATCTTGTTGCGCCAGTAACTAGCCAGTTCTTGCAGGGCAGTCAGCGGCTCGGCCACGCGGATCAGGGCAACCGCTGGGTGCATCCCTTCGCTGACCGGCTGGTGCTGCCAGTCCTGGGTGAGCAGCACGCCGCGTGCGCCCCGGCCAATCGCATCGTTGATGAAGCGGTGGCCGTCGGTGTTCTCCCCTTTGAGGGCGACAAAGAGGCCACCCGGCCTGATCTTGCGCGAGTCGATCTCCACCCCTTCGAACACCACATCTTGGGTATAAGCAACTGTGGCGGCCCGATCCTGAGCCACCCATTCCAGTTGCCCCCTTGTGCCAGCCAGTACATCTTCCAGCGGTAGCATCTTTACTTTACCTTCCCACCTTACGTGATTAGCAGTTTTCGTCTCACCCAGTCGCTATTATAACCTAAGTGCCGCCTGCTGCGTAGCCAGGTAGTAGCAGCCACGTGGCTGCTCTTGCCCAGCCGATCACGGCGCAGGTGGCTGTACATTATAGTAGGTGAGTAGGTCGCGGGTGATATAGCCAAAGATCGGCACCGCCGTCAGTTCACCCCACTGGCTGCTGGTCGGGCGGTCTAGCTTGACCAGGGCCACGAACTTCGCGTCCTCTGCCGGGGCGAAGCCAACCACGCCACCGATGCTGTTGTTGGGGTCGTAGCCACCGCCGCGCAATGGCACCTGGGCTGTGCCAGTCTTGGCCGCGATGCGATAAGCCTTCGTCTCCACCGTCTTAGCCAGGCGGCCAGTGCCACGCTCCACCACTGCCTCCATCATCTGGGTCGTCGTCTGGGCCGCGTCGGGGCTGAGTAGCTGGCTCTTAACCTGGGGGCTGCTCTGTTTGACCACCGCGCCGTGCTTATCCACGATCTTCTGCATGATATAGGGCTGCATGAGATTGCCACCGTTGGCAACTGGCACGATAGCCGCGACCATCTGCAAGGGGGTGATCGCTATGCCCTGGCCGAAGGAGTTGGTGTAGAAGTTGAGGTCGTTCCAGCCCTTGTCGCCGGGGAAGTAGACCAGGCCCGGCTCCTCGCTCTCGCCGAAGCCCGCGCCGCTGGCCTGCCCAATGCCCCACTGCTTGAGGTACTGGTAGAAGCGATCCTTGCTCACCATCTCGGCGATCTTCATGGCGGCGATGTTATCGGAGATCGCCAGCCCGGTCTCCATAGACTCGGCGGCATGGGCGGTGCGGTCGTGGTTGCAGATGCGCTGGCGGTAAAGTTCGCGGCAGGCAGGCAGGTCGAGAGCGAAGTCTGGGGTGATCTTGCCCTCGTTAACCCCCATCGCCCAGGTCAGCACCTTGAAGGTACTACCCGGCTCGTAGATGTCGTTGACTACCGGGTTACGAAAGAGGCTAAGGTCGTTGGTGTACTGGCTGTAGTTGTTGGGGTCGAAGGTGGGGCGGGCGGCGAGGGCCAGTATCTCCCCGCTTTTGGGGTCGAGGATCACCACCTGACCCGACTTCGCACCGGTCGCTCTCATCCCCTCGTCCAGGTTGCGCTCGGCAATAAACTGCACGTTCATGTCGATAGTCAGGTAGATATCCTGCCCATCCACTGGCGGCTCGTACTGGCGTTGGCCGAGCGGTATCTCTGTGCCGGTCGCGTCATATTCTGCCTTGAGCAGGCCTGGCTTGCCGCCTAGCACCTTCTCGTAGGCTCCCTCCAGGCCATAAGCCCCCACGTTCTCGCTGTTGGCGTAGCCGAGGACGGTGGCGAGGAGGTTGCCGTTCGGGTAGGTGCGGCGGCTGTGCGCTTCCAGCCAGAGTGCGTCGCTGTGATCGCTCATTACAGCGTCGAGGCGATCCTTCTGGTCGTCAGTAAGATTGGCCCGTAGCTTACGGGTGCCAGTGACCTGCGCGCTGAGGCTGGCGAACATATCCTCTGGGCTGCTGTCGGTTAGCTGGGCGAGGCTGTCGGCGAGGGTGCGACGATCTTCCATCTTCGGCAGGTGGCTAAGGTCGGCGTAGAGGTCGTAGGCGGTGGCGTTGCCCGCCAGCAGGTTGCCATTGCGGTCGTAGATGTTGCCGCGCTCGGCAGGCAGGCTCTTGCTCTGGAGGTGCTGGTTGTCGCCCCGCTGGGTCAGCACATCATGTTGCTGCACTTGCAAGACAAACAGCCGCCCGATCAGCGCAACGGCCAGCACAACAAAGACGATGAAGGTGCCGCGCACCCGCCACGTCTTGACCCGCAGGTTCGATTGTGCTTTCGCGCTCTGGATCGCCATCAGCCTTGCCCCTCCATGATCGCGGCGATGGTGGCCGTCTGCGCCCACGCTGTAGGCGGCAACTCGGCTAGCTCCTTCAGCTTGTTGGTCGCCACCGCTGCTTCTTGCTCCACGCCGCGCAAGAAGAATAGCACCCACTCACGCCACCAGCCGCCCGTACTGACTGCCAGCAGCAGCGTGTAGTAATGGTCGCGGTTACGCCAGAAGTAGTTGCTCAGGCACAGCAAGGGTTGTGGCAACAGCCACCATTCGGCCAACAGCAGTTGGATCAGCAGCCGCCCAACTCTGCCGTTGCCGTCGATAAAGGGGTGGATTGCTTCAAAGTTCTGGTGGGCGAAGGCGATCTGCACCAGCGGTGAGTTGCTGTCGCTGCTGTAGATGTACTTCTCCAACTGGTCAAGGCCAGCAAGCATCTCATGCAGCGGTGGCGGCACATAGGTAGCACTACTCAGGTTGCTGCCCGCAGGCCCGATCCAGTTCTGGCTGCTGCGGAACTCGCCTGGCTCAACCTGCCCATTGCCGCTCATCAGCATTGCGTGGCACTCGCGGAGCAGGCGCAGACTGAAAGGTAGCTCCTTGCGGCGGCGCCTGCCATGTTCGATTGCCTGCACGCAGTTCAGCACAGCTTGCAGGTCGCTTGTCCACCTCTCTGCTACGCTATCCGCCTGCCACTGACCAGCTTCGTAGCGGTAGAGGTTGGCTAGGGTAGTATCAACTCCCTCAATGCGCGATGACTGCACCGCCTCCCAGCGCACGAACACGGCGGTCACTTGCTCAAGATTAGAGACGCTGCGGCTGTAACCTGCCAGTTCACCCAGGCACAGGGCGGCATTAGCAAGCACGCAAGCCAATTCATGGTCGTACTCAAAAGTAGGCGGTAGCGGGTTTGGCACAAACGCATAATAGGCCGCGTCGCCACGACCTACTTTTGCCAGCTTCCCGCTGTCACTTGCCTTGAACTGTGCGACGTTCATCCGACATTACCTCTACGGTTGTGGTGGCCCACCACTACTTGCCCCTACCATCTGCGGCGTAGCCCCGGCGTTGGCATTGGTCGCGCCATCGTCTACCAGCACGTAGATCACATTCTTGCCCAGCGGCACCATGCCCAGCTTGTTGCGGGCGATCTGCTGGATGCGGGCGCGGGACTTGAGTTCGGCGATTTGCAGTTGCAGGCGATTGTTGTCGCGCACCACCGCGTTGCGCTGCGCCTCAAATGCGCGCAGGCGGTAGGACTGGCTAGCGACCTGGCTAGTCTGCATTAGATAGAGCAGGCTGATCGCGCAGACCAGCGCAACTGCCAGCAAGTAGCGCACTGCCGGGTGCAGTTCGAGGTAGCGAGGCAGGTGTTGGCGGCGGGTGCGTACCCGCGTAGCAGAGAGGGAGTCATCGCGTCGGTTGCGCGGTAGCCCCATAGACTGGACGGCCATAAGCAGTTGCTCCTAGAGAGGTTAGGATTTGTGCTGTATTACAGAGCAAAGGTGGAAGATAAAAGAGGAAAGAAGTCTGGCTAGCCCATCCCGCACCGCTTTCCTCTTTTCTCTACCCTCTCTGCCCTAGATTTTCTCGGCTACCCGCAGTTTCGCGCTGTGGGCGCGGGGGTTGTCGCGCCCCTCCTGCTCACCCGGTACTGTCGGCTTGCGCGTCAGCAGCCTGAGCGTCGCTGGCCGCTCATGCGCGTAGATGCTGCCCTCCACATAGCCGCCCGCCTCGCGCTGCATAAACTGCTTGACGGCGCGATCTTCCAGCGAGTGGAAGCTGATCACCGCCAGCCTGCCGCCTGGCTTCAGCAGCCGCATGGCCGCCTGCAAACCCTGGGGCAACGTCTCCAACTCGCGGTTGACGGCGATCCGCAGAGCCTGGAAGCTGCGCGTGGCCGGGTGGATCGGGTTGCGCGTGCGCCCCGCTACCTTGCCGCCCAATGCGTCACTGACGATGCCCGCTAGCTGCGCGGTGGTGGTGATCGGCTGCGCCTTGCGGGCTGCTACGATCCGGCGGGCGACCCGGCGGCTGGCCGTCTCCTCGCCATACTCGTAGAGCAGGGTGGCAAGCTCCTCCTCGTCGAGGTCGGCTAGCAGGTCGGCGGCAGTTGGCCCGCCAGTTGCGGATTGGTTCATCCGCATATCCAACGGCGCGTCCGTGCGGAAGGAGAAGCCGCGCTCCCCCTGGTCAAGCTGCATTGAACTGAGGCCGAGGTCAAGCAGCACGCCGTCTACCTCCCCCGCCCTCCAGCCCCAGGTGCTGGCGGCAAGCTCTGTCATCTGCGCGAAGTTGCCCTGGGCAAGACGGTAGCGGGCAGCGAACGGCTGCAATCGCTCCGCTGCCAACGCCATTGCGCTGCGGTCGAGGTCTATGCCCAGCAGCAAGCCGTCTGGCGCGCTAGCCTCAAGCATACCTCCAGCATGGCCGCCCGCCCCCAGCGTGCCGTCAACATAACGGCCACTAGGCCGGATGTTCAGCCCCGCCAACGCTTCTGCATACAGTACCGAGATGTGCATTTGTTAACGTCCCCCAACCCCTACCCTGCCCACCCCGCGAAAGGGAGGAGAGGATTAGGGCTTAGAACAACCCAACTAGTTGGGCGGAGATGTTGTCAATGTCCTCGCTGACCTGTGCTTCAAGGTTCTGCCACTTCTGCCTGGCCCAGATTTCGATGTAGGTGTTCATGCCCACCACCACCGTGTCGCCTTCGATTTCGGCGTGCTGGCGGAGCATGGTTGGCACGGCGATCCGGCCCTGAGCATCCAGTTCCACATCGCTAGCCCCACCAAAGAAGAAGTGCTGCATATTGCGGGCGTTGCGGTCGGCCAGCGACAACTGACTGAGCCGTTCGGCCAGCTTGTTCCAGGCATCCATCGGAAAGAGGTAGAGGCAGTGGTCAGAGCTACGGGTAAGCACTGCGGTGCTGCCGAGCGAGTTGCGAAACCGAGCCGGTATCGCCAGCCGCCCCTTAGCATCCATAGTATGCTCAAACGAGCCGAGAAACATCGCTTCTCCCCCTCAAAACTAGAACATTCTAGACAAAGAAGACCGGCAGAGTGGGGGGGAGGATGGCCCCTCACCCGCTCACCGGCTTCTCGGTCTGTATGGCGGCTGGCTGCTCCCCTCTCGGAGGGGGGAGGATGGCCCCTCTCCCCTCGCCTGAGCAGCAGGCCGCTGGTCTGCGGTCGGCACCGACGCGGTTGGTCGCAAGTGCTGGTTAGGATGAGCGGTCAGATGGCCCCTGCCCTCCACCCACCAGCAAGCTGTACGACCTTGTGTGGCTAGCTGGGTGCTGTGGTCGCCTGGAGTTTAGATGGCCCCTAAACTCTGATTGCGCTTGGCAGGGAGGAAGTTATCCACTTTCTTCCCCACTTTTCCCCACTTTGCACCCCACTTATCCACATTATACTCGGTTTCTGCCAAAATGCAATAGGTAGCCGCCACCAATTTGCCAAAATGTGAAGAATAGTACACGTGTTCTGCCATTTTACGCGCTTGCCAGCTTGCAGCGGTCGTTTGTGGACAAACCCCCCGATTCTGGTGGATAAGGGAGGCAATTTGTGGATAAACCCCTTGACAGACACAACATCTTGTGATACCCTTTATCTTGTGCTTTTAGTCGTCCCCAAACCCAAGATGTAGTCTCCCACAACCTTTAGCAGCAGGTGGGCAGCTACGCGGCACCCGCTTCGGCCCAGCTTTCTTGCGAATTGGCAAGAATGGGCCGCGTTATCGCAATCGAGGCTAACTTATGCGCTGTCCCTACTGCCACCAGGACGACTCGCGGGTGATCGACTCGCGGGACACTGCCGACAACGATGGCATCCGCCGCCGCCGCGAGTGTATGGCTTGCAGTCAACGCTTCACCACCTACGAGCGGGTGCAGCCAGTCAGCATCGCGGTGATCAAGAAAGATACCCGCCGCGAGGAGTACAGCCGCGAGAAGCTGTTGGAGAAGATCATGATCTCCTGCTCCAAGCGACCGATCAGCAGGCAGGCGATCACCAACATGGTTGACGAGATCGAGGCGACCATCTTCCGCACCGGGGAGAGCGAAGTTCCTAGCCAGATGATCGGCGAACTGGTGTTGGAGAAGCTGCGTAAGCTAGACCACGTGGCCTACATCCGCTTCGCTAGCGTCTACCGCAACTTCCGCGACATTGGCAGTCTGCGGCAGGAGCTAGAGTCGTTGGAGGAACCGAAGCTCGCCGCCGAGCCAGTGGCAGTGTTGGACGAAGGCTCGCGGCGGGTGGGTCGGCCCCGCCGTACCGCAGCAAAGAAGGGGCGGCGAGCGGCAGCCAGTCTCAAGGAGGTAGCAGATGAACGAAGATCGTTATGAACGTGGCTGGCGTACGCTGGCGCAGTTGGATGCGCTGGGTGGGCAGCGAGTAGTAGACCGCTTGAATGCTGTTGCCCCCGACCTGGCCCGCTACACCGTCGAGTTTGCCTTCGGCGATGTCGTCTCCCGCCCTGGCCTGGAGCTAAAGAGCCGTGAGATAGCCACCGTTGCTGCCCTGACCGCCCTGGGCAACGCGCCCGCCCAACTGAAGTTTCATATGGCGGCTGCGCTCAACGTTGGCTGTAGCCGAGCGGAGTTGGTCGAGATAATCATCCAGATGGCCGTCTACGCGGGCTTCCCTGCTGCCCTGAACGCTGCCTATCTGGCCCAGGAGCTTTTTGCCGAGCAGGACGCGGTGGCAGAGTAGCAGGCAGTAAGTAGTGCTAAGCTGGAAGTGAATAGGGGCGGCCATGCGCCCGCCACTGAACATCAACCAACATTTAAGTTCAAGGAGTATACCCATGCGGATCGTTCGTCACTTTACGCGAGAGGGCAGTGACCCCTACGCAGGCATCAACTTTGTAGCACGAACCTCAAAGATCAGCAACCCCGACGGCTCGGTAGTCTTCAAGGCCGAAAACGTGATGGTGCCAGATAGCTGGTCGCAGGTGGCAGTGGACATCCTGGCCCAGAAGTATTTCCGCAAGGCTGGGGTAGCCGCCGCACTGAAGCCAGTGGAGGAGCAGGGCGTACCAGCGTGGCTCTGGCGCAGTGTGCCAGACGGAGCAGCGGTCAGCAAGCTAGCGGCGGGGGCTGCAACCGGCGAGACCGACTCGCGGCAGGTCTTCCGCCGCATGGCTGGCACCTGGACGTATTGGGGCTGGCGGGCGGGATACTTCAGCAGCGAGGCGGACGCACGCACCTTCTACGAAGAACTCTGCTTCATGCTGGCCCGCCAGATGGCCGCGCCGAACTCGCCGCAATGGTTTAACACGGGGCTGCACTGGGCCTACGGCATCGTCGGCCCCGCCCAGGGCCACTACTACGCCGACGAGCAGGGAGCAGTCCACCGCAGCACCAGTGCCTACGAGCGGCCCCAGCCCTCCGCCTGCTTCATCCAGTCGGTTAGCGACGACCTAGTGAACGAGGGCGGCATCATGGACTTGTGGACGCGGGAGGCGCGCATCTTCAAGTACGGCTCTGGTACGGGCAGTAACTTTAGCTCTATTCGTGGCGAAAACGAGCCACTATCCGGCGGTGGCAAGTCGAGCGGGCTGATCAGCTTCCTCAAGATTGGCGACCGCGCAGCCGGGGCGATCAAGAGCGGTGGTACTACCCGACGGGCCGCCAAGATGGTGATCCTCAACGTAGACCACCCCGATATTGAGCAGTTTATTGACTGGAAGGTGATCGAGGAGCAGAAGGTAGCCGCCCTGGTTGCGGGTAGCAAGCTCTGCCGCAAGCACCTGACCGAGATTGCTAGCAGCTACGTCAATGCCCATGCCGAGGGAGTGAATGGGCAGGGGCCGAGCCTGCTAGTAGAACACAAGCGAGCGATCCGCCGCGCAAGGCAGGCTGGCGTGCCAGAGGGGATGATCCAGCGCGTCTTGCAGGCGGCAACGCAGGGCTTCGAGGGCTTCCAGTTCCCTGAGTACACCACCGACTGGGATAGCGAAGCCTACACGACCGTGGCTGGGCAGAACTCTAACAACAGTGTGCGGGTCAGCAACGCCTTCTTGCAAGCGGTAGCTGCGGATGGTGACTGGCAACTAACCTTCCGCACCAACGGCAAGGTGAGCAAGACGCTCAAGGCCCGCGACCTCTGGCAGAAGATTGCCGCCGCAGCCTGGGCCTCCGCCGACCCTGGCCTCCAGTATGACACTACGATCAACGAGTGGCATACTAGCAGCAACGACGGTGTCATCAATGCTAGCAACCCATGCAGTGAATATATGTTCCTGGATGATACCGCCTGCAACCTGGCTAGCCTCAATCTGCTCACCTTCAAGAGCGATATTGCTGGCGAAGCGGTCAAGATTAGCGACCTGGAGTACGCCTGCCGCCTTTGGACGATGGTCTTGGAGATCAGCGTGCTGATGGGCCAGTACCCCAGTCAGGAGATCGCCGAACGCAGCTACAAGTACCGCACCCTCGGTCTCGGCTATGCCAACCTCGGTGCGCTGCTGATGCAGCTTGGTATTGGCTACGGTTCATCGAAGGGCTATGCTATCTGCGCTGCGATCACTGCGCTGATGACTGGGGCGGCCTACGCCCAGTCCGCGGCCATTGCGGGCGAGGTGGGCGCATTCGCCCGCTTCGAGGCCAACCGCGAGCCGATGCTGCGGGTGATCCGCAACCACCGCCGTGCTGCTTACAACGCTGCCGCCGACGAGTACGAGGGGCTGACTGTCACCCCGCGCGGCATAAGCCCTGCTCTTAGCCCGGCACCCCTGCTGGCAGCAGCCCGTAGGGTGTGGGACGAGGCATTGAGTGCGGGCGAGGCACACGGCTACCGCAACGCGCAGGTCAGCGTGCTGGCCCCGACTGGTACTATCGGCCTGAT
>JBBROH010000038.1:0-25090 GCA_038229595.1 Chloroflexia bacterium | reverse complement strand
CAAGCGTTGGGGCAGCTTACCACTGCGCCGCGCCAACACATAGACTGCCAGGAAGAAGCAGAAGGAGACGGAGAAGATGAAGATAGCAACCATGCCGATGATGCTGAGGCAGCCTGGGCTGTTGCGCCTAGACGTTTGCATAGGCGCATTCACCACATCAGAAGAATTGCTACCAACCAGGTGATTGGCACTGTTCCTGCCAACCCCACCCCCTTAACCCTGACTCACCCTCCCTGCGGCGGGCCGGGATCACGATCTGCTTGCCGCTCGAAAGGTTGCGCTCCACTTGCGTTAGGGCATCTGTTCTGCTATAATCGGCGCATGGAGATCGACAAACAGACCGCCCGCCGCTTCATCCTGCACAAGCTGTTGCTCGACCAGCCGCCGTTGGGCGAGGCAGGCGACCCACTGGCAGCAGTATGCGCGGTGATCAACCACCTCGGTGTCTTGCAGATCGACACGATCAGCGTGGTCGCTCGCAATCAGGATTTGGCTCTGCACAGCCGCATCAGTGAGTATCAGGCGCAGCATCTCGATCAAGTCCTCTACGGCCCAGATCGCCGCTTCGTTGAAACCCTCTATCCCCTGTACGCCTGGCCGCTAGCCGACTACCGCTACATCCGCCAGCCGCAGAGCGAACCGCGCGCCTGGTGGCAGTGGGGCGGAGAGCGCAGCGACGCGGACAGCGCGACGCACAGTGAGCGCGAAGCAGTATTGGAGCTAGTCCTCAGCGAGATTACTCGGCGCGGGCCGCTCAGTTCCCGCGACTTTGAGGGCCGCCCGATGATCCCTGGAGGCTTCAACCAGGTTAAGGATGTCAGTCAAGCAATGAGCCACCTATGGTGGGCCGACCGCATCTTCACCGCCCACCGCCGCAGCAACGTGCGCTACTTCGATCTGGCCGAGCGCGTGCTGCCCAGCTGGGTAGATAGCGCGCCAATCGCTTCTGCCGAGGCCAAGCGGTGGATGGCGGTGACTAGCCTGCGTATCCTGGCCCTGGCGAGCAGCGCGCAGTGGCAGAGCCGCTTCAAGTTCTTCTACGCGCGAACCGACCTCAGCACTGCCGAGCGCAAACAACTGTGGGCCGACCTGACCACCGACGGCACCTTCGCCCCGGTGCAGATCGCGGGAGTGAAGTCGCCCTACTACCTGTTGGCAGAGGATGTGCCGCTACTTGAGCAGCTAGCCAGCACGCCGCTTGCGGACGATCCTCAGGCCGCGCTCAATCTCCAGTTCATCGCCCCATTGGACAACCTGATGTGGGAGCGTGGGCGCATCGCCGACCTGTTTGAGTTCGACTACATCTGGGAGGTCTACGTGCCAGCGGTGAAGCGCAGATGGGGCTACTATGTCCTGCCAATCCTCTATGGCGACCAACTGGTGGGCCGCCTTGACCCAAAGGCCGAGCGCAAAGCGAAGCGGCTGCTGATCCACAGCCTGCACCTCGAACCGGCGCACGCCCACCTCGCCAGCGACCCCGCCTTCCGCGCTGCATTGACCGCCGCCCTGCGCCGCTTCATGCACCTGAACGGCGCAACCCAGTTGGCGATCAGCCATGCCGAACCGCACGCGCTGCTCACCCTCGCGCTGTGAAGGGGAGGGCAAGCCTTACTAGCTGGCTACTGTCCAGCCGCCAGCAGGTAGAGCAAAGCCATCCGCACCGCCACTCCATTGGTCACCTGTGCCTCGATCACCGACTGGGCAGAGGTGGCTACGTCGCTCATGATCTCTACCCCCTCGTTCATGGGGCCGGGATGCATCACCAGGGCGTGGGGGGCAGCCAAAGCCATGCGCTCCCGTGTCAGGCCGTAATAGGTGATGTACTCGCGCAGGCTGGGCAGCAAGCCGCTCTGCTGCCGCTCCTTCTGCATCCGCAGGGCCATTACCGCGTCAGCCCCACGCAAGGCACGCTCAATATTGTACTCAACCTGCACCGATACCGTGTGCTTGGGGTTCGCCCCCCACCGCAGCTCGCCCTGCGGGTAGGGTAGGAGGGTAGGCGGGCCGCAGAGAACCACCTGCGCGCCGAGGCAGGTCAACCCCCACACATTGCTGCGGGCCACCCGACTATGGAATATGTCTCCGAGGATCACCACCTTGCGCCCCACTAGGCTGCCGAGCCGCTCTTGCATGGTGAAGGCATCGAGTAGAGCCTGGGTCGGGTGGGCATGGGTACCATCACCACCGTTGAGGATGCTGCCGCTGAAGTGCTGGGCCGCCAGGTAGGGCGCACCCGACTCGCTGTGGCGCATCACAATAATGTCAGCACCGAGGGCTTCGAGCGTCTTGATCGTGTCGATCAACGACTCGCCCTTGCTCACGCTGCTGCTGCTAGCACTGAAGTTCACCACGTCGGCACCGAGGTTCTTGGCCGCCAGTTCAAACGAGATGCGGGTGCGCGTGCTGTTCTCGTAGAAGGCGTTGACCACAGTCTTGCCGCGGAGGGTCGGCACCTTCTTGATCGGGCGACCGAGGATTTCCTTCATCGCCTGGGCGGTCGCCAGCACTAGTTCGATCTCTGCCCGGCTGAAGTCGTCCAGGTCGAGGATGTGCTTGCGGTGGGCTGCCGTCAGGCTGCCCGCTGCCACTCCCTCGCCTTTGAGCGGCGGGCCAGCCAGGGGTAGGCTCATCTACTTGCCCTCCGTTGCAGCACGAGCGATCTCTACGTCGTCGCGCCCGTCAAGCTCTTGCAGGTGAACGTGGATACGCTCCTCACTGCTGGTTGGCACGTTCTTGCCCACAAAGTCGGCACGGATCGGCAGTTCGCGGTGGCCGCGATCCACCAGCACCGCCAGTTGGATCAGTTGCGGGCGGCCATAGTCGAGCAGTGCATCAATGGCGGCGCGGCAGGTGCGCCCAGTATAGAGTACGTCGTCTACCAGGACGATCCGCTTGCCGCTGATGTCGCCCGGCAACTCCGTACTCTGCACCAACGGCTGGTTGTGGCGCAGGCTGAGGTCGTCGCGGTAGAAGGTGATATCTAGCACGCCGATAGGTGGCCGCTGTCCCTCGAACTGGGCTAGCAGGTCGGCCAGGCGGTGGGCGAGAGGAACACCCCGGCTGCGTACCCCCACCAGCACCACCTCCGCCAGACCGCCGTTGCGCTCGGTAATTTCGTGGGCGATGCGGATTAGAGCGCGGCGTATGTCCTCCGCCACCATGATTGTTACGCCACCGGGCTTGTCACTGGTCATCCTTGCTCCTTCTTTAGTCACGCTGAGGCTGGTATGGGAAAGCCCCGCCTGCCGAACCCAAATAACAGTGGGTCGGCAAGGCAGGGCTAATAATAGCTATGTAGTTGGACGGTGGCGCACCGCGAGGTCTGTCCACTGGCTCTCCCTTGTCGGTCTCACGGGGCCGCTCTTAAAGGTTGAGCAAATGATACTGCAGCCCAGGCGGGTTTGTCAAGCGCAGCCAGGGCCGCCAAACCGGGCTGGGGCTAGCAGCTAGCGCAGGAGCGAGCGTGAGCGAACTTGCGGGGCTGCTACTGGTAGCCGATGAACTGCTGAAACAGCCCGTTGAGGTCAGTTTTGCTGAACTCGCGCCAGGTTGCCAGCAAGGTCGCGCCGCTGACTACCTTGCCCCGATTGCGATCGTGGTAAGCGGTGATCGCCTGCCAGTAGGCATCGAAAGTCATCGTGATCCGCACCTGCCGACAGAAGGTCGCTCCCTGCTTGTAGACGTAGGTGAAGTAGTCGTCGCGGCCAGCGAAGGCGTTGACCGCCGCGCCAACCGGCTTGTAGCTGTTAGCCGAAGGGGGATTACGCAGGTTGGGGTCGGTCGCGGGCGGCGCAGTGTAGTCACCCCAGGTTAGCCAGACCTTCTGGAAAGTTGCGTCGCTGAAGCTGTTGGCGATGTAGGTCAGGGTGGCGTAGCTGGCGGGTACCTCATCCAACCAGGGGTCGCTGTACTGATTGGTGGCGAGGTCGGCGTAGAACCACTGGTAGGCAGGTCCGTGCAGGGCAAACCACCAGAGGTAGCTGGCTTCGCTCAGGTTGCCCGCCGTGATCGCCCCAGCCCGCAAGAAGTAGAGGTCGGGGAACTCCTTGTCGTCCGCCAGGTAGGTCGTGTTGCTGGCTACATCGGTGGTGGTCAGTACCACGCTGTCAGCCATCTCTGCGATGCTGAAGCGCGTAGCCCCACGTTTGGCGATCCGCGCACTATACCAGTCGTAGCTAGCAGCGGCGAGGGCGAGGATCGCGGTGCCTTTGGTTCGGTGCTGAGGCAGGAAGTAGCCGTAGATCGTGGTGCCGTCGGCAGTCGTGCGCCGCAACGCGTCATCCCGCTCTGGGTCGGCGAACTGGTCGGAGGCGGTCAGGGCGAAGTCACGGCTAGCCAGGGCAATGAAAGTCCAGAGGTTGTCGCTATGCTGCACACTCTGGCCGCTGCCCGCGATCAGCAGTGGTTCGAGCGTCCGCACCCGCACCAGATAGTCACCGGGGCTACCGATACCGTTGTCGCCCACCTTATTGAAGGGCAGAACTGTGGGCCGATCCTGAGTGTAGGGAACGACAGTTGGCAGCCAGTCGCCCAGGCTGATGATGCGGTTGGCCCGGTCGAAGGCGAAGTAGTTGCCCGCCGCTGGTGGAGTGAGGATGTAGCTCAACCTGACCACCACGCGGCCACCCGGCGGCAGGTTGACTGGCAGGGCGAGATTGACCTCGTTTAGCCAGCTATAGCGGCTCGGCTGCCCATCCAGGCTGAGGCTGGCGAGGTTGAAAGCAGAGGGTAGGCGGTGGGGGAGAACGCGGAAGACAAGGGCGGTCAGCGGCACGGTCTGCTGGTTGGTGTAAGTCAACACCTGCTGCACCGGGATTGTGGGCTGGCCGAGGTCGAGGGTGAGGTCAACTGCGTACTGGGCAGGCGCACCACTGGGGCTGTAGGGCAGGGTGTAGCTAACAGCGAAGGGCGTGCTGACCGCCGCCGGTGAGAGGGCTATGGTAGGCGAGAGGGCGACGCTGCGCGCAGTGGGGCTGGCTGCTGGCTGGTTGGCGGTCGCAGTCAGGGCAACCGTCGCGCTAAGGGCAGCGACAGCGGTGGCGGGCGGCGGTAGCGTGTTGGTGGCAGTCAGCGTTGGCGCGTCGCTGATTACCACCTGTGCGCTGGCGGCGGGCGAGGCTGCTACTTCGGCTGGGCGGGCGGGGAACAGGTTGGCGACGTAGCCGACTCCACCCGCGTAGACAAAGGCTCCCCCCAACATGGCGATCAGCAGCAAGCTGGCGACCGCAGCAAAGCCCCGCTGCAACCCAGGGTTAGGCGGCTTGCGCGGCAACGACGGGGGGTTGAGGCGGTCGCCAATGGCGAGCGGACTGCTGCGGGCGCGCAAGCCACGTTCGCGGCTCTGCACAGTCGACAACTCCTCATACATAACGTTCGCGTCGGCAAAGCGGCGGGCCGGGTCGGGTTGCAGCGCGTGTTGCAGGAAGGCCGCCAGGCTGGGTGGCAGCTTGGAGGGCAACTTTAGGCTGGGCAATCCTGGGCTAGCCGCTTTGTTCTCCTTGCCGTTCTTGCCGCCAGCGGGCGCAGCCACCCACGCATCACGAAAGCGCATCCCAGTAAACAACTCCCAGAGGATCGCGCCCAACGAGTAGACATCGCTCCGCTCGTTCGGTTCGTGGTTGGGGTCGTTGACTTCGGGGGCGGCGTACTCCGACGGCCTGCCCGTGCCAACCCCCACGCTATCCACCTCTTGACTGACGATGTTGGGGTCGAGGATGCGGGGGCGACCAATACCCTGCTCCACCACCTTCACCTCGTCCACCCCGTTTTTGCGGGCGATCACCAGCTTCTGGGGGGTCAGTTCGCCCACCACCAGGGCAGCACTATGCACAGCGGCGAGGGCGCGGGTGGCTTGCAGGCCCAGTTCCACCATGTCGCCCATACTCAGGTCGCGCACTGCTACCACGTCGCTAAAGGTCTTACCGCCCAGGTGATTAAACACTACATAGGGATAAATCTTCATGCCGTAGCCCCAGGCGGTGGGGACAGCCATGTAGCTGTCGTTACCCGGCTTGCGGGCGCGGGGGATGTCTTTGCGGAAGTGGTTGGCGAAAGTGGTATCGTGGCGATAGCTAGGCCGGTAAATCTTGATCCGCACCACCTCCTGCGTGGTCGTGTCGTGGGCAAGGAACGACGCGCTGGCGTAATCGCGGCCAGCCTGACTGAACACCTTGTACCGCCCGATTAGCTTTTCTTCTACTTCGTTCACCATTTATAGTACCTGGTTAGCACGTTAGTTGATCTTGTCAGGGCGTGGGTTGCGCCTAAAGCCCCCTGCTCAGCACCGCCGCCCCCAGTGCCAGCCCCTTCACTTGTTACCCTGACCAGATTGACCGCTCCATGACAGGCAGAGACGGTGGCGATTAGGTGACGGCTCTGCCCGCAGTGGGCGGCAGCAGCGATGCGGTCGCGGGCGGCTAGGTAGTCTAGCACAGGGATCGCCTCAACTCCAGGGGCGCAGAAGTGACACTGGAAGATTTCCACTGCGCCGAAAGGGTCGCCTGCCCGCGCCTGCGCTGCCGCGAACTGCTGCACCGTCTCGCGCATCTCCCAGAAGCGGGGTTTGAGCAGCGCAGGGCAGACAGCGGGAGCGCGGCAGTTTGGCACACAGACGAAGTCGGCCCAACTGATGAAGCCCGTCCCTTCCTTGCCAGGGAACTCATAAGGCAGTCCAATCTTGTAGTCGAATGGCTCGCTGACAACGCGCAATCCCCCCTGCGCCAAACTCCAGTTCAGCCACTCGAAGGCAAGGTGCGGGGCGATAGGGGCGGGTACGATCTCGTCGCGCTCGTCCATGCTATCCAGCGCGCCCTTCATGTACTCGAACCAGTCGGCGGCCACGTACTGGATCGCCGCTTCGTCGGGCAGTTCGCGGCGCACGCGGCAATCCGCTCCATGCCGATCCACAACGGTGATCCGCTCGAAGTCTATGTAGCCCTTGCGTCGTCCCCGCAATAGAGCCTGCGTATGCACGAGGCCGTAGCAGCCACCGCCAATCACGACGTAGTGGCGCAGCGGCGGGGCAGCCTTGCGCCTAATTGTAGCCAGTCCAGTGTGCATCACGTTCTGCATTGCCCTCTATGATACCAGACTTAGTAGAAAGAGGGAAGGGGATTAGCCGAGATCGGCGGGCTTTTCCATAAAACCGAGCGGGTTTAGGCAATTGCATTTGCCCAAACCGCCGCTTGTAGCAGCCCTGAGCGGGGAGCAAAACCGCGTTGCCAGCCACCAGCCCGTCTGCTATAATCAGGTCATGAACTACGACGATGCGCTACGCTACCTCTACAGCTTCGCCAACTACGAGCGGGTGATGCCCTCCACCTACACAGCCACTAGCTTCAGTCTAGACAAGGCGAGGGGGCTGATGAGCCTGCTGCGCCACCCAGAGCGCGGCTTTGCCAGCATCCACATTGCGGGAACGAAGGGCAAGGGTAGTACAGCCCGCGCCACCCAGCAGATACTGGCTGCGGCGGGCTACCGCGTCGGTCTCTATAGTTCGCCGCACCTGCACACCTTCCGCGAACGCATCCGCATCAACGACAAGCTGATCGCCGAGGACGAACTGGCCGCTATCGTCAGCGAGTTCCCGGCCCTGGTCGCCGACTTCGAGCGCGACTACAGCACGCTTGGCCCACCCAGCACCTTTGAGTTGGCGACTGCTCTCGCCTTCCTCTACTTTACCCGCCAGCAGGTGGACTGGGCGGTGATCGAAGTGGGCGTGGGTGGCAGGCTAGACACCACCAATGTAATCCAGCCTGCCCTCACCGTGATCACCAGCATCAGCATAGACCACGTGAAGCTGCTAGGCGACACGATCCCGCTGATCGCGGCGGAGAAGGCGGGGATCATCAAGCGCGGCGTGCCAGTGATCAGTAGTCCGCAGGTGCCAGAGGCGGCAGCGGTGATCCAGGCGAAGGCGAAAGCAGAGCGTGCGCCGCTAGCCCTGGTCGGGTTGCAGGTGCAGATCGCCGAGGGGAGTGTGGCCTTGCAACGGGCCGAGGGCAGGCGCGTACCTGTCGGCCAACAGTTCAGGCTAGAGTTTCGCCCTAACTTCCCCCACCAGCACGCCGAGCTTCAGCCACTGACAGTGACGATCCCCCTACTGGGGGCGCACCAGCGCGAGAACGCGGCTACCGCTGTCGGTGCAGCGATGCTCCTGACGCGGGCTGGCGTGCGCCTCTACTTCAAGGATGTGCAGGCTGGCCTGGCTGCCCTCGACTGGCCCGGTCGCCTGGAAGTGCTGCGCGACGAGCCGGGCGCGCCACTGCTGATCTGCGACGGCGCACACAATGGCGACTCGGCCCGCCGCCTGGCGGAGACGATCAGCGACCAACAACTCTACCCCCATCGAAGGTTGTTGCTGGTTGTCGGCACGGTTGAGCCGCACCCAGCGGACGAGATCATTGCCGCTCTTGCGCCTGCCGCCGCCGTGGTGATCGTCACCCGCGCCAACCATCCCCGCGCCAGCGACCCCGCCCGCCTGCTGGTCGCCGCCGCCGCACACTGCCAGCCGCAGGCTAGCCAACTGATCGGGGGCAGCGTGGCCCAGTCGCTGGCCCTCGCCGAGCAGCAAGCGGGGGCCGACGACCTGATCTGCTGCACAGGCTCCCTGTTCGTGGTCGCCGATGCGCGCGAGGCGATGGGCCTGGCTGGGGCGGTGGATGCAGTGCGGGCTTAGGCGGCACTGCTGCTGGCAGCCTACCCTCCAGCTAAAAGGTGTGGTAAAATAGGGCGTGATAGGGCAAGCTGACGTGCTACTGGTAGATTTACTGGAAAGACTGGCTAACCTTGAACTGTCCCCATTGCGGCAGCCTCAACCGCAGCGATGCCACCTTCTGCCTGGAATGTGGCGAGAGCCTCAATATCGGTAATGCCATCCCCTTCGAGCGGGCAGTCAGTGGGCAGGCGGGCGCGCTGACCGCTAGCGCAGCCGCCCTGCCCCCGCCCACTAGAGATTGGCGCACCCGCTTCGACCCCCGCCGCTGGCCGCTGGAGGCGCGCCTGCTGCTGCACGTCGTGCTGGCCGCCGTCGCCTTCGACCTCTATTCCGAGGCGCAGAGCCGCAGCGATGTTGCACACTATCATACCACCGAGGCCGCTATCCGCCAGCAGCATTGGCACCTGGCCGCCGACAGCCTGCGCCCCCTCCTCGGTAAGCACTACCTGCTAGCCGACAGCAAGTTCGCCGAGGTCAACAAGCTGGTGCTGGCCTTCGACGAGGCGTACAAGGCTGGCGAAGATGCCGAGCGGCGGGCGCAGCAGTGGCAGGCCGCCTTCTACTTTGGGCGGGCGGCTAGTAGCGAGCCGGCCTACCGCGCTGCTAGCGAGCGGGCGCAGGCTGCCTACGTCGCCAGCGGCAAACTGCTCTTTCGCCACCCCGACGGCCTCTACCTGAGCGAGGTGGATGGCAGCAACGCCCGCAGACTGCCAGATAGTGAGGGCAGCAGCTACCCCTACAGCATCTCGCCCGATGGCAGCCGCGTCCTCTATAGCTACGCGAAGGGAGGGGGCGGGGTCGTCTATTATGACACTACCACTGACCAGCACTCGACCTTGCCCGCCACCCGCAGCGGCCCCAACATCAGCAACTACGGCCTCCTGACCAACAACGGCAAGGGCGTGCTGCTGAGCGAGTACCACTTCCCTGGATATGGCGATGAGGGCAGCGGGTCTGAGTCCCAGAACAGCTTCCGCTACTATGACGTGGCGACGGCTAGCAGCAGCCCGCCAGTCAGCGGCAGCATCCTGTTCCCCATCGTTACCAATCTCTATAGTGACACCAGCCTCTATTACATGGTAGACACTAATCGCACCAGCGCAGGCACCCGCGACCCGGTTCTTTACCGCTATGACCTGGCGACCAGGCGCAGCGAACGGATCACCCAGGTAAAAGGCATGGTGCAGCAGGGGCAGGTGGTCGGCCAACCGCCCAGCCTGCTCTACCTGACGAAGGAGGAGGACGGCTACAGCCTGCGCCGCAACAACCTGAGCGGGGAGGATCAGCAGCTAGCCAGTTTGCCCAACAAGAGCAGTCGCTATCCTTCTAGCTTCTACTTCTCCAGTGATGGGCGGGGAGAAGCAGCTATGCTGCACGAGCGCAACACCAATAATGAGTCGCACAGCTACCGGGCCGACCTGGGTACAGGCACGGTGCAGCCCTGGCCGCCCAACGTCGCCGACCACAACAGTGCTTGCCAACTCGATCATTGGGGTCGCAGCCTCTGCTCCATCACTGAAGCCACAGACCAGGGCCAACTCGAACTTGCCGCCTATGATGCAGCGGGCAAGCTGCTGTTCAGCCGCCAGCGGAGTGGACGGAGCGGCACCCTGCGCCCCCTCAGCGACCGCTACTTCATCTACGGCAGCTACGTCTACGACGGCAACGCCCGCGACAACAACAAGCTAGACTTCTACCTGCTCGACCGCAAGGGTGAACAGCCCGACCGCCAGATGATGACCCTGGACACCAAGAAGGGCTACTCCTTTAGGCCCAGCCTGACCGCCGATGGCACTGGCATCCTCTATCTGGAGGATGGCACGCTCTACATCAGCAACCTGAGCGGCGCGCCCCGCCTGCGCGTAGCTGAGGGGGTGGACGAGGCGTGGCTGCTCAAGAGCGAGTCGCGCCACTAACCGCTGCGGCGGCTCTCCCCCTCCGCCTCTGGCAGGTCGTCCCCTGAGTCGGGGGTGATTGTTTGCGCCTCCACCTGGTCTTCGGTCTCGGTGGTGTCCACCATCTGGCTTTCGTCCAGGCTGAGGCCGCTGTCAGCCGCCACCAGTTTAGCCCGCCGCTGGAAGACGGTGTGGCTAAGGATCAGGATCACCACTGCGAGGACGATGGAGATGATCGCGATCACCTGCGGAGCTTTGGAGCTACCGATCTGCTGGCTGTCAATGCGGATACCTTCGATCACATAGCGACCAACCGAGTAGAAGATCAGGTATATCCAGGCCAGGTCGCCATTGTTGAGGCGGAACCGCTTCTGCTGAGCAGGCTGGATCAGCCAGACCAGGATCGCAGCGTTGAGCAGGTTCCAGACCAACTCGTAGGCGAAGGTGGGCTGGAAGCGGCTAAACTCGGCGTAGCCAGCCCGCCGGAAGCGTTCGTCGATAGAGATGCACCACCACTCGCCCTGGGTACAAGGTGCGCCGTAAGCCTCCTGGTTGGCGAAGTTGCCCAGCCGCCCGATTGCCTGGGCCAGGGCCACACCGGGGATCGCTGCATCGCCCAGAGACATCAGGTTGAGCTTGTTCAGGCGGCAGTAGATCGCGGCGGCAATGAAACCACCAACCAGCCCGCCCTGGATCGTCAGGCCCGCAAAGCCGCCGTCGAAGGGGTTGAGGACTTGCAGGATACCGCCAGGGAACTGGCTGGCGGGGGCAACCAGGGCGAAGCTGAGGCGCGCCCCGATAATGCCGCCAATCAGCACCCAGGGGAATATCTGCCAGATGTGGTCGGGGTTGATCCCCTTCAGCTTCGCCAGACGGCTGGCGAGTACCGCCGCCATCAGCGCACCAAAGGCGATGATCAGGCCGTACCAGCGGATTTCTAGATTACCGATCTTGATCGCCACGCGGGGGTCTTCAGCGGTCAGCCAGACCAGCATAGAAAGGGCAAAATGCGCCAAACGTCTCCTCCTAAAGAGCTACAGGATACAAGCAATAAGCTACGAGGTACGAGGCACAAGCCGCACACCGCCGCCAGTATACCACAGTTAGGCTGCTTCGGGGGCAACTGCGGGCCGCAGAAACGACAAGGGGCGCAGATGCAATGATCTGCGCCCCCTGCCAGCCCGTTGGCAGCTAGACCGTTACTGCCTGCAACTGCGGGGCAAGCTGGCCGATGCAGTCGCGCAGGCCGTGCAGCACGTACTGGATATCGGCCTCACGGGCGTAACCCATGTGGGCGATGCGGAGCATGGTCTCCTTCGTCTTGCCCTGACCACCCGCCAGCACTGTCTTGTGTCGTTCGCGCATAAACTTCAGCACGGCAGTGCTGGGCGCGCTCTCTGGCAGGTTGAAGGAACTGACCGTGTTCGAGTAGCGGGCGGGATTGTCTACCTGAGGGTAGAGGCTAAGGCCGAGGGCTTGCACCCCCGTGCGGCACAACTGTGCCAGATGCGCGTGGCGGTCAAATACCCCTTGCAGCGTCTCCTCGGCGATCATGTGTAGGGCTTCCTGGATCGCGTAGAGGATGCTGATCGGCGGGGTGTTGGGGGTCTCCCACTTCTCCATGAACTTCTTGGCCTTCGTCCAGTCCCAGTAGTAGCGGGGTAGTTGCGCCTGGGCGTGCAGCTTCCAGGCATCGGGGCTGACCGACATCATCATCAGGCCGGGCGGCGACATCCAGGTTTTCTGCGTAGTGGTCAGCACCACGTCCGCCCCCCAGTTATCCTGTTCCAGGCTGATCCCGCCCAGGCCGCTGACCGAGTCCACCACTAGCACCTTGCCCATACCCTTGACCACGCGGGCGATCCCCTGAATGTCGTTGGTTACGGCGGTAGAGGTCTCATTGTGGACGCAGAGGACACCCTTAATGTCGCGCATCTCTGGGCGGCGCAGGAACTCCTCGATCTGCGCGGGGTCGGCAGCCGTCCCCCAGGCAAGAGCCATCTTCTCCACTCGCAGGTTGAAGGCTTCGGCCACCTCGCCGAAACGCTCACCGAACTCGCCAGTGGAGACGTTCAGCACGTGGTCGCCGGGGGAGAACAGGTTAGCGACCGCTGCCTCCCAACCGCCCGTGCCGCTGGAAGGATAGATGAACACGTCGTGGGCGGTCTGGAACACCTGCTTCAGGTTGGTCACCACATCCTCAACCAGGTCGCGGCACTCCTGGGTGCGGTGGAAGATCATCTCGTGGGTCATAGCCTGCACTACGCGGGGCGGCAACGGGGTGGGGCCAGGGCTACGCAGGTTGACCGTCTGGCGGTAAGTAACAGTGTATTCCTCGCTGGCGACTCCCTCTGGGCTGAGGTCGAGGTGCTTGCCGTTCATGCTGTCAGTCATCTTTGCTCCTTCAGCGGCGCGCCCTTGCGCCCGCGCTAGCGATTTGCTTGTCTGTGGTTTCCCCTACCATTATAACCAGCGGGCGAAGTGAGTGTCAACGCAGCTAAGCTAGCGGCCCAGCACGCGGAAGTAGAAGATAGCGCGGTGGCTGCTCTCCTGGCCCTGCATGGTCATGCCCCACAGCCCAGGAGTGAAGCTGAGGCCGAGATCGCCGTCGCTGAAGGCGAAGCGTACCTGGCCGTTCGGGTTGGTGCCGTCCACCAGGGTGAAGGGGCTGTCTGCCACCACCTGCCCTTGCGGATTGGTGAACCAATAGCTGATCGCCTCTCCTTCCTTGAAGCCGCGACCCAGGACCTGGAAGCGTTTGCCAGCCTCAGCCTCGGTTGGGCTGATCGTGCCATTGATGCTGGCGGGTGGGGCGGCGTTGGGGTCGCCGGGCAGTGGGGCGGGGTCAGGTGGTTGCGCCACTCGCGTGGGCTTGATCTGCGCGGGCGGGGTGGCAGTCGGCTGCTTATCCTCCTTCGGGGTTGGCGTGGGCTGCACTGCTGTGGCCGTCGGCGGCACTGCTGTGGCCGTCGGCGGCTCTGACGTGGTCGTCGCTGGCTCTGGCGTGGCGGTCGGTAGCACTACAGGGGTGGAGGTTGGCGGCTCTGGCGTGTCGCTCGGCGGGATCGCCGTCACCGTCGGCAACGCTTCGAGCGCAGTGGGGCTGAGCAGGGCGAGGCTGATACTGGTCGCAGTTGCATCGGCGGGCAGGGGCGTGGCGGCGGCAACCACGGTAGCGGTGGGGCCAACGGCTATCGGCTGATCGCGCTTCGGCTGGGTGAGAAGCAGGGCGATGGCGATTGCCGCCGCGACAAAGACAGCCCCCGCCAGCAGTAGCGGCCAGAGCGGGGCGCGGCGCGGCTCCAGGGGATCGAGTTGCTGCTGCGCTGCTGCCTCCTGGTACTCTGCTGCTGGCGGCTGGTAGGGGCGGCTGGGGGCCGTCGGGTGCGGAGCAGGGCGGGGGGGGGGCTGGTAGAGTTGGGTGGGGGCGTTGGCCGCGTCGAGCGGGTTGGAGGGCGGGGGGTTGTTAGCCGCCGTTGGGGGTAGTATACTGGTAGGTGCAGCATAGGGGTCGTAGGGCGCACTGCCGATTACCACGGTTGCGCCGGGGTCGGGCAACATGGTGGTCGCCTCTGGGTCGAAGCTGGCGGGCAAAGCTGCACTGGCGGCGGTTGCGTTCAGGCTGCGACCGCAGAGGTTGCAGAAGCGGCTGCCAGCCTCGTTGTGGTAGCCGCAGTTGGCGCAGATGAGCTGGTTACTTTCGTTCAACGGTGATGCTCCTTTAGACTTATGATCATAATAACGCTGGAGAAGCTGATTTGTCGCAGTCACAGGATGGAGGGCAAGATGAGAACCATTGATCGATTGCGTGGTTGGGCGCGCCAACTGAAGCGCGAACTGTTCGCCCTTTACTTCGCCTACCGCGACCGCCGCGTAAGCTGGCCCGCCCGCATCTTCGCGGCCTGCGTGGTTGGCTACGCCTTCAGCCCTATAGACCTGATCCCCGACTTCATCCCCATTCTCGGCTACCTGGATGACCTGCTGCTGGTGCCGCTGGGTATTGCCATTGCGGTGCGCCTGATCCCGCCAGCCGTGCTAGCCGAGTGCCGCCAGCGGGCAACGGAGATGGCCCGTAAACCGACCAACTGGTGGGCTGCTGCGTTCATTATAACGATCTGGCTGCTGCTCACGCTACTGGCTGGTTGGTGGCTACTAAAACCGAGGTTAGAGGTCGCTGAATGAAGAACGCAGGGGTTGCCTGTCTACTAAGAGGGATTACTGCTGGTGGAAGGAGAGAACAGGTGGGTAGGAGAGAACAGGTGGCGCAGGTAGTGGCGGTGCTAGGGCTGCTCTGGATCGTCTACGTTTTTGGCTATTACCTGTTCGCGCCCGCCAGCGAAAGTACGCCGCTGGTCAGCCCCCTGCTGCGCCTGCTGGGGTTGCGCTGATGCTGCTGCTCAATAACATCTTTGACCTGTTGCTACTGACGGCCCTTTGGCTGCTGGCTGCTGCTAACGGGCTGTTGCTGGTGCGGCGGCTGGCGGTAGGGCTGACTGCCCTGGAGCGACTGCTGTTTGGGGCGGCGGTGGGGTTGGGCGGGATCAGCCTGGGGGTGTTGCTGCTCGGCAGCCTACACCTGCTCAACCCCACTGCGCTGCTGGCACTGATCGGCCTGCTGCTCCTGCTCAGCTTGCTCACTAACTCCCTCGTCGCTACTTTGCGCGATATGTGGGCTGTGATCGGTCGCTTGCCCGCCCTGTTCAGCCAGCCAGTGACAGCGGGGCTGGCAGCGGCGATCCTGCTGGCGGCGGCGGCGACGCTGGTCGGGGCAATGGCTCCACCGACCGACTGGGATCCGCTGATTTACCACCTGGCCTTCCCCAAATCCTACCTGCGGGCGGGCGCGACCTTGCCCATCCTGTTCGACCATCGGGGGATGTTGCCGCAGGCGGGCGAGATGCTATTCACCCTCGCGCTGGCCTTCGGGCGGCAGACGCTTACTGGGCTGCTGCATTGGAGCATGGGGTTGGCGAGTGCAGCGGCAGTCTTCGCCCTCTGTCGCCGCCACTTGCGGGCGGGATTGCGCTTCAGCCTGCTGGCTACCGCCATCTTCTACACCACGCCACTAGTGCTGATGCAGTCGATCACCGCCAACATTGACCTCAACCTCGTCTTCTACGACACAATGGCTTTCTTTGCCTTTTGCCTCTGGGCGCGCCCTCTCGCTGGCTCTGCCGCAGAGGGGGTGAGCAGGTTGGATGGCGGCTTGGTGTTGGTGGGAGTACTGGCAGGGCTGGCCTATGGCTGCAAGCAGACGGCTATCTTCAGTGGGGCAATCCTGGCTCTGCTGATCGGCTGGCAGGTGCTGGTGGTCGAGCGGCGCGGAGGCGGGCAGGCAGGACGAGCGGTAGCGGGCTTCGTGGCGGTGGCGGGGCTACTGGCGGTGGCCTGGCCGCTGCGAGCGTGGCTGGCTAGCGGCAATCCAGTCTGGCCCTGGCTCTACAACGTCCTCGGCGGGGCGTACTGGGCGGCAATCGACGCTAGCCTCCAGAACAACGGCTTCAGCGTGCTGTACGGTATGCGCTACCCCAACGGCACGGCCTTCGACGCACAGGGGATTGCTGCCGGGCAGAACCTGCTCAACAGCTACCTGGTCTGGCCCTGGAATGCGACGATGTACCCTGCTCGCTTCAACAGTGTAGCGAAGTGGGCATACGGTCTTGGCCCGCTCTACCTCGCCTTGCTGCCACTCGGCGGGTTGCTGGGCCTGGTGCGGAGGGTCAACCTGCGTTCACCGCTAGCCCTGGTCGGCCTCTACGCCGGGCTGTACCTGACTGCCTGGCTACTTTTCCTTGCCCACATGAGCCGCTTCTTCATCTCGGCTCTGCCAGAGCTGGCAATCCTGGTGGCGGCTGCTGTCTACGCGCTTATGGGGCGGGCGTGGGTAGAGGGTGAGCAGGGCAGCAGCGTAAAGAAGCAGAGGAGCGGGCTGCCCACTGTGGTGGGGCTGGTGGTAGCGGGGCTGGTCGGGCTGGCGGTTGGGCTGGGGGCTGCCGACGAGGCATTCTACGTGCGGGCTGCTCTGCCCCACGCCCTGGGCCAGCAAACGGAGGCGGAGTACATCAGCACGGGCAGCTATGCTGGCCCCTACGCCGCAATCCAGTGGGCCAACGCCAACCTGCCCGCAACGGCGAAGGTGCTGATGGGTTGGGGCGCACACGCCTACTATCTCGACCGCGACTACCTCTACGCGGAACACGTCCCCGGCTATGTGGGCCGCTATGCCAACCGCCCAGCCAGCGACCTGCGCCAACGACTGCGCGACCTCGGCATCAGCCACATCGTGATCGCCAACCCGCAAGAGGTGGCGCGGCGGGGGGTCTTCCCCAGCAACTTCCTGGCCGACGACGGGCTGTACACCACGCGCATCTACCCCGCAGCAGGGGTGGAGGGAACCTGGCGCATCTATATGCTGAAGTAAAGTGGGCAGCAAAAAGGGCAAGCGGCGGGCCTGCCCTTGACCACGATCACCCGACCGCGCTGCTACTCCTCTGGGTACTCGTAGGCCACCTTGCGGAGCATCAGGCGGTCGGCGGTGGAGAGCAAGAAGACGAGGGTCATCAGGATCGCCGAGCCGACGCACCAGGCGCACCACTTGTGCAGCACAAACGCCTCAATGCTGGTGAAGTAGATGCTGGCGGCAAAGCCGAAGGTCGCCAGCCCCAACTGCGCGTTGGTTAGCCCCAACAGCAGGCGGCCATGCGTCCGCAAGGCAACCAGGGCGACCAGGGTGATTGCTACGTAGCCAATCAGGCCAAAGACCGCCACTGGCACCCCGAACCACGCGCCAAAGTCGCTGCTCTGCACATCTTCACAGTCAGTGCCGCCAGCGAAGCAGATGAGCGGCTGGCTGCTCAGAACGTAGTGATGGTAGGTCAGGTAGCCCGCCAGCAGCGTCCCCGCCAAAGCCAGCAAGACGACCAACATCTTGGCCCACGGGCGCACCAGAGCATAGTTGTTCTCTGCCGCCGCTTGTACCTCTTGCAGGGCATTGACCATCTGGGCGGGCTTCATCTTTCGGTACTTCTCGTCGCCTACGCTCATAACCCCTCCTACTTGTTCAACGCGTCGTTCAGGTAGTCGCGGAAGTACTGGAGGTAGCGGTCGATAGTGGAGCCAGTGGGGGCCAGCACGCTGTTGCCGACAATGATCATCGGGGTGTAGGTGCGGCCACCAGGCATGAAGCTCTGTGCCTCACTCAGGTTGCCGTTAATTTGCCCCTCGTAAGTGGTGCCGTTGGCGGCCACACAACTGCTCACCGCCGCCGGATTTGCGCCCGCCTGCGTTGCATAGCCAGCCCACAAGGTGTTCTCGTCCTTGTCAGCCCCCTCCCAGTCGCTCTGGTGCTGGTAGAGCAGATCGTGGAGCTTCCAGAAGCTATCCACGCTCTGGTCGCGCACGCAGAGGGAGTAGACTGCCGCCTTCATCGCCTTCGGATGGGGATTGGGCGAGAGCGGGTGCGGCTTGTAGACGTAATAGACCTTGCCGGTGTCCACAAACTCGGTCATCAGCTTACCCAGGGCGTTGGTGAAGTAGTATTGACAGGCAGGACACTGGAAGTCGCTGTACTCTACCATCGTTACCTTTGCGCTAGGGTTGCCCTTCGCAATCGTCACCCCGCTCTTGGCAAGTTGCGCTGCGTCAACGCTGATCGGCGTGCGCGATTTGATATCGGGGTTGGTATTCTTGATCGTTTGGGCCGAGGAGAGAGCAAAGAAGGCGACTCCCCCTAGCAGCACAACAAGAACCCCAGCGTAGAAGTACCAGGGGATAGCAGGGCTGGTCTGGATCGGCTTACGGACGGCAGTGGGTGCCGCCTTCGCCTGTGCCTTCGTGAGCGGGGGGGTGTGGCGGCTGTCTTTGTTGGCAGGCGGGTTGGGACGATTGCTGGTCGGTGGGTTGGGGCTGTTGTTAGACATCAATTTCTCCTCGGCTGTGCTGGCTCAGATGGGGTGCTTACCCCCTATTATAATCGCTTCTGTTGCCAGGGTCAAACTGCCTCCTCTCAGTGGGCCTGGGCTAGGCGCAGGGTCTCGCGTAGGTGGCCGAGGTGGGTATAAGTGTGTTCAAGGCCGAGGAGATAGCGGGCAGCGGCGTTCAACTCGCCCGCGCCAGGGAATGGCACATAGGTAACGTCCAGTTGCGGCTGCTCCGGCCACGCACCCAGGTAGGAGAGGCAGATGTGGAGGCTCTCACGCAGGCGGTCGCGCACCTGCTGGGCGGTGGTGATCTCCTGCCACGGCACCTCGTAGCGTGAACGCTTCTCAACCAAAATCCCCCGCGCCAACTCAGCGGCCAACGCTCCGCTCTCCTCCGCCGAGGCGGTCAGGTGGGCTACTATGTGCGGGATAGTCCAGCCGCGCTCCTCATCCGCCTGCGGCTCGTGCGGCACGAAGGTTAGCTGCTCGTCAGTGACCTGCGCGGCCAGTGCGTCAAGGGCGGTGAACAACTCGCTCGTCTCATCTGGCAGCGTGTGCCAGTCCACATTACGGGCGAAAGGGACAATATCAGCCACTACTTTTACACTACTATAATCAAGCATCTGTTTGGCTCTCCTTGTTAACGGGCGTAAGTTGCTGTTGATGGGGCTTAATCTGCAAGTTCCAGGCCAACCAGCGGCTCAACCCTTCATCTGCCCGGCTAGCGGGCCGTCAGGCTTGCTGCCCAAGAGCGGCTCGCCAGGCGGCGGTAGAGTGAGACGGCCCTGCTCAAGCTGCTCGACCTCATGCAACTGGCTGTCCACCTCGCCCAGCAGTTCGCGCTGCACCTCTGGCGAAATCTTACCCTGGGTGAGCAGAGTTTGCAAGGTCATCTTCTCCACCAACAGCAGGTGGTGGCGGGCTACCACCTGCTCCTGCACCTGCCGCACCCCGTCGCTAGCCTCCAACTCGCGCACCTGCGCCTGCAAGTCGCGCTCGCGGGTGGCATACTCAGCCAACATTTGCGCCGCTATGTGGTCGTGAACCTGATCGGCAGCCGCCATCTTCTGCAAGGCCTGGCGGGCGGCCACCAGGCTCTGCAAACGGCCATAGGCCCGTTCGTAGTTGCTCTGGCGCAGGCTGGCCTGGTTGCGAAGGCCGACCAGCCCCAACAGCCAATTCATGCTCAAACCCTGACCCAGCATAGAAAAGATGATTACCCCATAAGTCATCACCAACAACTCCTCGCGCAGGCTCTCACCCAGCAGGCTGGGGGGGATGCTGAGAGCAGCCGCCAGAGCCAACGCCCCCCGCAATCCCCCCCAGGTGATCACTGCTAGCCAACGGGTGGGGATCGGGCGGGCTAGCGGGCGGATCAGCAGCCAGTGCAAGGCGTAGACCGCCAGCCCACGAGCCAGCAAGGTGCTGACCGCTGCCACCAGGATCGGCCAGAAGTAGCGGTCGAACAACTCTGGCTTTAGTTGCAGGCCGATCAGGATGAAGATCAATGAGTTGGCGACGAAGCCAAGCAAATCCCAGGTGTAGTTGACTGCGATCCGGGTAGAGGCCGACATCGCCCTGGGTACCCCCACGTTGCCAACGACCAGCCCGGCCACCACCACCGCGATTACCCCGCTGACGTGCAGCGACTCGCCCACAATATAGGTGCCGTAGGCGATCACGATGGTGAACACCGTCTCGACCAGGTGATCGTCTATGCGATGCATCAGCAAGGGGTAGAGTAGGCCGATTGCCGCCCCGACCACCAGCCCACCAACGGTCAGTTGCAGGAACTCGCCCACCCCAGCTATAAAGCTGAAGTGGCCGGTGGCAACCACGCCGAGGATAATACTGAATATGACCAGGCTGGTACCATCGTTGAACAGGCTCTCGCCCTCGACGATGGTGTTGAGACGAGTGGGGGTACCGAGGCGGCGGAAGGTCGCCAGCACCGCGATTGGGTCGGTGGCGGCTACCACCGCGCCAAAGAGGAAGGCGACTGCCCATTCTAGACCCACCAGGTAGTGGACGGACAAGCCAACTAGGCCAACAGTCGCCAGCACGCCGAAGATGGAAAAGATGGTGACGCTACCCAGGTCGGCGCGTAGGTGGCCGAAGTTGAGATTGTACGCCCCCTCAAATAGCAGAGGTGGCAGGAAGATAAAGAGGATCAGGTCGCTAGTTAGTGAGAGTTGTAGCGGGGCGGTCAATTCCTTGGGCAGCAGGGCGATCACCAGCCCGGTGATGACCAGGGCAATAGCGTAGGGCAGGCGCACGTACTTGGTCAGGATCGCCACGGCCAGAATAACCACCATCAGCCAGAGGCCGTGTTCAACCCCGATCCGCCCAACAGCATCGTTCATCCTTCGCCTCCTTGCCAGCTCGCTTCTAGTGGAGAGTGCCTACCCTAACAGCAGAAGAACCCCACGCCTGACGTAGAGTCCCCTTCATTCACCTTTATTATACGGCAAGCAACAAGGAGCAGGCAAGGCTAGAAGCTGGCAAACGAAACGCCCCCTCTGGCTGGAGGAGGCGGCATAGTTGGAGCGGATGAGTTTAGGCTGCGTCGCGCAGTTCGGGCCACTGGCTGCTGGAGGCTGGCTGGCGGTCGGCCCAACGCACCAGAGGACGGATGTTGATTGGCTCTGCCGCCTGCTCTCCCCTGCGGCCAACTGCCGCGTAGAGGGCCGCGCCGAGTAGCAGATTGCCGATCATCAGGGTGATCAGCAACACCAGCAGACCCGCCGGGCTGAGGATCGCCGCTGCCATCACGTTGAGGCTGACGACTACGGCGGCAAGAACGCTGGCGACCACCAGGTTCGGCTTCGCGCTTTGCAACGGTTGCTCAACCCCGATCATCTGCTTGCTCATCTGAACCTGCAACATCGCACAACTCCTTTCGTAACGCCCAGCCCCGCCCCTACTACATCTGCTAAGGCAAGGATCGTGCCACATTCGGACTGGGCTTGTACCACCTGGCTGGAGCGTAAGCCACGCTCCGCTGCTTGCTGCGCTTCTCTCACCACCGTTATCATAACATAACTTGCTTGTTTTGTCAAGCACTTTTCCTGTTTGCCAAACTGGAATTGCGCGTGTTTTGCTAAATAGGGCAGAACGCTTGCATTCGGGGGCATTCTGTGCTAAAATAGGGGAGTAGATTAGCAGGGCAGGCGTGGGAGAATGGGGCGTAGTGTTTGGCAGGACGAGCAGCTAGTGGAGAGGGGTGATTGCCGTGACCAGGGCAACCAGCGGACAGCAACATGGGGCAGAGCTAGCCGCCGACAGCCTCGGTGCCTCGCTGCGCGAACTACGCAAGCAGAGGGGCATGACCCTACGGGACGTAGAGGGGCGCACTACCATCTCTAACAGCTATCTCAGCCAGTTGGAGAATGGCTACGTGGAGCAGCCATCCCCCCGCAACCTGCAACTGCTGGCCGAGGCATATAGCGTCAGCTATGAGAGCCTGATGAACAAGGCGGGCTACCTGATGCCCGCGCAATCTGCCGTAGAGGGGCCACGCCAGGCTGCCTTCAACCTGGTGGCCGACCTCGACGCAGAGGAGATCGAAGAAGTGCAGGAGTTCGTCAACTTCCTGCGCTTCAAGCGGCAAGCCAGGTAGGGAGCCGAGCCTATGTCAGCCAACGCTGCCGAACTGAAGCAGGTACGCGCCGACGTGCAGGCGACCGCTCGCAAACTCCTGCTTGAGTGTGCGGTTAGTGGCCCACCCACGCCAACCGACCGCCTGCTGGCCTTCTGCAAGCTGGCTGCCGAGACCTTTACCTTCTCCGACATGGCCCCACCGCTCACTCCCGGCAAGCGCGAATCTGCGAAGGATGCCGCGCAACGCCAACGCCTCGCCCGCATGGATCTCGACCTCAAGGTGCGTGGTATCCTCGACAGCCAGGATCGCGTCGTCTACACGCACGCTACCCTCACCCCCGAACCGCGCCGCTTCTGCACCTTCCACGAACTGGGTCACTACCTGATCAGTTGGCAGCAGGCGATCTTGTGCAAATGCACCGAACTCGACCTCAGCGGCGATACGCTGGCGGGCTTTGAGCGCGAAGCCAACTGGTTCGCCCAGGAGTGCGCCTTCCAGGGCGACCACTTCGCGGCAGAGGCGGGCGACTACGCGATCAGCATCCGCACCATCCGCAAGCTGGCAAAGAGCTACAGCGCGAGCTTTGAGGCCACCGCCCGCCGCTTTGTGGAGACGCACGCTGCCCCAGTCGCCCTGCTCGGCCTCGAAACCCGCCCCGATCTCGGCAGCAGCATCAACGCTGGGGAGCCACTGCTAGCGGTCAGGTACGCCGTCACCTCGCCCGCGCTGCGCCGCTTCAACCGGGGCTACATCAGTGCTGGCACCCTGATCCCCTTCCGCCACCCCGCCACCAGCGTACTACTGGCGGGCAGCAACCAGATCGAACACTGCGCGATCAACCTGGAGTTCGCCCCCGACGGCAAGACGCTGCCCTGCGAAGGCGAAATCTTCTACAACAACTACCGCGTCTTCGTCCTCGCCTGGCCGGGCCGCAACTACCGGGGGGGCTGATGGACGAGCAGACCCGCAGCCGCAAACTGCGATGGCAAATCGCTGATCGCATCAAGCACAGCCCCGATCAGCGTATCACCTTCGCTCACTTCATGCAAGTTGTGCTTTACGGGTTGGATTATGGCTACTACACCAGCCCTGGCTCTAAGATCGGCTTTGGTGGGGCCGACTTCTACACCAGCCCCAACCTGTCACCTGCCTTTGGTCAACTTCTAGCCAAGCAGCTAGCCGAATGCTGGGAGCTATTGGGTCAGCCTACGGAGTTCTGGTTGATCGAGCAAGGAGCTGGCACAGGCACAATGGCACTGGCAATCCTGGACGAACTCAAGCGCAGCTATGCTGCTACCTATGCTACTACCACTTACGAGATAAGAGAGATCAGTGATGATCTAAAAGCACAGCAAGAAGCTCTACTGGCTGATCATCCTGTGCAGTTTAGCGAGCCACTCCCTGGCCGCCAGCAACTGCCGGTTAGAGGTGTGTACCTGACCAACGAGCTACCCGACGCTTTCCCCGTCCACCGCGTAGTTGGGGGCGAAGGCGGCACTCTGCTTGAGGAGTATGTCACCCTTGAGGATTCTAGCGATCCACCGTCGCCAGAGTTGAAGCTGACCACTGGCCCGCTCAGCACCCCCCGCCTGCACGAATACTTTGCGCGGCTGGGTATCACGATCCCAGCGGGCAACAGGGCGGAAGTCAACCTTGCTGCGCTAGACTGGATCGCTGAAGTTGCCCGCGTGCTGGATAGCGGCTATGTGATCACCATAGACTATGGCTACCCAGCCAGCAAGCTCTACGCCCCCGGTCGCAGCAACGGCACGCTGCTCGGCTACTATCAGCACACAGTCAGCGACAACCCTTTTGCTCACCTGGGCAGCCAGGACTTGACTAGCCACGTAGACTTCACCAGCCTGCAACTGGCAGGTGAAGCACATGGCTTGCAGACACTCGGCCTGACCAACCAGGCTGCCTTCCTCCTCAGCCTCGGCCTGGGCGACCGCGTGCAAGCCTTGCAGACAGTGGGCCTCAGCAACGAGGAGTACCTGCGCCAGCGGGCCGCTCTGCTCAAGCTGATCGAGCCGGGCGGACTCGGCAGCTTTGGTGTGCTGATCCAGGGCAAGGGCGTGGCGGCAAGCCAGCCGCTTAGCGGCCTCAAGCTCCGCATCTAAACGCGCAACAAAATAGCCCACGCTCCGTTGTAGGTCAAGGTGGCGCGCAGTGGTGCGCCGCTTCTTGCTATGCAGAGGACTAGAAGGCGAGCGGAGGTGCGCGATGATTTGTCCAGAATGTGGAACCACAAGCGAGAACGAACAACGCTTCTGTGGCGACTGTGGCGCACGCCTGCCACAGGAGAACAAGCGCGGCACAATGCCGCTCCCCCAGCGGATGGGCGGCGAGCGCAGGCTAGCGACCATCCTGCTAGCCGACATCAAGGGTTTCACCAGCATGGCCGAGCGGCTCGACCCAGAGCAGGTAACGTTGCTGATCAACGCTGCCTTCGAGAAGCTGGCGAGTTCAGTGCAGCAAGCGGGCGGCATGGTGGACAAGTACATAGGTGATGCAATGCTGGTTCTGTTCGGCTTGCCGGAGAGCCAACCTGATGACCCCAGCCGCGCCCTGCAATGCGCCCTCGATATGCTAGTTCAGATTTCGGCTTTCAACACAGAGTTCGCAGAGACGCTGCCCAACCCCATCTCTCTGCACATCGGGGTCAACACTGGGCTACTGATGATCGGCCCGCTGGGGGCGGGTAGCCGGGCTACTGGCGTGATTGGGGACGCACTCAATGTGGCAGCCCACCTGGAAGATATTGGCGGCCATGACGAGATCATCGTTGGTGATGCTACCTACCAGCTAGCTACCGCTGAGTTCACCTGGGGCGAGAGCGGCAGCGTGGTGGTCAAGGATAAGATTGGGGCGGTCGGCTACCACCGGCTGCTAGCCGTGCGCCAGCCAGTCGCAGTCTGACGCAGTTGGCCCACACTAGCCGCTTAATCACTAGCTCTTG
>JBBROH010000037.1:0-25550 GCA_038229595.1 Chloroflexia bacterium | reverse complement strand
TGAGCAGCAGCCTGCGCCAGTACAGCAGGGCTAGCGACCCTGCCACCATGCGGCAGGCGGTAGTAGTCAGCAGTCAGATGCAACAGACGATCACCAGGGTAGACCTGGCTCTCGAAGCAGCCAGCGACGGGCAGGTAGAAGCAGCCGGGGCCGAGTGGCAGGCCCAGTATAGGTCCAAGAAGGGTCAGGTAGCGGTTCTGCTGCACGACGACCTGAACCTCTATCGGGCTGCCCTGGCTAAGGGTAGCCCACTCTGGCAATTCCTGGCTACCTACTACGCGTGGGAGAGGGCGACAGCAGTTAGCAGCGGGCGTGAGGAGCGGTTGCGGCTGGCCCAGTCTCCAGATGCGCTACGCAGTGAATGGCAGGCGCAGCAAGCCGACCTGCAACGGCTGACCACTGCCGCCCGCACGACAGCGCAGGCTAGCGGTTGCCCACCGCTGGCTGACCTGGCGGGTGAGTTGGACAGCAACGCCCGCCTCTTTACGCTGCTCGATGAGGTCGCCAGCAGCTATGAACTCCGTGATTACGCCAGCACAGAGCGTTATGTGGGTGATTACCACGCGCTGGCCGCCCGCCTTGCTGCTGATACGCTGGCAGGTTCGCTGCTGCCAGCCGCTGCACTGGCGACTGCTGTGCGCGGCTGGTACGACGAGGCGGTAGCCAGCCCGCTGCTTGAGCGCGTGAGTAGCAACCGCCGCGAGGCTGACAGGCTGGAACGCAGGGCCGAGTCCCAACTGAAGGCCCAACAGCCGGATGCTCTGTTGAGCGACCTGCCCGCCAGCAGCGACCCTGCGGCTCTCACCCGCGATCTTCCCGCCAGCACCGCTCCCGACATCCACTGATGATGAGCCAGCCGCCCGACAGCCGCCGCCGCAAGCTGCCAGAGCCAGCCCGCCTCGACCGCGTATTGGCCGAGCGGCAGCGGGCTGATGCTGCCCTTGAAGTGCTGTTTAATACTGCGCCTACCGCCCCAGCGATCACCTTGCTGGCCTACGAAGCGGCGCATAGTGGCAGCGCACGCTCAGTGCTGGCTGTCTTGCTAGAGCGGCTGAACGACTATCGTGCTAGCGTGCTACAATGCAGCCTGCTACTGATCGGGGCTGCTCTGCCTGGCGTGCAGCAAGTACTGGTAGACGGCTTGCAGCGGGCCAGCCACGACCGCCAGCGGCCCGACTTGCAGCGGCTAGCCTGCGCCAGCGTCCTCGCCCAGCATAGTGGCGAACCACTCTCCGACAGCTTCATGGCGACCCTACGCGACCCGGCCACTGCCGCCCGCCGCTCGCTCGAAGTCAGCCTGGAGGAGGCAATAGCCAGCCCCGGCCTGCTGCTCGACTACATGGAAAGCGTGCTGGCTAGCCCAGCCGAAGTCCACGAGATTTTCTTCAACAGCTTGCACGATATGGAAGGCAGCCTGGGAGTGCTGCCGTTGCGCCTGCTCGCGCAGACTACCGACTTGAAGGTGGACGCGGTGGAGGAGTTGCTGCGGATTGCCCAGGAGCGGTCGGGAGAGCGTAGTGCCGCCGCCGCTGCCGCCCTCTTTTCGCTAGCCCCCCTATTGCCGCCCGACCAACGCGCTCTCGTGGAGCGGGCAATCCGCAAGCTGCGCCTGTCCACCCCCCTCGGCGCGCCACCGCCCACCCCTGTCTCGCCGCCAACTGGCAGCCGCGCCTTCCTCAGCCTACTTGATGGGCGTGGCACCCAGATGCTCTGGCTGGCGGTGCCGGACGGCGACGAGTACGAGTTGCTCAACGTGCTTCTGCACGAGGAGCTTGGCGTGAAGGATGCGCTGGGCCAGATCCGCTACCCCACCGCTGCCTTGCCGCCGCCCGCGCCGCTCGGCAGCCAGCACAATGGGCTGCTGCAAGACCTTGCCCCCAACAACCTCAACCGCGAGATACGCGACAGCCTGCGCGAACTGGTGGCTATCAACCCTGCCGCCGCCGACCCCAACCTTGCGGAGTTGCTAGCTGACGCAGAGTTGGAGGACGAGGACGTGGGCGACGTACCACACCTTGAGGTAGACTTTGACTACGCCCGCTGCCTGCTGCTGGCCGCCCACGCGCAAACCTGGGCGAAGGAGCGCAGCCTGCCGCTTGGCTACCAGTTGTTCAGCCAGACGATCTGGCAGTTTGCGCCGCCGCAGCCAGTGAGCGTCGCCCTGCCCCCCACCCCCCGCCTCTACTCGCCGCAGGAAGTGGAAGAAGCAGTGCTGGCTCTGCTAGAGAGCAGCTACTTTGTCGGCTGGTTCATCGAAAGCCCAGCCCTCTACGACGAGGTAGAGCAAATTTTGGCCCTGATGCCACGCCGTGGCAAGCCCAGCAAGCGCAAGCAGGAGCAGCTTGATGCAGCCCTACGCACTGCTACCCGCCGCTTGATCGCTGCAAGCTTCGGGGGGGAGCGACTGACCGCCTGCGTTGCTCGCCTGGGGCGCATGGCCGAGTGGCTGGCCCTCGCTGGTGAAGAAGGGCTGGCCCGTATCACGCTGGGGGTGGCCGCCAGTCTGCTCTCCTTCGCGCCGGAGCAACACCCCCTCAGCACCGCGATGGTGCGCCGGGGGATCGAGGTGGCCGCTGAAGCGTTGGCGAACGGCTTCGATCTGCGCGCTGACCCTGAACGCTTCGGCTACTTTGAGGATTGACAGCAGGCTGCTATTTGCGGGCAAATCAGGAGAGGTGAGCTATGTTTGGAGCCAATTGCTACCGTCACGCTGATAACAGGGCGATAGGCCGCTGCCAGGTGTGCCGCAATGCCTTGTGCGTGATCTGCATCAACTACTATCGCGGGCAGCATCTCTGCCAGTTGCACTACGGCGTAGCGGCTCAACGCGAGGTGCCAGCGGCCTTCGAGGGAGCAACTGCCTTCAATGCGCGCTGCCCCATCCACCCCGACGCGCCTGCGCTAGCCGCCTGCGACCTCTGCGCGAAGCCCTGCTGCCTGCTCTGCATCAACAAGTTCAACGATGCTACCTACTGCGACGAGCATTACGCCGAGGTTAAGGCGCGCCAGCCCGGCCCCAACCAGTTCTTCCCTGGCTGGCAGCAGGCGGCCTGGATCGTAGGTGGGGTGTTCGTCGCTTTCCTCGGCCTGTTCGTTGCCGCTGGGGGCTGGCGCGTGGCCGCCTTCCGCTACCTGGTGATTGCCGCCGTACTGATCGGCGTGTTCGCCTACCGCTATCAGCGGGCGCGGCGGTAGGTTCGCGCCCGCTTCAACCGAGGCTGAAATCTACCAGCACAGGATAATGGTCGCTGGGATAGACTGGCGGCTGGGCATCGCGGGCCACAGCGTAGCTGGTGGGCGTGAGTGCGCCGCTGGTCAGCAGCCAGTCTATACGTCCAGAGCCATGGAAGTCCTGCGGGCGGTAGCTATCACCGAGAAAGTAATGGGTGGTATAGCTGGTGGGGTCAGCAAGGTCGTCACGATTGCCGAGCGTGGTGTAGCTGTCCTGGTAGCCAGCAGCAAGGAACAGGGCGTGTGGAGCACTGTCGGGGTTGCAGTTGAAGTCGCCAGTGACGAGGGCGGGTAGGCCGCCGCGTACCCCCGCCAGTTGGCTGAGGATTAGCTTCGTTCCCTCCACCTGCGCCTGCTCGCTGATGTAGTCGAGGTGGGTGTTGAGGTGGACGAACTGCTGACCGCCCTGCACCAGTTCAAAGCGCGCCCAGTTTGCCGAGCGCACCTGCACCGCCCCCCAGGCTGGCTCCGAGTAGTGCGCGGGCTGCGGACTAAGCCAGAAGCCGCCCGCGTGCAGCAGTTGCAGCCGCTCTGGTCGCCAGGCGAGGGCCACATAGTCGTAGGGTTCGGCGTTGTTGTACTGCGGGCCAGGACCAAACTGGTAGCCTGGTAGGTGCTGACGGTAGTAAGTCAGGTTGTCGGCCTGCACCTCCTGCAAACCAATCAGGTCGGGGGCGTACTGCTGGATAGTAGCGACATTGAGGGCAGCACGGGCGGGCCAGGCGTTCGCGCCGTCAGGGTAGTTCGCCCCTCGGATGTTGAAGCTCATCACACGTAGAGTTGCCATTAACGCACCTGTGTCCTTTGCCGCACCCGCGTTTGCGCTCTCGCGCAGTTCGGTGAGTTGTTGCCGTAGTTGCTCAACTTCTTCTTCGCTGCGTTCGATCTTGTGCAGCGTGGTAATGTCGGTTACGCGGCTGGTGTAGAGAACCCCGTTGAGGTGGTCGCACTCGTGCTGGAAGGCGCGGGCCAGAAAGCCATGGGCCTTGACCTTCTGCTCCTTCCACTGACCATTGGGCATCAAGGCCAGCCCCTTGACCTCTACCCTGTAGCCCCGCTGCACATCGCCGACCCAGCCCTTGACGCTGAGGCAGCCTTCGGGGGTGGTCTCCTCCCCTTCCAGCCTGACGATCTCCGGGTTTGCCATCGCAATCTTGAAGCCGCGCTGCCGATCCTCTGCATCGGGCGGCACGTCGATCACGATCAGGCGCAGGGGCAGGCCGATCTGGTTGGCGGCGAGGCCCACGCCGTTCGCGTAGTACATCGTCTCAAACATATCATCCACCAACTTACGCAGCTTTGCATCAAAGGTGGTCACTCGCGTGCATTTCTTCGCCAGCACTAGGTCACCGTCCTGTACAATATCAAGGATTGCCATAGACCAGTTCGTTCTCCATTTTGGATTTAACTTGCGGGTGGGCGCAGCTTCTTCACATCAGTAGCGTAAAGCTCGACGTAGCCACACTGCTCACAAGCCTCTCTACCCCGCTAATAGGGCCGAATGTGGCTAATTTATAGCACACTGGCGGGGTCAACGTCAACTATCCAGCCCTGGGGGATCAGCAGGCCGTTGAGCAGCGGTTGCAGGTTGCTGGCACGGGCGATGATCTGCCAGCGGTAGCGGCCATTGTGTTTGCGGATGAAGGCTGGGGCGGGGCCGATCAGGTCGGCTTTGCTGCTCACCCGCTTCAGCCGCCGCTCAAGCACCCTGGCGAAGTTGGCCGCCTCCTGCTTGCACTCCGCCTCGTCGGTGCCGCTGTAGACGAAGCTGACCAGTTGGCTGAAGGGGGGGTAGCGTTTGTCCTGGCGGAAGAAGATTTCCTGGCGATAGAAGCTGGCGTAGTCATGGTGGCTGGCCGCTTCGATGGCGTAATGTTCGGGGGTGTAGGTCTGGAAGATGACGGTGGCGGGGTCGCCGCGCCGCCCAGCCCGACCCGCCACCTGGGTTAGTAGCTGGAAGGTGCGCTCTGCGGCGCGCAGGTCGGGCAGGTAGAGGCTGGTGTCGGCACTGACCACCCCAACCAGGGTGACGGCGGCAATATCCAGCCCTTTGGCGATCATCTGTGTCCCCACCATAATGTCCGCCTCGCCGCGCACGAAGCTGCCCAGCAGCCGGTCGTGGGCATCCCGCCCGCCACTGCTGTCCCGATCCCAGCGTAGCACGCGAGCAGCAGGAAAGAGGCTCTGTACCTCCTCAACTACCTTCTGCGTACCCGCGCCAAAGTGCTTGATGCGGCGGCTGTGGCAGAGCGGGCAGGCTGTGGGCGGGCGGGCGCGGCGGTCGCAGCGGTGGCAGATCAGCGTATTCTCGTCGGCGTGGTAGGCGTAGGGTACCTCGCAGGCGTAGCAAGCGGCAACGTGGCCGCAGTCACGGCACATGACGAAGGTTGCGCTGCCCCGTCGGTTGAGAAAGAGGATTGCCTGCTTGCCATCGGCCAGCGTCTGCTCGATCCCAGCGTGCAGGACGCGGCTGAACATACTGAGGTTGCCACTACGTAGCTCCGCCCGCATATCTACTACCTGCACTGGCGGCAACTGGAAGTCGCCCACTCGCTTCGGCATCTCCAACAAACCAGCCTGCCCAGTCATCGTCTGCTGGTAGCTGCCAACGTCGGGCGTGGCTGAGCCGAGTACGACCAGGGCGGCAGGGCCGAGCAAGACCGCCCGCTGCTGGGCGACAGCGCGGGTCTGATAGCGCACGCCGTCACCCTGCTTGTACGACTGGTCGTGTTCTTCATCAATAACAATTAGGCGTAGGCGAGCAAGGGGGGCAAAGATGGCCGAGCGTGCGCCGATCACGATGTCGGCCTGACCCCTGGCGATGCGCTGCCACTCGTCGTGCCGTTCGCCGTCGCTCAGACCGCTGTGCAACACGGCAACGCGACCGGGGAAGCGGGCGGTGAAGCGGCTGACCGTCTGGGGGGTGAGCGATATTTCGGGAACCAGGACGATGGCCTGGCCGCCCGCCGCCAACAGGTGGCTGATCGCTTGCAGGTAAACCTCCGTTTTGCCGCTGCCAGTTACGCCGTGTAGGAGGTAGGTCTGCCCTGGCGGGCTGGCCTGGCCGTCGAGGGCGGCGGTGATCGCCTGCACCGCGTCTGCCTGCTGGGGAGTGAGGTCGAGGGCGGTGGCCGAGGAGGAGTGCATCACCTCTTGCAGCGCAGTGCTGGCGGTGCGGGCCAGGGGGTCGCGGCGCGACTCGCGCTCCTGCATCTCTAGCAAGCCACGCGCAACCAGGCCGCGCAGGGTCTCCAGGGTAGCTGGGGCGCGGAGGATGACCTCCTTCGCGTCGGCCCAGCCGTCCCCATCGGCGCAGCGTTCGACCGCCGCCAATGCGCGCTTCTGCGCCGTGCCAACGCGTCCCTCCTCGCGGTAGGTGAGACGCACGAAGCGGGCAATGCGGGCCTTGACGTTGGCAGCTTCCAGCTTTACTTCGATCTGCACCAGTTCTCGGTTCACCAACTGGCTGACGATTTCGCGGATGCGCTCTACGCTACCCTCTATCCCCTTCACGCCCAGGGCCAGGCGGTAGTAGGTAGCTAGCTCCTTGTGGGTGAGCGAGCCGTGCATCTTGAGCAGGTCAAGGATCGCCCGCTGGCCTTTGCCGACCAGCCCGTGATCCGCATTCGCTATCCGACCGCGCTCGCTGAGGGCGGCTACTGTCGTCAACTTCTGCTCGAAGCCACGCGGCAGCATCAGGCTGAGGGCTTCGTAGAGGGCGCAGTGGTAGTAGCGGCTGATCCAGCGGGCGAGGGCGATCTGCTCGCCAGTAAGCATCGGCTGGGGGTGCAGCAGGCCACCAACCGGCTTGAGCCGCTCCTCTGCCACTGGCGATAGCCCGCCGAGGCCGACTACGATCCCCGACAGGTAACTGTTGGCGAAGTTGACCCAGACGTGGTGGCCGAGGCGCACATCGGCCCCCTCCCCCACCCGATAATGAAAGGTGGCAGCCAGGTCTGGGGCGCGCTCCTCCCCCTGGGGGGCAAGTAGCTGGCGGCTGTCGGCGGGCCGCAAGGCACGGTTGACCGCAACTTCGGCAAGTACAAGGCTGGTCATCAGGTTGGCTCTCGTTGGCTCTAATTGGGGGCTGGTGTTATGTCACATTATAGCTTGAATGTTCTAAGCAGCGCAAGGGGTTTATGCACCAGATTCGGGTTAGCATCAGCGCAGATCGTGGGGCAGACGGATCGTGTACTCGTGGCGGCGGGCAAATCCTTTGTAGCCCGCCCGACGGAAGGCAGCGGCCATCGGCGCGTTCTGGGTGTCGGTGTCGGCCCGGATGCGCCAGGCACCGGAGGCCGTCAGGATCGCCGTCCCCTTCGCCAGCAAGTCGTCCACGTAGCCGTTGCCGCGCTGCTCTGGCACTACGCCGATGTAGGCGATGACCGGGCCACCATCATTGCGGGCGGGCATCACCAGCCCAGCCAGGCCGCCAACTGGCAGGTAGGCCAGTTGCCACCAGCCCGGCTCGTACTTGAAGCCCTGCATCCCCATGAAGTGTTCGCCAGCGGCAGCGCGCGCCCCCAACTGCGTCCGACTGGCCTGCACGTTGCGATCCAGGCTACCTTCGGAGACGAGTGCCATCGCCGCGATGAAAGCCTCCTCGCCCATTGTAGTCAAGTTGCGGAAGGTCAGGCGGCTGGGCAGGCTAATTGGGGCGTGCATATCGGTTAGCTCAAAGCGCAGGGTCTGGCGGCTGGGCTGGAATCCCACTGCCTCCGCAGTGATGATCGCCTGCTGGTTGCGCTCGCGGGCTGCTGCTGGGTCGCCAGGCACAAGATCGAGTTCGAAGCCTAGCCGCTCGGCTCCTCGCTCATGCAGGGCCGTCAGGCTCTCCTGCAAAAGTTGGCTACCCACCGCCAGGTAGTCGCCTGCCCAGGGCAGGATCAGCAGGTCGAGTAGCTGCGGCTGCTGGAAGTGCGGCAGCGACCAGTAGCCAGCGCGGGCCACGATCTTGCCCGCTGCTTCGGCGACGAACAGCCAGCCAGGGTTGGTATAGCCCTCGCGCAACATCACCTTCACATAGCCAAGATAGTTGCGGTTGCGTACTGGGTCGTCGCTGATCTGGGCGTAGCTCTCCAGTTCGGCGGCGGTGACGTTGCGGATAATCAAGCTAGCCCTCCTGCGTGGTTGTCTCCCTCTATTTTACCCGCAAAGCGGCGGCGGGGGAAGGGCAAGAGTTCAGCATCGCCAGGGGCAACCAGTGCAGCTTGCCAATTGGCAACGTGGCAGGGTATAATAAGGATAATCCAGACACCGAACAAACTTAAATTGGCAGGCAGGGTATAACGATGGCAACCTTTGGTACTCGGCACGAGTTCAAATGCGCCACCCACCAGCGGCTAGCAGTTCGCAGCCGCTAACAGGCTAGCTGGACCACCCCACCTTGCCGCAAGCGGTAGGCGAAGAAGGAGCATTGCGTTGGACAAAATCCTGGTAGTTGACGACGAGCCGACGATCCTTGATACCCTGCGCTACAACCTGGTCAAGGCGGGCTATGAAGTACACACCGCCAGCGATGGCCGGGAGGCGGTCGCAATCGCCCGCAGCAGCAAGCCGAACCTGATCCTGCTTGACCTGATGCTGCCTGGGGTGGACGGCATGGAAGTCTGCCGCACGATCCGCAAGGAGAGCAAGGTACCGATCATCATGCTCACCGCCCGCGATGAGGAGATCGACAAGGTACTGGGCCTCGAACTAGGGGCCGACGACTATGTGACCAAGCCGTTCAGCCTGCGCGAACTGCTAGCCCGCGTCAAAGCCTTGCTGCGCCGCACCGAGCAGAGCGAACCACCGACTAACCAACCGCAACCAGCCGCCCGCCAGAGTGTGCTGCGGGCGGGGCCAATCGCCGTTGACCTCGGTCAGCACATGGTCACTCGTGCTGGCACCGAATTGAGCATGAAGCCCCGCGAGTTCGACCTGCTCGCCTTCCTCGTCCTCAACCAGGGTCAGGTATTCTCCCGTGATCACCTGCTAGACAAAGTGTGGGGTTATGAGTACGCAGGCGACAGCCGCACGGTGGATGTTCACGTGCGTTGGCTACGCGAGAAGATTGAGGACGACCCTAGCGACCCACACCTGTTGGAGACTGTGCGCGGGGTAGGCTACCGCTTCGCCGTCCAACGGTAGGGCGGCTGATCCTTCAGCACACGCATTGAACCCCGGCGGGCTGGGGTTCTTGCTATTTAGGGGCTGCACGGGGCTGCCCAAAGTGTGCTACAATCACCTTGCTGTGTAGAATGCGGCGGAGCAGCGTAAGGAGAGATCAGAGTGCGAGAGGAGCAGAACAACTCGCCTTTTGGCAGTGACCAGAACGAGGAGAAAGTAGCCGCTGCTTCATTCGCCAGCCGCCGGGAGCAGCGCAATTACCTGCGCCTACAGAACCTGACCGAGATCAGCGAGTATGCCCAGCGGCACACTTCGCTGCTCTCCCTCTGCCGCTTCGTCGCCCGCAAGGTGGGCGAAATCCTTAGCGTAGACGCTCTCCTGATCTCCCTTTACCACGAGCAGGCGGCAACGGTCGAGTACATCTATGCCCTGGTGGACGGTAAGGAGCGCAAGCTGACCAGGCCGATGAACCTGCACAAGCTGGCAACTGTGCGAGTGCGCCAGATGATAGTTAGTGGGCGGCCTCAGCGCGAGAACAACTGGCGGGTGGAGGACGAGCATGAGTACACTGTCGTCTCGCTCGGCAACACGCCGCCGCGGGTGCGTACCCTTTCCGACATCCCAGTGATGGTAGACGGACGAGTGATGGGTGGGCTGCACGCCCAAAGCTACCACCCCAACGCCTGGGACGAGGACGAGTACGAGTACCTCGAAGTGGTCTGTGGGCTACTCTGCGGCCCAATGCTCTACTCCCGCTTTGAGCATGAGAACCAGCTAGCGGTCAACCGCCGCGAGGCAGTGGAGGCGATCAACGAACTGCTGGTTGGGGAACTGCCGCTAGAGCAAGTAATCATCCGCATCGCTAAGACGCTTGGCGACCTGAGCAAGGCGACCTGCACAATCTACCTGAGCGTGGCAGGGGCTGGTCAGCCCAGCCTGAGCCTGGCCGCCCTATACAACCGCGACCCTGTGGTGCAACTGATCCAGAGCGATTACATCATCAACCACCTGGACGAGATTGCAGACCGCCTCCGCGCCTACCTGCTCACCCCGCTGCTGCTCGAACACCTCAACCTCAACCAACAGCCGGGCAGCCTGACTGCGGAGGAGGGAGCCTGCGCTATCATGCCCCTGCGGGTGCGCGGCCAGAGCTTCGGCCTGATCGAACTGACCACCTTCCGCGCAGAGAACACGATCCAGTTGGGCGACCTGGAGACGATGAATGCCGCCGCCAGCCGTCTCGCCCTACTGATTGAGAATGAGCGGCTCAACGTGGAGCAGACAGGGCGACGCGGCTAATCACCAGGCTGCCACGGCTAACAAACAGGCGTAGCTCACCGGTACCCTGCGCCCCAACCAGAGCCAGTGGCACCCTGACCGCCTGTGTCTGATCGCCCAGCACAAACTCCCCCAGCAGCCGCCCATCCAACTCCAGGCGCAAGGTTGCTTGCTGACCCGCCCCTCGGTCTATCGATTGCGCGTCGAGGCTGAGGCTATAGCTACCACCTGCCAGCCAGCGAAGCTGGAAGCTGGCAGTGCCGCTGAACGAGCGTTGTAGCGGCGCGCTGCCGTCTCCTTCGCGTGGCCCGCCGAAGCTGCCACCCCAGCCGTCGCCCAGGCTGAGGAATGGTAGCAGCGCACCCGCCTTGACCGTATAGACGGTGATCTGCTCGTCTTGATAGCGCACAGTCGGTTCGGCGAGGGCGGCCAGTGCAACCTGCAAAGCGGCAGCCCGCGCCCCGCTGAACTTGGCGGGATGGACAATCAGGTAGCGCACCCCCCAGTAGCGTAGGGCCGCCAGTTGCGCCGCAGGTGGGCTGGCGAAGATGTCGGGCGGCACCGCGTCCAGGTAGTAGAGTTCGCGGAAGCCAGGTACGTCCTCTATCGTGCGGTAGTGCTTGAAGCGGGCCAGGTAGCCGCCAACCAGCGGCTTCTGGTGGACGGTCTGAGCGTAGACGTAGCGGCCCTGCGCGAGGTTGATTGGCAGCTCAACCACCGCGTAACCGCCCCCGGCCGCCGCAATCTGACTGTAGAAGGCGGGCTGCTGGGCCGAGGCGAAGGGGAAGGGCGCGGGCAGGTACTCGACCAACAAGATCAGCAGCGCAACCGCAGCCACCGTCCGCTGTAGCCGCAGGCTGCGCCCCGCCAACGAGCGGGCCAGGCCAATCGCCGCCAGCACTGCCAGGCAGAGCATCACCACCACCACGAAGCGCACTGGCATCCGGTACATACTGAGGGCCGGTATCTGGTTGAGGAAGTAGGGCAGGTCGGCCTTCACCGCGCCCGCGACGTGCAACTGGGGGCCGAGGCTGACGAATAGGGCGACGGCAGCCGTCACCGCCCAGAACCAGGCCCGCCGCCAGCATAGCACGACCGCGACCGCCGCCAACAACAGCGGAAGATAGCCGAGGTAGGTTGGGCTTTCGCCAAACCCCGCCCTGAAGTGGCTGTCCCACCAACCGCTATCCGCCCCCCACAGCGGGTGCAGCGGGCCGGGCAGGAAGAAGGCGGCCAGGTCAGCCGAGAACTGTTTGGTCTGCTCTACGGGCGGGGCGATAAACTCGCCGCTGCCGCTCTCGCCCAGCAAACCACGAACGATGGGGGCGAGTACCACCCCAGCCAGGGCCGTCACTGCCGCTGCGTTGAACAGCACCCACCAGCGTCGCTGGCGCACCGCCTGCCAGACTACCAGCGGCCCGCTGATCAGGGCAAGGTAGAAGGCGTATTGCCAGTCGCATAGCGCAGTGAGGATCAGGCAGATTGCCGCCGCCAGCACCCAGCGCAGTTCCAGGCCGGGGCGGCGCGGACTAGCTGATGCTGGGCCAGGCGGCAAGCTGATCGCCCGCAGCAAAGCCCAGAGGTAGAAGGGCAGCCACTCAATGGAGATCAGGTTCAGGTGGCCGATGCTCAGGTGAGCGAACTCGTAGGGCGACAGGGCGTAGACTGCCCCTGCGAAGAAGGGGATCAGCCCTCCCCGACCACATCGGTCTGCTGCCAGCAGGTACATCCCCAGCCCGGCCAGACTGACCGCCAGCAGGCAAAGCAGATTGTAGACTACTGGTAGCGGCAACAACAGTTGCAGCGGCGCGCTGATAATACCGTTGTAGGGAGTCAGGGTGTGCAGGTAGAGGCTGGTACCTTCGGGGTAGAGGATCAGATTTGAGTGGTAGAACGAGTGGCCGCTGAACAGAGCCTCGCACACCCACCAGATGTTCCAGAGGTTCTGGTAAGCGTCACCGCCGCGCCCCGCCACGCTGTCCAAGTGCAGCAGCAGCGGCCAGGTGAAGCCGACCGCCAGCAGCAGATAACCGCCAAAAGCGAGCAAGTAGGGGTGTCTAGTAATCACCAGCTTAGAGGCCAAAGTTGGCAAGGAAGTCCCGCGCACCCTGCTGCCAGCTAAAGCGTTGGGCTATGTCGTCGCTGGCAAAGCGGCCCATTGCCACTCGCTCCCCCATGTGCGCCACCAGTTGGTCGCAGGCTGCGGCCAGGGTGGACGCGTCCGCTGGTCGCAGATAGCCGCTCTGCCCCTCTCTCACTGTGTCGCACGGGCCGCCCTCGGCCACGCTGACGACGGGCTTGCCAGCAGCCAACGCCTCGATCACGCTGAGGCCAAAGCTCTCCTGCTTGCCAGTGTGCAGGTAGAGATCAGCCAGGGCGTAGGCAGCGGGCAACTCGCCCTCGGCCAGGAAGCCGCTGAATAGCACCCGCTCCTGCAAACCCAGCCGCCCCACTTGCGCCTGCAACGCCGCCGCCTCTGGGCCAGTGCCAACCACCAGGCCAACCACAGGCTGCTGCATGGCAACGATGGCCTCTATAAAGAGGTCGATCCGTTTGCGCGGGTGCAGATGATTGACGGTGAGAACGACCGGCAGCCCCAACGGTAGCTTGAGGCGAGCGCGCAGGTCAGCTACAGCAGAGGGGCTGGCGGGTGCGAAGTCTACCCCATGCGTGATCACGCGGGCGCGGCGGTGATAGGCGCGGCGGATCAACTCTGCGCCGAAATCGCCATTAGCCAGCACGCGGTCGGCTCGCTGCACGAAGGCGCGATCTAGCCGCTTGTAGAGGGCAAGTAGGGGGCGGGCCAGCCAGCCGAGTGCGCCCAGCCGCCGCACAACAGCAGTGGTGTCGCTGTAGATCACCCGCGGTGGTTCGTAGCAGAAGTAGAGGCAGGGCCGTTTGCGCCAGATGCGGCTGAGGCTACGAGCGAGGAACAGGCTGGGTAGGCTGGGCGGCCCGAAGAAGCAAACTACATCGCTGCCACCCGGCACGTCGCGTAGGAGGGTTGGCCCCTGCACATACTCCAAACCGGCATTGAGGTAATGGCTGGCGAAGCGATCCAACCGCTGCTGCCTGCTGATCACTCGCACGCCAGGGCCAATCTCCGGCTCACATTCTGGCGCGAAGTAGTGGGTGACGATACTTACCGCCGCCACCTCTGGCTGGGCGGCCAGGTGCGCGGCCAGGCGCAGGATCAGCCGCTCGGCCCCGCTCAACTTCTTGATCTGCGGATAGTAGAAGCAGAGGTGCAGCCCCGCTTGTTGGTTGGGCATCAGCTACGTTCGCTAAACCTGGGGGCTGGCTGCTTCGGCCAGCGGCTCGGCCCGCTCCAACAGCATCACTGGGATACCGTTCTCGATTGGGAAGCGTACCCCTTTCTCGCGGCAAACCACGTAGTTGCCCTCTTGCACCACCGGGATGTTGGTACCAGGGTAGGCCAGGATCGCCAACAGGTCAGCAGGCAACTGCTGCTCCTCGTTGCTCTTTTGGTTGTCGTCCACGCACACTTTCTCCTTGTTCAGGTTTCCGCGTCATTATACGCGCCAGAGCGGTTAGTCGTCAACGTCGCTGGCGGTTGGCGGCACTCTGGCAATGGTGGCAGCAGTGCGCCACTCCTTTGTGGTTGCTAACAGCCCATTCGTGGTTGCGATTATAGCACAAAGTGGCAACCTGCACTTGCTTCCCGCTGCCCTAACCTGCGCTCAGGCTTGTGGATCGGGTATAATAAGAGGAGTGGACGATGGTTAAGGGTTGCAACAAAAAGCTCTTGCCACCTGTCCCATCAACAGGTCAGCAATGGCGCGATCCCTGCTGCGTTGCAACAAACTGCGATCCGCTAGCGTATAGAGTATGGTAAGCAGTGCCATGCAGCAGCCTCAGACCCGCCAGACGGGATATCTGATGCTAAAGTAGCATTGTCCAAGGCGGCGCATTTACGTATAATTAGGTTATAAGGTAAGTCAGGCCAGCAGCTTTGCAGCCTGTATTCAAGAAAGGGGAGTTCTTCGTGGCAAGTAACTACGATCCCAACCAGCCAGGCAACGAGCAGTACGCTCGCCCTACTGACCAGACCGGCTATGGGCAGCCACAAGCTGGTAACACTCAACCGCAGTACGATTACGCCGCAGCACCTCAGGGCGCAGCAGTGGCGACCGCTCGGCGCAGCAATCCTCTGCCAGCGATCCTGCTTACCCTGCTGCTGGTTGCAGCGGCTGGGGCTGGTGCCTGGTTCTTCATCAGCAAGGGCGGCGCACTGGCGGCCACTACCCACAGCAAGCTAATGCCCAAGGATACCCTCGCTTTCGTTACCTACGACGCGAAGCCGGGCGGCACCGCCGAGGCCAGCCTCGCCAAGCTGCGCGAAACCTTTGAGGCCCAAGACGGCTTCAAGGCACTATGGGCCAAGCTCAACAGCACGGCCAGCGACAGCAGCACGGCCATGCCTGATGTAGCCAAGCAGTGCAACTCCAACACCAGCCTCTTTACTAAGGCTAGCACAGTCAAGGATTTGCTCAACGGCAATGTTACGATTGGCTTTGTCGCAGACGCAGCCAAGCTCAAGCAGATGATGAGCAGCAACAGCACCACCAACGCCGATGCCTGTGCCAGCGTCAAGTTTGCCAACGACAGCGTGTTTGCCATTGTTGACCTGGACGTGGCGAAGGCTAACGGCAGCGGCTTCCTCAGCAAGCTGGAGAGCCAGACTAGCGACCTCGGCAAGGCAACTAAGGATGAGGATTACAGCGGCAACGCCATCTACAAGCTGACCACCGACGAGCAGAGCTACTACGCGACCCTGGTTGGCCGCGAGGGGATCGTCAGTGCCAACAAGGAGCTGATCAAGAAGGTTCTCGACGCGAACAAGGATGCTAACCTCTCGCTCGACAGCAGCGCACAGTACAAGGCTTCTGCCGCCAAGCTGCCCGCAGGTCGCACCGTCACCTTCTACCTCAACCTCGGCCAGAGCGTTGACCTGCTCGGCATGGGCATGAACTCCTACATGGTGAGCATGGCTAGCCTCGGTGCCACCAGTAGCAGCATGGGCAACAGCCAGGCCCAACTGGACTGCATGATGAAGCAACTGGACAGCTACGACGGCAACTTCATGTCCAGCTTCACCCCCCGCGACAACGGCGTGGAGATTGACCTGGTTAGCTCGATAGACACCAGCAAGCTGCCTGCTGAAATGCAGAATATGCTCTACGTCCCGAAGGCAATGGACAGCCGCGCTCTCTTTGAGCAGGCCCCTGCTGGTAGCTGGGTCGTCCTCGGTGGGCAGGACATCAAGGGTGCCGTGCAGTATGGCCTCAAGAGCCTCGACTACCAACTCAAGGCCTGCCCTGGTGCCAGCACTACCAGCATGAGCAGCGACCAGATCAAGAGCCAACTGAAGGAAGCGACTGGCCTCGACCTTGATGAGGACATCCTTTCCTGGATGGACGGCGAGTACACCCTCTACGTCGCCCCTGGTGGCAGCCCTATGCTCCCGGCCCAGGGTGCTTTCGTCCTCAGCGTCAGCAACAGCGACAAGGCTAAGGCGGGCATTGCCAAGATCAGCGCGCTGCTTGAGAAGCAGATGGCCGCCAGCCCAGATAGCGGCATCACCATGAGCAAGGACGGCGATATTTACAGCGTCCCCTTCAGCAGCAGCAGCCCAAGCCAGGCTCTGTTCTACGGCCTCAAGGACGGCAAGTTCTACGTGGCAGTGGGCAAGAGCGCGATTGACGGCTTCGGCCAGGGCGACAAGGTGACGAGCAATGCTGACTACAAGACGGCCTTTGCGGGCCTGCTCAAGCCAGATGCGGGCCGCCTCTACATCAACATTGGCAGCCTGCGCCAGTTCGCAGAGCAAGTGATGGGCAGCAACAACAGCAGCTACAACACCGACTTCAAGCCGCTGATTGCGCCCTTCCATGCCTGGGGTCTGACCACCCAGCAGACGGACAAGGGCAGCATGCAGATCAAGATGTTCTTCAACATCCAGAAGTAATCAACCCTTTAGAGGGGCAGGGATGGGCAGTGCGCCAGGCGTGCTGCCCACTTTGTTGCCCACAGCCGCGCACCTTGATCAGCAGGTGCATGGCGTGGTATCCTCTATGCGAAGGAGGGACGATCTCTTGAGCAACCAACGTGGGCTACTGCTAGCCGCCCTATTCAGCCTGAGCCTCTGCACCTTGCTGCTGGCTTGCGGCGGCGACGACAGCAACGACCAGAACCTCGACGGCCCCGCGATCATCAGCCGGGCAATCACCAGCACCAAACAGCTAAACAGCTTCCACTTCACCCTCAAGGTCGTAGGCCAAACCCCTAGCGCGGGGATCAAGATCGCGGTGACAGGTAGTGAGGGCGACTTTACCCGCCCCACCCTGGTTAGCGCGAAGATCAACGCCAGCTACAGCGGTGCGGGCTTCCCGATCAACGTACAGGCCAACTACGTCAACGGTGGCAGCGACAAGCAGTTCCTGTTGATCAACGGCATCTCTAACTGCTGGCAACCCTTCCCCACCCTTGCCCTCGACCCGGCGAAGGCGACGGTGGACATCCTCTCCAACCTCGCTGCCCTCAAGCTGATCGGCAAGGACGAGAAGGAAGACAACAGCTACCACCTGAGCGGGCAGATCAGTGCTGACCAACTGAAGGCTCTGACCACCGACGCGAACTCTGGGGCGAGCCTCAAGGTGGATATCTGGATCAGCAAGGGCGAGTACCGCCTGCGCCGCGTGCTGCTGAGCGGCCCAATCAGCAAGACCGACAAGCCCGATGCTACCTACGATATTCGCCTGAGCGACTATGACAAGTCGGTGAAGGTGGACGTGCCGACAGCAGAACTGATCTGCAAGTAGCGGTGGGCTTGCGCTCTTTATTTAATCTGGGGGTGTAGCTTGTCCAGCACGGCTTTGGAGCGGGAGGCAGGGGTGGCGGGGGCCAGCGAAAATCGACGACCGATCCTCACCCTGGCGGTGATTTGCGTCGGTATCTTCCTGGCCGCCCTCGATCAGACGGTGATCGTCACTGTGCTGCCGAAGGTGATCAACGACCTGGGTATCCCGATCAACAACCTTGATCAGGCGGGCTGGATCGTCACTGCCTACCTGCTTGGTTACACCCTGGCCCTACCGCTGCTGGGGCGTATCGCCGACGTATTCGGCCACCGCCGCACCTATGTCGCCTCCGTGATCCTCTTTATCATCGGCTCGCTCGGCTGTGCGCTGTCCGGCAGCGAAGTGTTCGGGCTGGACACTGGTCTCGGCTGGCTGCTCGGCTTCCGCGTGGTGCAGGCGGTTGGCGGCGGGGCGGTGCTGCCCATCGGCATGGCAATGGTGCGCGACCTGTTCGCTCCCCGACGGCGCAGTTTCGCCCTGGGGATGATCGGGGCGGTAGCCGAGGCGGGCGGCGTACTTGGCCCCTTCTACGGGGTGGCGGTCGTCAACCTGCTCAAGGGCAGCCAGCTAAACTTCGGGGTCGGTGGCCTGGGGCTGGCGATCAAGGACTGGCACTGGATATTCCTGCTCAATATCCCCCTCAGCCTGGGTGCTATCTTCCTGCTCCTGCGCCTGGTACCAGCCAACGTCAAGTCGCAGGCGAAGGTAGACTGGCTGGGAGGGTTGCTGCTCGGCGGCACGCTGTTGCTGCTTACCCTCGCCCTCTCGCAGAAGACGGAGCTACCGCCGATCCGCCTGTTCGCCACCGAACTGTTCCCCTGGTTTGCGGGCGGCGCGATCCTGGCCCTCGTCCTCTTTCTGGTCGTCGAGCGGGTAGGTCGCGACCCACTGCTGCCGCTACGCGACTTCGCCATTCGTGGCTTCGTCAGCGCGAATCTGGTCAACCTGCTGGTCGGGGCGGCCTTGATCGTCGCGCAACTGAACCTCGCCCTACTCGGCAATGTGGTGTTCACTGGCGTGGCCGGGCATGACGGCGCGGTAGAAGGGGGCTTGCTGCTGCTGCATATGACCGCCTTCATTCCCCTCGGCGCAATCATCGGCGGCCTGTTCAGCGAACGGCTAACCTACCCTGTGGTGGCGGTCGCGGGCTTGCTGGCGGTGGCGGCGGGCTTCTGGCTACTCTCCGGCTGGAATGCGGCCAGCGTCTACGACCCAGTGGCAACCTGGCTACACCTGGGCTTGATCGGCTTCGGCTTTGGCCTGCTGATCGCCCCCACCTCGGCCAGCGCGATCAATGCCATGCCCCGCGACCGGGCAGGCATCGCCGCCGCTACCGTCACCTTCGCCCGCCTGACAGGGATGACCCTTGCCTTGCCGCTGCTGCAAGCGTGGGGCCTCGTGCGTCTTGCCAACCTGAACGCGGGCCTGAACGGGCAGGCGGTGGTTGCTGCCTTTGTCCAGATTTACACCGAGGAGTTTAGGGCGGCGGCCATCGTCGCAGCGGTGGCGATCCTGCCAGCCATCTTCCTGCTGCGGCGGGGCATCGAAGCAGAGAGGGAGAGCGCATTATGCTGGGTGAGGAGAACTCCCGTGAGACGCAGTTCCTGCTGCGGGCAGCGAACATGAGCTTGCTGATACCGCCGCACGTCTACGTCATCTACCAGCATGATCAGGATGAGGACGAGGCTGGGGGCTGGCAGCGACTCGCTTACTTTGTTGTTGCTAGCAGCAACGTGCTGGTGGGGCTGCCTGCCTTGAGCGACGACCTGTTTGAGGCGTTGGACGCGCTAGGTGGGGTGGATTTGCTGTTCCTAAGCGAGAGAACCTACGGCAGCCCGGCTGCCTACGAGGAAGCGTTTGGCTGTAAGGTGCTGCGTCGGGCCGATGCGACTACCGACCTGCTCCTGATCGAGCAGCCAGGCAAGCGTCGCCACTACCTGCACTACAGCGGCGCAGGCGGCGTGATCTTCGCCAGCGACTATCTAGCCAGCGACGAGGGTGAGTTGGCCGCCGCCGCCGCGTACCCACTGGCGGAGGACGAGGTCGCCAGCCTCAGCGCACACCTGCTGGAGTATGACTTTGCGGCGGTGCTGACCGAGAGGGTGCGCGGCGAGTTGATCACCGCAGGCGGCAGGGCGGCGGTAGCACGGCTGACCGAGGAAGCGCAAGCCAGCAGCTAAAGGATAGCCAGCGTTTGAGCGCGGATAGTGATGTAATCGGCCTCACGCCCCACTTTGGCACAGTAGCGCAGCGCGTCGAGGGCAATCAGGTACCTGTAGCATAGTAGTCGCTCTGCATAGTTGACTATAGCTCTGCCCTGCGCTGCGTAGTAGGCGGCGCAGCGGTCGAGTACCTGGTGGTCAGGCAGCACATGGTGGAGCCAGGCTACGTCGCAGAGGAAGTCGCCGTACATAGCGTTCGCCCAGTCTAGCACTGCGGTGATCTGCCCGGCCTGCACCAACACGTTGCCGAAGGCATAGTCGGCGTGCAGCAGCCAGCGATCCTCTGGGCAGTAGTCGAGCAGCGACAGCATCGCTGCGTAGATGCGCGCCCACACGTCGCGCTCTAGAAAGGTCTCGTCGAATAGGCTGTGCCACTTGCCGAAGAAGCTGCCTGGCTCATGCTCATCGCCCACGCTGCTCACGAATGCCCGCCAGCTAGGATAGGGGGCAACCCCCCGCCCGTCGAAGGCACCGTAGCCCGTGCTACTACTCACGTCGCTAGCGTGGATCACGTCCAGCGTTTCGATCAGCGCAGGGATGTAGCTAGCGACCTCGGCGGCAGGCAAGTCGATCATGTTCTTGCCGGGTAGCAACTGCGAGATAGCGTAGGGCAACCCCTCTACCCTGCCAAGCTGATAGATGGGGGGAATTGGCAGGCGTGGGCTGGCGTAATGGCGGTAGACGTAGGCATCCTTCTCAAGGTCGGGCATAGTGGGTGGGTTGATGCGGAGAACGTAGTCCCGACCGTTAGCGGCGAAAGCAATAGTTTGGGCAATCTGGCCGCCCGCCAACGCTCGTAGTTCGCCAGTGGGGGTAGCGAAGCGTTCGGTGAGCAAGTCGCGCACTGCTGCGTCGCTAAGTTGGGGTTTGATGGACAGCATCGGTGGCCTCCCAGACCTGTGTTGATAGCACCGCGTCTCCATTTTACGGCACCTGCGGGCGGCGGCTATCAGCCTTTGGATGTAATAGTGGGCCGCTGCACCGCTCGTGCAGCCAGGTACTACCATGTAGGGTGGGTGCAGCCCAGATTGTGAACCCCAGCCCTTGCTTTTGATTACGACCTGTGGTATTATATAAGTACGAGCTTATGCAACGTCGCAGAAAGGGATGATCGTGACCACTGCCAACCAACCAATGGCGAAAGCCGACCCAGCCGCCTACAAGATGCGGGGGCTAGACTACCTCTGGTTCTGCGCCTACCAGTTTGCCTTCACCGTACTTTGGGGTGCTATAGGCCAGTTCATCATACCGAGCCTCAACGAGAGGCTCTTGCCTGCCGAAGGGCTACGGCTGTTCGGCCTGACTGTTGCCGACAACAAGCTCTCTGCGCTCGGCTGGATCACCTTTCCAGGGCTGATCATCGCCGCCTTCGCTCAGCCGATGTTCGGGGCGATCAGCGATGGCTGGCGGTCGAAGGTGGGCAAGCGTGTTCCCTTCGTCTTCATCGGCACAACCCTGACCCTGATCAGCGTGCTGGGGCTGACCCTCTCTATCCTGCTCGGCTGGTGGTGGCTTCTTTTCTTCTACGGCCTAACCCAGTTGTTCTCCAATATCGCCTTTGGCCCCTATCATGGCCTGCTGCCCGACCGCGTGCTAGCGGAGGATCGTGGCAAAGCTAGCGGCGCACTGGGGGCGGCGCAGATGTCCGGGCAGATCGGCTCTGCCATCTACATGGGTATCAGTCTCAGCCGCAACGACCTGGCCGGGGCGAGCCTGGGGGTGATCATCATCGTCGCCCTCGGTGGGCTGGTCAACATCCTGTTGCTGCGCGAACAGCCAACCGACCAGCTACCGACCAGCCCACGGATCAGCTTCGGCCAGCGGCTAACCTCTATCGTCAGCATCAACGCCAAACGGTATCCCGATTTCGTCTGGCTGCTGGTCGCCCGCCTGTTCAGCCTGATGGGCTTCACCACGATCACCACCTACGCTCTCTACTACATCCAAGATGTAATTAAGCTGAAGAACTACAACTTCTTTGGTCTGATCTTGCCCGACGCGACCGCAGGCTACACGATCATCCTGGTGATCGTGATCAGCTTCAGCTTTATCTCAGCGATCATCAGCGGCTTCCTAACCGACCGCTATGGGCGCAAGCCACTGATCGCCCTCAGTGGGGTGTTCGGCATCCTCGGCGCGCTAGCCCTGGTCTTCTTCCGCGACTTCACCCTACTAACCATCCTCAGCACCTTCACTGGCCTCTTTTTCGGGATGTTCACCGCCGTAGACTGGGCGATGGTCACAGACCTGATCCCACGCAGTCAAGCAGGCAAGTACATGGGGGTTAGCAACCTGGCGACGGCGGGGGCGCAGGCACTCTCCCCAGTCTTCGGCACGGTGATCGCCAGCGTCCTCAACCCTAACCTCAACTCAGTCGCCACCTACAGCGCGATCATGGTCGGCGCAGCGATCTACTACCTGATTGGCATCTTGCTGCTGACCAAAGTAAACGAGAAGAAGGTGGAGGACGAGATCGATGGCGCGTTCAGGGCGGCTTTAGCCTGGCTGTCTATGCTCTTTCGCAAGCTATTGCGCTATTGCAAGATTGCTGCATTGGTGATACAATAGAGGAGTAGAAACTAACCTGGCTTGTCCTGCGTGAGGGCGGGCCAGCCCTGGCCCAAGCTGAGGGCGCGCCACAAGTGGAGGGGCCGCAGTGTGAGAAGCAAACTTATGGTCAACCGCGCCCCGACGGAGGCTGCCCGCCTGCCGCAGCCGCCCCAAGCCACCACCCGTCTCGGCTACCTACCCGACAGGTATGCCGCCTGCCAGCTTGTGCCGCCCGCTGGCCTAGAGGTGAGTACGACGCGGCTGGCAACCCCAAGCAGCAGCCCACCGCGCCAACTGCTGGCCGTACTACTGCTGGCCCTCGCGCTGCTAGTGCAGGCGGGTAGTCCCCTGCCAACGCTGGCCGTCGTCCCGCTACTCCCCGTCGTTGCGCCAATCGTGGTCAGCGGTCAGGCGGCCTCCGTGCGGTTGCTGCCCTCTGGCTTCACGCCCACACAGCGGCCACCTGCCAGCCCGACAGTGGACACTATCACCCTACTCCTCACACCTCCACCCGACCTAATCCTCCCCCAGCGCGCCTACGCCTCGCCCAGCGCACTGGCTGCGAAGCCGCCGACCACAGCACCGACGGCACCGCCAGCGACAACCAACCCACTGCGGGTCGCCAAACTGCCGACTGCGCCAGCCCACCCCACTGCTGCTCGCAGCCTTGCCCCCAAAGCCACGCCGCCGCCAGTCAACCCAGGTGGCAACAGGACGGCGGACGAGCCACCCGACCTGATCATAGAGCAGCCCAGCCCTACCACACAGAGTGTGCCAGCAACCGAACCGCCCGCTGTCGGACAGCCACCAACGGAGCCGCCCCCTGCGCCAGTGGAAGACGAGCGCGCAGGGGCCGAGCTAGCCATCCGCCTGCTGGTTGCCCAGCGGGGTGATGCCGTCCACCTGCGCGATGCTGCCGCCTTCCGTGCGACAGTTGACCCGCAGAAGCCGTTGCTCTTGCACGAGCAGACGGTCTGGTTCGATGACCTCTTTACCCATCAGCCCACCTACTTCGCCCTCACCCTTGACCGCCTGAACCTGGGCGCGGACGGTAGCTGGGCGACCGCCACGCTGACTGAGCGGCACGACCTGGGTGGCGCGCACGCAGTTAGCAGCCAGGTACTCTTTCGCAAGCTAGCAGGCCAGTGGTACTACAGCGACCTCGCCTTCCAATATCTCGCTACCCCCCACTTCCAGATCGCCTACTTCGCGGCCAATGCAGCGGTGGCGAAGGCGATGGTCGCTGTCGCCGAGCGCGCCTATGCCACGATCACTGGCGACCTGGATGTGGCTCCGGTGGGCGTGACCGAGGTCAAGTTCTACCCCAGTGCTGCCTTGCTGCAAGATAGCGTGCGCCTGTCGCTGCCAACCTGGGTAGGCGGCTGGAGCATGGCGGGCGAGAGCATCAAGGCTGCCTACAACGGCGCGCCGACCCAGGCTTACCTCAACCTGATGGCCCACGAGTTTACCCACGCAGTGCAGAACAGCATGGGCCTGACACGGGGGAACAGCCCCGACTGGCTGAACGAAGGGCTGGCGGTCTACGAGGCAGAGCGGGTTGCGCCGCTGGGCAGTGAGCAGGCCAGCCGCCCCACCATCCTACGCGAAGCACTGCGCGACGACCGTTTCTTCGCCTGGGCTGCGTTCCCCTCCTTCCAGCAGGTGGCAGGCGGTCAGGTCAACCTCGCCTACGAGCAAGCCTACAGTGGGGTGGCCTACCTGGTTGAACTCTACGGCATGGATCGCTTCAATGCGATGCTGCACTACCTGGTGGCGGGCAACGGCGTGGATGAAGCCTTCATCCAGGCTTTCGGCCTCGGTCTGGATGACTTCGAGGCGGGCTGGCGGGTCTGGCTAGCAGAGCGGTACAAATAACAGGTCGGGCGGCAAGGTCGCCATGCCTGTCGGGGTAACGCGACTGGCGGCCAGCAGGCGGTGGGCGCGACGGCGGTTGTTCGGCCCCCAGGTGCTGTTAGGCTTGCGGGGCTTGAACTGAAGGGCAAAGCGTTCATCGTCTACGGCCTTAACCACCACATCCACCCAGCCGTAGCACAGCCCGCTGTCACGTAGCTCCTCGCCAGTGACGGTCTGCCTGCCGCTAGCCTTCTTGTAGATGATCACCCAAATGTTGGCTGCTATTTTGCCGTTTGCCGCCAACCATTGCTCGAACTCGGCGGCGGTACCAATTACGATTTGCTCATCACTCAACATCAACATTCTCCCGCACCCAACGCAAGTAGTCGTCGTTGGCCCGCAAGACCGGCAGTTGCATGATGCAGGGGATGGTGTAGCTGTGCAGTTCACGCACCCGCGCTTCGATCCGCGCTAGCAGGGGCGGGGCGGCCAGCGTCTTAGCCAGTAGCACCACCTCGTTGTCGGTCGTCTGCTCACCTTGACACCAGTACAGCGAGTTGATAGGGTGCAGGTTGGCGCAGGCGATCAGCCGCTCGGCTAGCAGGGCGCGGGAGATCGTCTCGGCCTGTGCGTAGTCGGCACAGACGATGTAGAGCAGGGTCAGTTCGTTCATCTAACATCCTCCTGGCTGGGGTTGATTGGCAACCTGTGCTATAATACAGCAAACTGAACCAGGCTGGCAAAACAGGACTACTTTGTTTGACGCAACACGCGCACAAACAAGCTGAGAGGGGAATGTAAGATGACGCAGGTACAGCAAATCGGGCAGGTTGGCAATGCGGCGGCGATGATCGCGGGCTTTCGTGAGACGGTAGCGAAGGTTGAGGCCGAGGTGGGCAAGGTGATCGTCGGCCAGCGGCAGTTGGTGCGCGAGGTGCTGACTTGTATGCTGGCCGGTGGCAACGGCCTGTTGGAGGGGGTGCCGGGGCTGGGCAAGACGGCGTTGGTTCGCACCCTTGCCCAGGTGATCGATTGCTCGTTCGACCGCGTGCAGTTCACCCCCGACATGATGCCTGCCGACATTATCGGCACCAACATCATCGTTGAGAACGAGGAGAGTGGACGGCGCGGCTTCCAGTTCCAGCCTGGCGCGCTGTTCGCCAACCTGGTGCTGGCCGACGAGATCAACCGGGCTACCCCCAAGACGCAATCGGCCCTGCTGGAAGCGATGCAGGAGGGAACGGTCTCTGTCGCCCGCAAGACGCACATTCTACCCAAACCTTTCTTCGTTCTTGCCACCCAGAACCCGCTGGAGATGGAGGGTACCTATCCGCTGCCAGAGGCGCAGCTTGACCGCTTCTTCTTTAAGATGATCGTTCCCTTCCCCTCGGCGGAGGAACTGCTGACGATCAGCGACCGCACT
>JBBROH010000036.1:0-25619 GCA_038229595.1 Chloroflexia bacterium | reverse complement strand
TGCTGCGGCTGCTGCTGCCGTGAGTCAGCCTCACCTGCCGCTTACTAACCCCCAGCACTGCGGCGACATATTCCGTCAGGGCGGCATTGGCAGCCCCCGCGACCGGCGGCGCAGTGAGGGCGATGCGGGTGGCCCCAGCTTGCTGGCCGAGGATCGCGTTACGCGCGGCGCGTGGTGTTGCCCGCACCTGCCACTCTACCCCACCCGCTCTAGCCCGCAGCCCCCAGCCCGCCGCCTGCTCGTTCAACTCGTCTGCTGTCATCACCACATTATAACACACGATAGCTGCCCAGGGTCACAGCCAGCGGCCCACGCTCATCCTCCGCGAGGGGAGGAAGGCAGGCGCAGCCCGCAGCCTCATCCGTCGCTCGGCTGGGCAGGGCGGGCCACAATGTGGTAAAATGAAGCTCACCAGCACAGCGTCGTGCCAATCCTTGCTAGGGAGAAACCCAATTTGCCACGCGATCTACCCATTGGTAACGGCAATCTGCTGATCAACTTTGACGCAAATTACAACGTCCGCGACATCTACTACCCCTTCGTTGGCCTCGAAAATCATACCCTCGGCTTCCCCTGCCGCACTGGTTTGTGGGTAGACGGCGAGTTCCTCTGGCTGGACGACCGTAGCTGGTCGCGCGTGCTGCTCTACAAGCATGATGCGCTGGTTACGCAGGTGACGCTGGCGAACGACCACCTCGGCCTCGCTATCGCCGTTAGCGACGCAGTGGACATTGAGAAGAACATCATGGTGCGCCAATTCAGCTTCATCAATCACCGCCAGCAGACACGAGAACTGCGCCTGTTCTTCCACTATGCAATCAACCTCTACGGCTCGGATATTGGCGACACCGTCTACTATGCGCCCAAACTGAACTCGATGATCGCCTACCGTGGCCGCCGCTATTTGCTGTTCAACGGGCAGGTAGGCGAGCGGGTCGGCCTCAACGGCTACGCGGCAGGCCAGAAGTCGAACGGGGCCGAGGGAACGTGGCGCGACGCAGAGGACGGCTACCTCAGCGGCAACCCGATCACCCAGGGTTCGGTGGATTGCACTGTCAGCCTGCACGCCACCCTGCCCGACGCTGGCAACGCGACGATCAGCCATTGGATGGCGGTCGGCAAGTCGTTCTCCGAGGTCAAGCAGCTTGATGCTGCCACCCGCAAGCTGGGGGTGGTTGGCATTCTTGACCGCACCACCGCCTACTGGCGACGCTGGTCGAAGCGCAGCGACACCGAGGCGGTGATCAGCAAGTGCGACCTTTCCGCGCCAGTCAGCAACCTCTACCGCCGCAGCCTGCTGATCCTCCGCACCCAGATCGACAATCGTGGGGCGATCCTGGCCGCTAATGATAGTGACAACATGAACTTCAATCGTGACACCTACTCCTACGTCTGGCCGCGTGACGGCGCACTGATTGCGATGGCGGTGGATAGCGCAGGCTACCCCGACCTCGCCCGCCGCTTCTTCGAGTTCTGCGCCCGCACGATCACCGAGGACGGCTATCTGCTGCACAAGTATAGCCCCGATGGTAGCTTCGGCTCCTCCTGGCACCCCTGGATCGGCGCGCATGGGGACGCGCAGTTGCCGATCCAGGAGGACGAAACCGCCCTGGTGCTGCACGCCCTCTGGAAGCACTACCAGCAGTACACCGACCTGGAGTTCATCACCAGCCTCTACAGCAGCTTCATCAAGCGGGCTGCGGACTGGATGGTGAGCTACCGCGACAAGGCGACGGGTCTGCCTGCGCCCACCTACGACCTGTGGGAGGAGCGGCGCGGCATCTGGAGCTTTACCGTGGCGGCAACCTGGGCGGGGCTGACAGCAGCGGCAGGCTTCGCCGAAATCTTTGGCGAGCGCAAGGCAGCGGCCCAGTACGCCCAGGCCGCCAACGAAATCAAGGAGGCTGCCCTCAAACACCTGTGGGATGCTGGCAACAACCGCTTCCTGCGCGGCCTCTGTGCCACCGCAGAGGGCGAGTTGATAGCCGACTCCAACATTGACAGCAGTATCTACGGCCTGTTCTACTTCGGGATGCTCGATGCCAGCAACCCGCAGGTGGTCAGCACGATGGAGGCGATCCGCCGCCGCTTGTGGGCCAAAACCGAAGTCGGTGGCTCTGCTCGCTACGAAAACGACTACTTTCATCGGGTCAGCGACGACATCCAGAATGTCCCTGGCAACCCCTGGTTCATCTGCACCATGTGGCAGGCGCAGTGGCATATCGCCCGCGCCCGCCGCCTGACCGACCTTGCGCCCGCGAAGGAAATCTTGCAGTGGGTTGCCAGCCATGCTGCCCCCAGCGGGGTAATGGCCGAGCAACTCAACCCCTACAGCGGCCAGCCGATGAGCGTCGCGCCCCTGACCTGGACGCACGGCACGGTGGTGGCCGCCACCCTGGAGTATGCCCGCAAGTACCAGGAGCTAGCGGCAGCCGCCAGCAGCAAGTCGCTGCCCTACCCCGCCGAGGGGTTGCCGCGCTGAGGGAACGATGCGCCAACAACTTACCACAGCCGCTTGTTGGGCGGGCCGTAGCCCCTCTGCGGTCATGCGGTGGCAGCCGCTCGCCCCTAAAGTACTAGAATGGTGGGTTGTTCCCGCTCGCCTCATCTTCCCCGTGCCACGAAACCTCTTGCGGATTGGTTCGTTATCTTAGTGAGCGTGAAAGTACGCAACTGAAGTTTCGATCATCAAAGACCAGGAGATGAAGATGAACAAGAGAATTATCAGCCTTGCCCTCGCCCTTGCTCTCATGTTGGCAGCCTTGCCCATGTTGGCAGCCAGCAGCAGCGCGCAGGCCGACCCCTTCCAGGCGGTAGCTGACCGCCCCGACCTGCCAGTACGCAATGGGGTTGTCAGTCGCGGTTGGGTGTGGGGCAATCGCATCAGCGGGGTTGCCTTCGAGCCGTATGCTGAGGGCCAGAACGGTCAGCGGCGCATCGTCTACTACGAAAAGAGTCGGATGGAGATCAACAACCCCAACGCCGACCCCAATAGCCAGTTCTACATCAGCAACGGCCTGTTGGTGCGCGAGATGATCGAGGGGCGCATCCAGATCGGCAACAACAGCTTCCAGCCCTACACCTCTGCTAATATTACGCTCGCGGGCGACTTCCCGAACGGCTTCAATCCTAACACGCCCACCTTCACCAGCCTGGCTACCGTGCTGGGCCGCAGCAACGTGCGCGTGGGTCAGGACGTGACCGAGACGTATGCACGTAGCGGTGTGATTGGGGCAGATAGTACGAAGGCGGGGCTGGCGAAGCTCAAGGTCTTCTACACCCAAACCGGCCACAATATCGCCGACCAATTCTACGACTACCTCAACCAGAGCGGCACCGTCTACGAAGGTGGTCGCTACGTCAACGGCCCGGTGATCGACGCGATCTACACGGTGGGCTACCCGATCAGCGAGCCGTACTGGACTACCATGCGCGTCGGTGGCGTGGACAAGGCAGTTATGTTCCAGGCTTTCGAGCGACGCATCCTCACCTTTACGCCCAGCAACTCGGCGGGCTTCCGCGTCGAGATGGGCAATGTTGGCAGCCAGTACTACAACTGGCGGTATGGTGGCGGCCAGCCAACCCCGGCGGATAACTGCACCTTCGCCCCCGCTGCTACCTTCGCCAACAGCGTTCGCAGCAACCAGACGGTGCGCCAACTGCTCGGCTGCGCCACCGATGCGGGTATTGCTGGCGGCAACGTCAAGACCGCTTACGAGGACTTCCAGGGCGGTCGGATGCTCTACTTCTACGCGAATGATGGCGACAAGGGTATCTATGTTCTCTACAACGACGGCACCTACCAGGTCTATGCTGACAGTTGGCGCGAGGGTGACGCGGTGAACGGTGGCCTCACCCCGCCCAGCGGCCTCTACGAACCGATCCGTGGCTTCGGCAAGGTCTGGCGCGAAGGTGCAGGGGTGCGCCAGAAGCTCGGCTGGGCCAGCAACCAGGAGGTGGGCGGCACGGGCGCACGGCAGGGCTACGAGAAGGGCGCACTCTTTTACACCGGCACTGTAGACAAGGTGATCGCCCTGCTACCCAGCGGCGGCAACCTAACCACCCCTAATGGCACCTGGGTGCTGCTGAACCGCTAACTCGCAGAGCCTAGTGCTTCTCTCAAAACTCCCCTTCCTTTCACAACCCCAATGCAGCCCCCACTCTCCTGTTCACGCAGCCGGGCGGGGGCTACGTGTTGACTGCCGCTCACCTGCCGCTAGCCGCCGCTGCGGAGAGGTTGCTGGCGGGCTTCTAATTTACTTGAACCGCCCCATGCTGTACTTGACTCTGGCGTAGGATTGTGCTAAGATCGCGCCCGTCCCATTAGTTTGTTCAGTGTTCAAACATACCGCGCCGATGCGGTGTGGCCGCAGGCTGGCGGGGCAATCCGTGCGTTTGGTTTCCCCCTTCGAGAGAGGAGCAAGGTTCATGGTAGGTTTGATTGGAGGTCTGGCAGAGCGGCGTTACCGGCTGATCGGTACGGTGGCGACCCTGGCTTTGCTGTTGATGACCCTTTCTGGTTTGGTAACGACCCCTTCGCAGGCGAAGGGACCCGCAGCGGCAGCGCAGCCCGCAAAGTCCGCTGCTCCCCTGTCGGCTAGCTACGTGCGCTGGGTCGCCCAGACGATCAACGGCGTGGCTCTCAAGTACCCCACCGCCAGCGATAGTGTGCGCGTCTGGCTAAACAGCGACGCGAGCGGTGGCGACCTGGCCTGCGCCGAGTACCACGTGCTTGGCACCACCACCTACACCAAAGTGTGTGGCGTGGCCGATACCAGCTATCCTGGCGCAAACTGGCACCTGGACATCCCCGCCCAGGCTGCCTTTGCAGGCGTGGAGTACCAGATTTTTACCCGTACCAGCGGCGGCAGCGAGGCCAACTTCAGCGGCTTCCGCTACAGCTACGCCGTGCGGGGCGCGCAGGACTGGAATATGATCCTGCACGACAGCTTCAGCCCCAGCTACCGCACCCCCTTTGGTGCCGTACCCGCTGGCACCGCCGTCACCCTGACCATCCGGGTCAAGGCTAGTGACTATAGCACTGCCACCCTACGCGTCTACTACTCGCGTCATATTGGCCTGCCCGCTGGCATCAATGCTGGCCCCAACGACTTGCCGATGACCAACGCGGGCAGCCAGAACGGGTACGATTACTGGCAGCTTCGCTACAGCACCCCGCTCACCCAGGTGCTGGCCTACTACCGCTTCAAGCTGGAAGCGGCGGGCGGCATTACCGACTGGTACAACGATAACTACGTCGGCGATAAGGACAACGTGAACAAGGGCGGCGACGGTGTGATCTCCCACCAGGCCGAGCCGAGCGATGGTGCCTACCTGCTCAGTGTCTCCAAGCCGGGCTTCACCACCCCCGCCTGGATGAAGGACGCGGTGATCTACCAGATTTTTCCCGACCGCTTCCGCAATGGCGACCGCTCGAATGACGAACTCGCCAACCTGCAAACCTTCTATGGCAACATCCAGAGCTTCTTGCACACCCGCTGGAACGAGCCGCCAGAGGACTTCCGCGATACAGGCTTTGGTGGCCGCGACTTCTTCGGCGGCGACCTGGAGGGCGTGCGCCAGGAACTGCCCTACCTCAAGGCGCGGGGCTTCAATACGATCTACTTCAACCCGATCTTCGCAGCACGCAGCAACCACCGCTACGATACCGATAACTACAAGCAGATCGACCCAATCCTGGGCGACAACGCCAAGTTCCAACAACTGGCGACCGAAGCCTACCAGCAGTACGGCATCCGCATCATCCTCGACGGCGTGTTCAACCACTCCTCCTCGGACGGCCTCTACTTCGACCGCTACCATCGCTACGCCACCGTCGGTGCCTGCGAGGCGAACAACGCTAGCGAGTCGCCCTACTTCAACTGGTTCACCTTCCAGGCTGGCCCGCCGCCGACCACCTGCGCCAGCGGCAACTATCGCGGCTGGTACGGCTTTGATAGCATCCCAGAGATGAACAAGCAAGACCCCACCCTGCGCGACTACCTCTACCGCACCGTGGTCAGCGCGACTGGCACCACCACCGCCAACAACGTGACCAAGCTGTGGTACAACCTCGGCGCAAGCGGCTGGCGTTACGACGTGGCCGACGATCCCAGCTTTGGCAACATGTGGACGGACCTACGCACCTACGCCAAGCAGTACAACCCCGACGGCGTGCTGATCGCCGAACGCTGGCCCTACGCTGCCGACTGGCTGTTGGGCGACGAACTGGACGGCACGATGAACTATCGCTTCCGCACCAGCGTCCTCGGCTTCGCCCGCTACCCCTACGACTTTACCGACAACGACCTCAACGGCGCAGGCACCCTCTACGCCTTCAAGCCCTCGGAGTTCGACCACGCGCTGCGCGCCATCCGCGAGGACTACCCGCTCCCGGCCCAGTACGCCTCGATGAACCTGCTCGGCACCCACGACAACACGCGCGTGCTGGAACTGCTGCGCCTGCCTGGGCAGGAAGTGACTGGCACCAACGGTATCGTCAACCCCAACACCGAGCCGAAGCAACGCCTGCGCCTGGCCGCCGCCTTCCAGTACACCTACCTGGGCGCGCCGACCACCTACTATGGCGACGAGGCGGGCCTCTATGCTGCCAACCGCAACGGCGAGGACGACCCCTACAACCGCGCCCCCTTCCCCTGGAGCGACTACGGCCCGGGGACGTATGGCCCCTATGACAGCGAACTGGCGAACTACTACCAGAAGCTGGGCTACATCCGCAGCCAGCTACCCAGCCTCCGCAGCGGTGACTTCACCACCGTGATTACCGACGATGTGAAGCTGGTCTATGGCTACGCCCGCACCAACAACAGCGAGACGGTCGTCACCGTGATGAACAACGGCATGAGCGGCACGCAGGTGATCACCGTTCCCCTGGCGGGCCTACCCAACCTGGGCAACAGCGTGGCGACGGCTACCCCTTGCAGCCTCAGCTTCAGCGACGTACCGCCGACTAACATCTTCTACGCCGACATCCAGTTCCTGGCCTGTCGGGGGATCAGCAGCGGCTTCGTCGGCGGCACCTTCCAGCCGAACAGCAACATCCGCCGTGGTGAGTTTGCCAAGCTAGCCGCGATTGGCCTGGGCATCCCCACCTTCACCCCAACCAGCCCGACCTTCAGCGACGTGCCGCCCAGCAATATCTTCTATGCATACATCGAAGCCGCCGTCCACGCGGGCGTGATCCTCGGTGGGCCATGCGGCACCGCCAACTGCTTCCGCCCCAACGACTTCATCCGCCGCAGCGAGAGTGCGCTGATCATCGTGCGGGCCAAGCAGTACCCCTCCTTCACCCCGACCAGCCCCACCTTCACCGACGTGCCGAGCAGCTTCTTCGCCTACGCCGCGATTGAGACGCTGGCCCACAACGGCATCGTCAACGGCGCACCTTGCGGCACCACCGCCTGCTTCTTCCCCAACAGCTTCATCAAGCGGGGGGAGATGGCGAAGGTTCTGCATCGGGCGATTGGCGACGCAATCAACGGCAGCGTCCTCTACGACGTGTTGAACGGCAACGCCCAGTACACGATCAGCGGCAACCAGATCGTGATCACCCTGCCTGCCCGTGGCGTAGCGATCCTCAGCAGCCGCCAAGTCTTCCCCGCGCCAATCAGCACCCCGACCCCGCCCAGCACCGCCACCTTCACCGCCACCCCCAGCGTAACTGGCACCCCGCCGACAGCGACCAACACGCGCACGACAGTGCCGACCAACTCGCCGACCGCCAGTGCCACGGCCACAGCCACGCCCAACCCCAGCAACGTCGTTACCCTGGTCACTGGTACCCTGGTGTTGAGCCAAGACCTGGACATGAGTACTACCGCCGGAGTCGGTTCGCTCAATGCGACGCTGGGCGGCCAGGCGTTCGGCAAGAACGGCTACGTGATCATTGACCGCAATGGGCCGACCGGCTTCGGCGGCTGCCCTTGCGCCCCCGGCCCCAACGCCGCCGACTACTCGACCCTGACTGGCACGCTGTTCAGCGGCGTGCGCTATACGATCACCCGTGGTAGCGGCCTGCAAGCCAACAACCCCGCTCCGCAGAGTGGTGGCAGCATCAAGCTCGACGGCAGCAACCCGATCTACAGCGGCATCTACGACAACGGTGATGACCCGGCCAACGGCATCAGCCAGACGCTGATCATCCAACTGAGCGGCCTACCGACCAGCCCTGTCCGCCTGACCGTCCACAACGGCAACAACCCCGGCAACGGTGGGCGCAGCGGCGTGATGGTCGTCAACAACGGTGGCGCGGACGACCCCGCCGATCGCAGCAACATCAGCGTCGGCGGCGGCCAGGGTGCTGTCACCCAATGGCTGTTGCAAGGCAGCACTTCGGCCCAGATCATTGAGTACAAGCTGGGGACGAATGGCAATATGCCGGTCAGCGGCTTCTTCCTCGACGTTGACGCGGCTGGCACCGCCACCAGCACGGCCACGCCCAGCAACACCGTCACCCCAGGCGGCCCCACCACCACCCCGACAGGCACCGCCACCAGCACGGCCACGCCCAGCAACACCGTCACCCCAGGCGGCCCCACCATCACCCCGACAGGCACCGCCACCAGCACGCCGACCCGCACCAGCACTGCCACCCCGGTCAGCAACGGTATTACCCTGACCGCCAATCTTGTGCTGACCCAAGACCTCAACCTTAGCAGCGCGGCGGGGGCGGGTTCGCTCAACGCGCAACTCAACGGCCAGCCGTTTGGCAAGAACGGCTACATCGTCCTCAACCGCAATGGCAGTGGTGCGTTCAATGGCTGCCCAGCCAACTGCCCCCCTGGGCCGACGATCAGCGACACCACAACCCTCACTGGCACGATCTTCAGCGGCGTGCGCTACACTATCACGCGCGGCAGCGGCCTCTTTCAGCAGGTGATCACCCAGGCTGGGGCCAGTAGTCGGATCGACAGTGGAGCCTCGGTCGCCAGCGGTCTCTACGACAACGGCGGCGACGGCAACAACCAGTCGCTCAAGATTCAACTCAGCGGCCTGCCCAATACCCCCTACCGCCTGACCGTCTTCAACGGCAACAACCCCGGCGGTGGCGCACGCAGCGGCACGATGGTGATCACCAACACCAACGGTGTCACCGTGATCGACCCCGCCGACAAGCAGCCCCTTAGCTACTCCGAAGGCGGCGGCGCAGTGACCCAGTGGCTGGTCAACGGCAGCCCCGATGTTGCGGTCTTTGAACTGGTAGACGGCAACAGCGGCAACGCCCCCCTCAGCGCGATTTTGTTCGATGCTGGCATTGGCACCTTGCCAACTGCTACCTTCACCCCGGCTGGCACCAGTACCTTCACTGCCACCCCAACCAACACCCCCACCCGCACCAGCACCGCCACCACTGTAGCGGGGTCGGTCGTCACCCTGACCGCCAGCCTGGTGCTGACCCAAGACCTCAACCTCAGCAGCGCAGCGGGCGTAGGTTCGCTCAACGCACAACTGGGCGGCCAGGCGTTTGGCAAGAACGGCTACATCGTCCTCAACCGCAACGGCAGCGGCGCGTTCAACGCCTGCCCATGCCCCCCTGGGCCAACCGCCACCGACTACTCGAACCTGACTGGCACCCTGTTCAGCAGCGTGCGCTACACCATCACCCAGGGCAGCGGTGTCTTCCAGCAGACTGTCACCCAGACGGGAGCCAGCACCCAGATCAACGGCGGCCCAGCAGTGGGCAGCGGCCTCTACGACAATGGCGGCAGCCCCACCTCGGCGATCCAACTGGGTGGCTTGCCCACCACCTCCCTCCGTATCACCGTCTTCACCGCCAACAACCCCGGCAACGGTAGCAGCCGGGGTGGAACGTTCGTGATCACCAATGGCGGCCCGAACAACGTGGCGAACGAGCAGGCCGTCACTGTCGCAGTAGGCGGCGGCTTCGTCACCCAATGGACACTGGTAGGTAGCAGCACGGCCAGCATCCTGCAAGTGAGCGGCAACGTGCCGATCAGCGCGATCCTGTTCGACCAACCGTAAGCGTAGTGCCAGCAACCCAACCGCCCTCCCCTGGTTCGCCGGGGGAGGGCTTTTTGGTTCACGCTCCCTTCGCCATAGAGCCAGCCTGTGCTATAATCCAGCTAACTTGCGAAGGAGAGAAAGATGTTCAACTATACAGTATTGGGGGCGGGGCGGCAGGGGACGGCGGCGGCTTACGACCTGGCGCGCTTTGGCGAGGCCGGGCGGATCGTGATTGCCGACCGTGAACAGGCTGTGGCAGCGGAGGCAGCGGCGCGGGTCAACCGCCTGAGCGGACACGAGGTAGCGGTGGCCGCTACGGTAGATGCCCGCGACCGGGCGGCCCTGACCGACCTGCTGCGCGGTACGCAGGCGACGATCAGCGCGCTACCCTTTGCCTTCAACCTGACCGCGACCGAGGCGGCCATTGCTGCCGGGTCGCATATCGCAGACCTGGGCGGCAACACCGCCGTGGTGCAGCAGCAACTAGCCCTCCACCCCAGCGCAAAGCTGGCTGGGATCAGCGTGCTGCCCGACTGCGGCCTGATGCCAGGCATGGGCAACCTGCTGGCCCTGCACGCGCTCAGCCTGCTTGCCAACCCCAGCGAAGTCTACATCTACGTCGGTGGCCTGCCGCTCCATCCCCGCCCGCCGCTCAACTACCAGCTATCCTTCAACATGGATGGCTTGATCAACGAGTACGTGGGCGACGCGATCTACCTGCGCGGCGGCGAGATCGCCAGCGTCCCCGCCCTGACCGAGCCAGAGTGGGTGGAGTTCCCTGCGCCGCTGGGCCGCTGCGAGGCGTTCGTCACCAGTGGTGGCACCAGCACCGTCCCCTACCACTTCGCGGGCAGGTTGCGCGTCTATGAGGAGAAGACGGTGCGCTACCCCGGCCATCTCAGCATCCTGCAAGCCTGGCAAGCCCTCGGCCTGTTCGACGCGGAGCCGCAGATGATCGGCGGCCAACTGCTCTCCCCCCGCCGCGTGCTGGCCGATCTGCTCAGCCCGCACATCAGCTTCCCCGGCGCAGCGGATGTCGTGGTGCTGCGCGTCCGCGTCCGCAACGACGCGGGGCAGGAAGCCCAGGTTGACTTGCTCGACCAGGCGGACGCTGCCAGCGGCTTCAGCGCAATGGAGCGCACCACCGGCTTCCCCACCGCGCTGCTGGCGACGATGCAGGCCCAGGGCTTGATCGCCCCTGGCGCGCAACCGCTAGAGGTGGCAGTACCAGTCGCCGAGTTCGTCAGCCGCCTGGGTTTGCGCCAGTTCAGCGAGCAAAGGTTGGGCTAAGCAGCTTGGGGACGGCTGGGTGTGGGGCCGCCGCGCTGCTGCTGCTTCGCTTCTTCGCGGAAGAAAGCCTCTAGTTCGCGCAAAGCCTCCTGCGCGGCGATCACCTGGGCCTGGGTTGGGCGCAGCCCCCCGTAGCGGGCTGCCACATAGCTGGTGGTCAGGCTGGCGGCGGCGCGGCTAGGGAAGCGGTCATGATAGCGGGCTTGCAGTAGAGTGAGGAACTCCGTCGGGGTGGTTTGCTGCGGGCGAGGGCTGCCCCCTTGCGCCGCCAGCCGCAGGAAAGTCCGATAGCTCTGGCGCAGGCTGACCAGGCTACGCTGCTGCTCGTCGCGGGCGAGGGCGGCCAGTTCGTCCTCTCCTGCCCGTGGTTGGCGGAGGCCTAGCCGCAGCAGCAGGCTGGCCCACAGCCCCTGCAACCATTGGTGAAGCTGGTTGAAGAACAGCGACCAACTGCCAAAGCTCTCACGGCCCGTCTCTGCGCCCACCGTCAGCCGCCGCTTCGCCGCCCGCTGCTCAACCAGACGCAGGAGGATGAAGACGACGATCAGCAGCACTGTGATTGCCAAGATCAGCGGGATCGGGCTGTCGTTGACCTTAGTCACCGGCTCAAGCGGGGTGATCACGGTGTCGGTGAAGGGCGGCGGACTAGCAGGCAGGTTCGCCCCCGCCGTCGGAGCAGCGATGGGGGTAGGCGGGCTGATAGCGGGCGGCTTCTGCACCAGCAAGCCGCCGATCAGGAAGTTGACGAAGCCGCCGACCAACCCGCCCACCGTTCCCAGCCCGATAGCCAGCAGGGTGAAGAAGCCAGAGAGTGGGTCGAGGGCGTTGCCGTTCCAGCCGCCAAGCAGAGCGGTCAGCGGCACCATCAGCCCGACGATCACTAGCAGGCTGACCAACCAGATGCCTAGCTGGGGCCGCGCCGACCCGCCAAAGCGGCTGATGTTCGCCTGCGCCTCCTCAAGGTTGTTCCAGGCCAGGTTGAGCAGGGCAAAGAACAGGAAGCTGACTACGATACTGCCCAGTTGACCTTTGAGCAGGATGCCAATCGGCACGTTGCCGATGATGGCGGGGTTGAACAGGGCGACGGCGGCCAGCACCAGCACGCCGAGGCGGAAGCGGCGGTAGAGGTCGTCGGCCAGGAAGTCATTGCCGTCGCCCGCCGCCGCCCCCGCCGCCACCCCCCGCAGCCAGAGGATGATCGCCATTGCCACCATGATGATCAGCTTGTAGGAAGCGTCGCCCGCCCTCATGCTCGGCAGGCTGAAGTCGCCCCCGTCGGCTACTACCATCACCAGGTAGAGGCCGAGGCCAACGAAGGGCAAGGCAACCGCCGCCCCCCGCCGGGTTGACTGCCCGCTGAACAGCACAGGCAGGGCCGCCAGCAGCCAGAGAGCAGCGACCGCGAAGGTGGTGAACGGCCAATCGCTGCGCTCTGGCACGATCATGGCGTAGACTACGAAGCCGACTGCTGTCAGCCAGCCGCTCTCCATCAGCGCGAGGGCGACCAGGTGGCCGACACTAGTGGGCGAGACTGATCGAAGCGAGTGCAAGGTAATCCTCCCCGGTGATGTCGTAGACGGCGACCGCCCCAGCTTGCGCCGCCGCGATGCCCGCGTTGCCCACCCTGACGATGGCGACCGGGTGGCCGCGCCGCCCCACCTCGGCCACCACCGCCAGCGATTGCTCGTCTAGCACGGCAGTGACCAGCAGCATGGTTGCCCCGCGTGGCAGGCGGCTGGCGACCTGTTCTAGCAACTCGACCTGCCGCTGGCCGCCCCAGCCGATCAGCCGGGCCATGCTCTCTAGAATGCGGGTTAGCTGCTGCGGGTCGCGGTTGGCGGGCAGGTAGACTGGCTCAAGCTGGTAGCCCCTGCCACTGCTGCCCTGCAATTGTCGCCCCTCACGGGTGTTGGCGTTGACCGCGAGGCCGACCTGGTAGCCCTCCTCTAGTGCGTGTTCGGCTAGCGAGGCGGCAACGGTGATCGCCATCTCCAGCGCGTCCTTGTTCACCCCCTCCCAGAAGCGGCTGTGCGTCTCCTGATTGAGAACGATGTGCAGTTGCAGGTTGGCGACCGGCTCATAAACCCTGGTCAGCAGGTTTTGGCTGCGTGCGCTGGCCTTCCAGTGGATGTGGCGGGCCGAGTCGCCCCAGGCGTAGTCGCGCACGGCTAGTGGGCGCAGAGGGTCGGTCAGCAGTGGGCGGGCTGCTGCCTTGAACTCGCCAAAGAACAGGTCGGCGGGCAGGCCCAGTTGCTCGACCGGCACGATACGCGGGTAGACCAGCAATGCCTGCTCGCGCCGCAGCCGTTGGTCGCGCTTGAAGAAGCCGAACAGGTCGCCGCTGGTCAACACCGCCCGCCCGAACTGGTAAACCCCGCGTGGCAAGGGCGCGGCAGAGAACTGGCGGCTGACCCGCTCGTACCAGTTGAGCGAGAAGACCATCCGCAACTCGCCGCTGCCCTGCACCCCCTTCTGCACCTCGGTGTCGGTCAGCTTGAGGCCGCCCGGCACCTCGGCGGCCACCGCTAGCCAGGGCAACGGCAGCGGCTTGTTGTTGACGAGCGTGTAGGTGAGAGTGAAGCCTTCGCCGTAGAACAGGCGCGTTTCGCTCAGTTTGCACTCCACCTGCAAGGCCGCCAGGCTGTAGCCAGCCCACAGGCGGGCAACCAGGTAGATCAAGGCGAGCAGGCCGCCGAGGACGAGCAGGGGGGTGTTGGTGAAGAAGAAGCCGAAGACGAGCAAGCCGCCGATCACCCAAGTCCAGGGTAGCCGCCGAAACAGTAGCGGGGTGAAAGGGCTGTGTTCGATGCTGATTTCGCCCGCTGGCTCCTGCCCTGCCTGCTCGCGCTCTGCCTCGGCCTGCCCCTGCACGTCGTAGAACGCCTGCACGCTGTTGACCGCCGAAGTACCGCGCCGTAGTGGTTTGCTCATAGCCCCCCTAAGCCTGCTCGACCGGCACTGGTGTTTGCTCGACCAACTCGCTGACGATGGCGAGGCTGTCGCGCCCCCGCAGTCGGCTGCGCCCGCTGCGAACCAGGCGGTGGGCCAGTACAGCGGCGGCCATGAACTTGATGTCGTCGGGCAGCACGAAGGCCCTGCCCTGCATTGCTGCCCGCGCCTGCCCCGTGCGATAGAGGGCGAGGCTGGCGCGGGGGCTGCCACCCAGTTCTAGCAGCGGATGTTCGCGGCTGGCACGCACGATAGCCAGGATGTAGCTCTCCACCGCTGGGCTGACGTGTACCTGCCGCACTGCCTGCTGCATCGCCACCAACTGCGCTGCGTTGGCGACTGGCGCGAGGTCGGCCAGGGGGCTACCTTCTTTGAAGCGGCGCAGAATGTCGCGCTCCTCACCCTCGGTCGGGTAGCCGATGTTCAGACGCACCAGGAAGCGGTCTAGTTGCGCTTCGGGCAGCGGGAACGTCCCCTCCTGCTCGATTGGGTTCTGGGTCGCCAGCACCAGGAAGGGGCGCGGCAGGGGGGCTGTCACTCCTTCGACGCTGACCTGTCGCTCCTCCATCGCCTCTAGCAGGGCAGATTGGGTGCGCGGCCCAGCCCGGTTGATCTCGTCGGCCAGCAGGATGTTGGTAAAGATCGGGCCGGGGTGCCGCTCGAAGTCGCCCGTCTTCTGGTTGTAGACGGTCACGCCCACGATGTCGGAGGGTAGCAGGTCGGGGGTGAATTGAAGGCGTTGGAAGGTACAGGCCAGCGAACGAGCCAACGCCTTCGCCAGCGTGGTTTTGCCCACCCCCGGCACATCCTCCAACAGCACGTGGCCCTCGGCGAGCAGGGCAGTGAGCAGGAGGTCAATGGCACCCTCCTTGCCGACGATCACCCGGCCCACGCTAGCCCGCAAGCCGTCTGCAAGAGCCGCCACCTGCGCTATTGCGCTGTCAATCGTCGCTTCCAATCCGTACCCTCCCTTTGTTTTTCGCGCCCCAGCATTATACCCCATCGTTGCAGTTGCGGTTCAGGCCAACCTGCCGCGTTGACAGCACTGCCCCCAGCAGGCTATACTCGCCTGTGCTTACTGCAACGCTGGCGCAAGACGAACGCCACCCCACCATCACGGTCGCTCCGGCTACCGTCGCCGACCTAGCTGCGATCAAGCAAATCGCGGTGGCTCACAAGCTGCTGCTTGGCTTCGTCTCCAGCGGCGCACTGGCTGGCGCGCAGCAGGCGGGTATGCTGCTCTGCGCCCGCGCGGGGGAGCAGCCGCTCGGTTACATCGAGTATTACGTTAGACAGGACGGCCAGGTTACAATCTACAGCATCGCGGTGGCGGCGGGGCAGCAGCGGCTGGGGATCGGGCGAGCGATGCTGGCGGCTCTCGGCGGGTTGGCGGCGGAGCGTGGCCTGCACTGCATCCTGCTTAAGTGTACAGCAGACAACCCCGCCAACCACTTCTACGCCGCCCTCGGCTTCGCCCTCGTCTGGCACGAGCAGCCAGAGCGGGGCCGCGCCCTCAATGTCTGGAGGCTGAGTTTGCAGCCTGATCGCTGCGGTTGCCTCTAGCCCAGTATCCCCTCGCCAGCAAGGGCGTAGCAACTGTTAACCAAACGTTAAACAAGATTTAACTTTGTTTTAACTATATCTGCCGCCAATATGCTAAACTTCAGCAGGCTGGCAGCAGATGATGCTAGCTGGGCCGTGTTTGCCCCCGCCCTCGTGCTGCCGTCAACAACCAAGAGGAAAAAGGAGTTTTGTGTTGAAGAAAGTAACTGTTTTGCTCGCTCTGTGCTTCGCCCTGCTGATCCTGTCGCCGGGCCTGCCCGCCCGCGCCCAGTCGGCGGACACCACCGTGACCCTGATTGGCCTCAGTGACTACCACTCGCACGCCGTGCCGTTCTACTCCGAGGGGGCTGGCGACCAGGCTGGGGTCTCGCGCACCATTGCCTACCTCAAGGCCCAGCGCAAGAGCAACCCCAACCTGCTCGTCCTCAGCGGCGGCGATACGGTGAACAAGGGTACCCCCACCTGGAGCGACGAGTACAAGTGCGCCGAGTGGCCCTGGTTCAACGGCCTGATCGACGCGATGGCGATGGGCAACCACGACTTTGACTACGGCCAGGCCGACTTCCAACGCTGTGCCGCCTCTGCCACCTACCCCATCCTCAGTGCTAACTACGTGGATGCGGATGGCTTCCCGCTGCTCAACACTGGCGGCAAGCCCTACTTCGTCAAGACGATCAACGGCGTGAAGATTGGTGCCTTTGCGATGGCGGGCGAGGACTTCTCCAAGCTGGTCAAGCGCAGCGACATGGTCGCCAGTTCCTACTTCGCCAACCGGGTGAAGACGGCGCAGAACATCGTGGCCGCCCTGCGGGGGCAGGAGAAGGTAGATTTCGTCGTCCTGTTCGGCCACGCCCTGGTCGAGGACGACACCCGCATCGCCCAGGCTGTCCCTGGCATTGACCTGGTACTCGGCACCCACTCGCACTTCAAGGGCGAATGGGCGAAGATAGCGAACAGCAACACCTACATCATCTCGCCCTTCCAGTACCTCACCTACCTCTCGCAGGTCAGCGTCACCCTCGACAGCAGCCACAAGGTCAGCGCGATTGATGGCAAGCTGGTGAAGATGGACAGCACGATCCCGCAGGATGCTGACTACGCTGCCCAGGTCGCCAAGATGCAGAAGGATTTGGAGGCCAAGTACCCCGACCGCTTCCAGGTGCTGGGCAAGTCGGCGGTGGAGATGAGCGTAGATGGGGTCAACGTCAACGAAACGGTGTTGGGCAACTGGTCTATGGAAGTAGTGCGGGCCAGCGCAGCCAGCCACGCCTTCTTCTCCACCTCCTCCTCGTTCCGCGCCACCCTGCCGCCCGGCCCGATCACGGTGGAGGGCTTCTTCACCGCTATCCCCTACAAGAACTCTATCGTCACCGCCGACCTGAGCGGTCAGCAACTCACCGACCTGCTCAACCTGAGCGTCAGCAAGCGCAACAGCGACAGCTTCCTCCAGGAGAGTGGCGTGCGCTTCAAGATGACCGACGGCAAGGCGACTGACATTCAGGTGTTGAAGAACCCCAGCGACCCCCTGGCTGGCTATGAGCCGCTCGACCTGAGCAAGACCTATCGGGTGGGCGCGACCAACTTCATGACGAATGTGGCCGCTGGCTACCGCGAACTCTTTGCCCAGGGAGCCAACCTGACCGACAGCAAAGTGGACATTGGCAACCTGCTGACCACCACGATCCAGACCCAGGGGACGATCAGCGCAACCCTGGACGGGCGCATGGGTGTCGCCGCCGTTGCCCAGGCCCAACCGACCGCACTGGTGAGCGGCACGATGCAGGCCCAGCCAACCGCGATGATGCAGCCGACGATGATGGCCGAGCCGACGACGGTTGTGGCTGGTACGATGATCGCCGCACCGACCGCGATGATGCAGCCAACCGCAATGATGCCCGGCCTGCCGCGCACTGGTAGCAGTCCCGCCGACTTTGCCTGGGGCTGGCTGCTGCTGGTCGCGGGCAGCCTCGTACTAGTTGGCTTCGGTAGCCGCCGCCTCGTGCGCCGCTAACCCAACCCACAGTAGCAAAGCGAAGGGCCAACCGCACGTCGGTTGGCCCTCTCAAGCTCTCTACCGCTTGTTGCTCAAGCCGCCTTCAGCCAGGGGCTGTCGTTCTCGATGTAGCTGTGGTTGACCACGTGGTAGCGCAGGGCGTGCTGGTAGGCGGCAGCGAAGTCCACTGCGTCCACCCAGTTCTTCTCTGCCATGCGCTCCAGCCAATTCTGCTCGTCCAGCCGCTCGGCCTCGATTGGATAGCTGAGGCCGAGGCACTCGATGCCGTAGTCCGTGACTACCCAGAGGCCGTAGCGAGCAACCACCCGCCCAACCTCGTAGCGCAGCACGGCAGCCCCAAAACTGATCTCCTCGTCCGAACCAACCAGCAGCACTGGTGCGGTACTAACCCCCTTGCGGATCAGGGTAAGCATAGCCGATCTCCCTCCCTCAGTTGCGCGAACGCACGTTCTAAGGAGATTATAGCACGGATGAACTAGTAATGTCAATAGCTGGGGGCCAAAACGAAAGAGGCGCACTAGCACAGTACGCCCCTGCTCTGCCGGGTAACGCTGGCCGCCTACTTGTCTTCGACGCGCACGGTCTGCATTCGGTCGGAGGTGGTCAGCATGGTGACGACGTTCTGGCCGCCCGTCACCTGGCCGAAAAGGGTGTACTCGTTGTTGAGGTGCGGCGAGTCCTTCTTGAGGATGAAGAACTGACTGGCGTTGTTGATCGCCTTGTCGCCGCCCCGTGCTATGCCTAGTGCGCCGGTCTTGAAGTCGCGGTCGTTGTATTCGGAGGGCATAGTGCCGCCGCCCGTACCGGTGCCGAGCGGATCGCCGCCCTGCACTACCCAGCCCTCAACTCGGTGCCACTTGGTACCATCATAGGCACCAGAGTTAGCCTTCTGCTCGAAGTTAGCGACGGTACTGGGGGCGATATCGGGGTAAAGCTCGGCGACGATTTTCCCCTTCTTGGTAGTGATCGTTACGATTTTTGCCATCTGCCAGGTTTCTCCTTGATGATTGCTATTCACTGTTCGCGGGCATTATACCAGCCCACTGCCGCCCACTGCAATAGCTCTGGGCCACAACTGGCGCAGGGTTCAGCGGCCCATCAGCCCCTTCTTGGGGGCGATGTTCTCGGCCTTCTTGCCGCTGGTGCGCCGCTTGTAGGCTTCTTCGAGAATGCGGTCGATGTCTTCGTTGGTAAAGAGGTAGGCTTCACTGATCGTGCGGAAGCCAGAGCGGTTGGCGGTGTAGACCAGCCCGCGTACCAAGATGCCTTCTTCCAGTTCGATGATGCAGACCTCTTTGAAGTTGTGTTCGTCAATGAAGTGGCCGATAGCCCGCAGTACGTCCTCGTAGTCCACCCGTCCAGTGCCGCTGTAGTTGATCATCGCGCTGCAAACCTCCTTGCCGTGATAAGCTAGTATAGAGCAAAAAGGGGGCGGGCGCAAGAGGTTTGCGTCCGCCCTCTGTTTTTCGTTGTTGGCTTGCCCAGTCGCTCAGCTTGCAGTAACGGTGCGGCGACTGCGGATCGCGCTGTCCAATTGGCTGAGGTGGTTATCGTCGCTGGCCGCAATGTAGCTGACGATGTACTTGAAGGCGGGTTCGCCGAACTCCTCAAACAGGCTATCGAGCAGGCTCTTGACTATGCTGTTGACAAACTCCTCCTGGGGCATGATCGGGGAGTAGAGGTAGCTGAGGCCGAGTTTGTTGCGCTTGAGAATCTTTTTGGTGAACAGGCGGCTCATCGTCGTCATTACTGTGGTATAGGCGATCTCGCGGCGTTGCTGCAGGACCTTGTGTACGTCGCTGACGGTAGCCTGGTTGTGTTGCCAGACGACCTGCATGATCTCCGCTTCGAGCGGGCCAAGCACTTTAGTGATGCCATCCTTTGCCGGGTTGAACTTGAACTTCATTTCCGATGCCGTAGCCATCCAGTACCCCCTTCTATGTTCATGTCACTGCGGCCAGCTTCGCTGCGCTAGCACCGCCACTCCCCTGGGCCTCAGCGGCAAGCAGGCTGCCAGAAAGTCAACTGCCAGACCACTGCCTCCTACAAAACATTGTACCACTAAACGTAGGTGGGTGCAAGAGGAGCAGGTGAGCCTGGTCAGCATATCGCTGGGCGGAAGTGTAGAAGTTGGTAAGGTTGTGGTAAGTTTGTCGCCCTGGGGCAATCCACTGGCCGACTGCCCCCAGCGCACACAGCGACAACCTGAGCCGTTGCTAGCCGTGATTGACCCTAGAACTTGGTTACCCCAGTAAAGTTGAAGCCGCGGATCAGCAGAGCAGGAACGAGCGTGCCACCGAGGAAGCCCTTTTGTAGCTTGCGCTCCTTGCCGATCATCTCGGCGTGGGCGAGGGCAGCCAGCGCGTCCTGGGTGAAGCGCAGGTTGCGGACGGGGTAGGTGATCTGCCCATCCTCGATCATGAAGGTGCCGTCGCGGGTCATGCCAGTCAGCATTGGCGGCACCGGCTGCACGATGTTCATGTAGTGGAAGCGGGTAATGTAGAGGCCGCGCTTGATGCCCGCGATCATCTCCTGGCTACTAGCCGTACCCGCTTTGAGGGCTAGATTGAGCGGCATTGGCCCGAAGGTATTGGGGGCAGGCAGGGCGTGGCCGTTGTTCATCGCTGGCTTGCCCTCCTTGTTGGCGGTGTAGCTGTCGTAGGCGACCCCACGAGCGACCCCGTTCTCGATCAGGGTGAATAGCTGGCGTGGCATACCCTCAAAGTCGTAGGGGATTTGCAGCGTCTCTGGGCTGAGACCGTCGTCCAGCAGGGTGATGTTGTCGCCAGTGATCTTCTCGCCGATCCGCATGAAGCTGCGCCCCTCTTGCAGGGCAAGGCCGCTGAAGCCGACGTAACTCATGTACTCGATTATGTCGGCGACGGCGTAGGGTTCAAGGATCACGTCGTACTCACCCGCCTCGATCACCTGCGGGCCGCGACTGCGTACCGCCTTGCTCACTGCCTCGTCACCTACCGCTTCGGCGTTGATCTGGCGCACGTCGCTGGCGGTGAAGTCGGCATAGCCGGAGCTATCGTCGCCCATCACCACGGTGAGGATGTTGGCGGCGGTATAGGGCATATAGGCAGCCACCCCCAGCGAGTTGGCGATGGCGATCTCGTAGCCCTCGGTGCTGAACGCGCCGCTGGCGACCAGGTTGTTCTCGGCGGCCTTCTTGCAGATGGTGGCGACGGCGGCGGCGCGCATCTCTGGGCTGGCGTTGGCGGTGGCTTCGATGTAGCCGCGCATCGCATCCTGCGGCTGCTCGCTGACTGGGCTGGGCAGGCTAACGAAATCCTCGTTCTCCAACTGGAAGCGGGCGATCTCCAGGGCGTTGGCGGCGACCTTCTTCAAGCCTTCGCTAGATAGGTCGTTGCTGCTGGCGACCCCAATCTTCTTGCCGACGACCACCCGCAAGCTGACCCCGGTGTTCTGCTCGGCGACGTTCTGGTGGACGTAGTTGTTGGCGAAGCGGGTCAGTGCGCTCTCGGCACTATTGATCAGCACCTCGGCCTGGTCTGCGCCCTTCGCATAACCGAGGGCTTCCTGCGCTATGCGGCTGAGTTGTTCCTTACCTTGCACAGTAGATGTCTCCTTATCTTGCCTTAGCTTACTTCAGCACGCCAACCTGCACGTCGCGGAAGCGGGCCGGGGCGGCCCCATGACCGACGTGGCCGATCTGCATCGGCTGGCCCTTGCCACAGTTGGGCAGCCCCCAGACGATCCACTCGTCGCGGCCCGCGATTGCGTCCAAGCTGCCCCAGAACTCTGGGGTGATGCCCGTGTAGGTGGCATTGCGGAGCATCTCGCCGCGCTTGCCGTTCTTGATCTCCCAGGCCGCCTCGCAACCAAACTGGAAGTTGTACCGCTTGTCGTCAATGCTCCAACTGCGGTTGAGGTCGAAGTAGATGCCGTCCTCGGTCTCGCTGATCATCTGCTCCAGGCTAGAGTCGCCCGGCTCAAGGTTGATGTTGGTCATGCGGATGATCGGCAGGTGGTTCCAACTGTAGCCGCGCGATGTCCCACCAGAGGTGATGCCGAGGTCGCTGGCGGTCTCGCGGTTGGTCAGGTAGCCGACCAGCTTGCCACGATCTATGATCGGCGTGCGCTGGGCTGGTACGCCCTCGTCGTCCCAACCGAAACTGCCCAGGCCGCCCTCTACCGTCGCGTCGGCGAAGATGTTGACCATCTCTGAGCCGTAGCGGAAGTTGCCTAGCTTCTCGGTGGTCAGGAATGAAGTACCAGCGAAGGCGGCCTCCTGGCCGTACACGCGGTCAAGCTCGATGGGGTGGCCGCAACTCTCGTGGATTTGCAAGGCAGTTTGGGCGGAGCAGAGGATGATGGTGGTGCGCTTGGCGGGGCATTGTTTGGCGGTGAGCAACTGCACCGCTTCGCTGCCAACCCGCTCGGCGTTGTCCAGCAGCTTGAGGCTCTCGATCAACTCCCAGCCCCGCGTCCCCCACTGGCCGCCCATGCTATTGGGGTAGGAGCGCACCTGCACGTCGCCGCTCTCGCTGATCGCCGTTGCCTCGATGCCTGCCCCGACCTCGTAGATGTCTTGCTCAAGGTCGCTGCCCTCGCTGCTGGCGAACAGTTTGTGGGTGTGGATGCCGTCGTACTGGCCGGTGGCGACCACGACCCCTCTGGTCTTACGCATCAACTCGTCAGCGAGCATCAGCAGGTTGAGCTTCTGCTCGGTGGGGACGGTGAAGGGGTCTTGCTGGATCGGCGACTTGTAGTAGCCAGTGCTGACCACTGGTGCGCCGAGGTTCACCTCTTTGCCGCCGGTAGAGGCACTGGCGCGGGCGATCTGCACGGCCTGGGCGGTCACGCGGTCGATCTCCTCCTTGCTGAGGCGCGAACTGGCCGCGAAGCCCCAGGCTCCGTCCACCAGCACGCGCACGCCGAAGCCTTCATCTTCGCTGCGCGACATGGCCTCAACCGTGCCGTTCTTGACCTGGATCGCCTCGCTGCTGCGCTCCAGGATGCGAATGTCGGCGTAACTTGCGCCCCTGGTCGCCGCCAGATTGAGCGCATCGGATATATGTTGGTTCAAGGTGTTCTCCTTACTTGTATTGATAGTTGTGGGCGGCGGGCAGTTGGATGTCAACATCGTCTGTCCCCTTGCCGCTGCTAGCTGCTGCCTGCTGGTTAGTCACTGCTGCTCATCATCTCCTCGCGGATCAGCTTGACCTGGATTGAGCCACTACTGAGCAGGCGGTCATGGAACGCTTGCAGGCTGAAGGCTGCGCCCTCACGCTGGCGCACTTCCTCACGAAGGTCGAGGATCATCGCCTTGCCAAAGAGATAGCTCATCGGCTGGCCGGGGCTGGTGGTATAGCGGCGCACCTCACCCAGCGCACCCTGCTCTGACATTTTGACGTTCTGGTGTAGGAAGGCGACCGCCTCCTCTACGCTCATTTCGCCACAGTGCAGGCTCACGTCAATGATCACGCGGGCGGCGCGCCAGAGTTGGCCCTTCAGTTGGAACAGCCTCATGTGTGGGTCGCTGTAGTAGCCTGTCTCGTGCATTAGTTGCTCAGTGTAGAGGCCCCAGCCTTCGACAAAGAGGCTGCTGATCCCCGCCTGATTGCGAATGTCGTCGCTGTACTTGTTGGCGTAGATCAGTTGCAGGTGGTGGCCGGGGTAGCCCTCGTGGGCGGCAATAGCAGGGATGTTGTACCAGGAATGGTCGCTCAGTTGCCTCGTGGCAGCCTCTGGGGTGGCATTGGCGGCAACCGGTGTGACCCAGAAATCGCCCTCCTGCTTGGTGTCGTAGGGGCCGGGCATCATGTAAGCGGCGAATGGCATGATCGCCCGTAGGAAGGCGGGGGTCTCCACCACATTGAGGGTCTCGCCAGCCGGGATGGTGACAAGCTGCTGCTCTACGACGAACTGGCGTAGCTTCAGCGTCTCGTCGGCGTAAGCCTGCACCAGGTCGGTGGCGGTGGGGTGCTGCTGGCTAGCCTCGGCGATCAGTTCGGCCCAGGTCTTCTGGGGGTCGATAGCAGCGGCTGCCTCCTCCAACTGGCGCAGGGTTTCATCGAACATGGCGTGGCCCCTCGCCAACACCTGCTCTGGGGTCGCATCATTCATGTGGTCGCGCTGCAAGACGCGCCGCACGAAGCGGTCATGGCCGAGGCGGAAGCTGCCATTGGAGCGGGGCAGCAGGTCGTTCGCCAACCAGGCGGCGAAGTCCTGGATGGCGGCGGCGGCCTCGTTGCTAGCAGCAATCACCTCATCGCGCAGGGCGGCGTGGGCGGGGTCGAGTTGGGCGGCCAGCCTGGGCAGCAGTTGGCTGAAGATCGCCAGCCCCCCATGAGCAGTCTCAATGGCGATCTCGGTGTAGACTTGTGGTGGGTCTTGCACCTGCGTCCTTGCGCTAGCTAGCAAGGCGGGTATCTGGTGGGTGCGGCTGGCGGCGTGCTTTAGGCGCACCTCCAGGGGGGCGAACTCGCGGCTGAGGAGCATGAAGACGGAGAAGACCGCCACTTCGACGTAGAACTGGGGGCTATTACGCCAGGGCTGCTCCTCCTCAATCACAATCAGGTTGCTCTCCATGTGGGCGCGCAGCAGCTTGTAGTTGGTGCGCTCGCGCAGGTCGAAGCCGCTCTGGTCGAGGTCGCCGAGGGCCGCGTGTAGCGGGCGCAACTGGGCGGCGGTAGCTAGCAAATCCTGCTCGTCCAGGCTGCCTAGCTGGTCGTCGTAGTCGTGGATGCCCAGCATGGTAGCCTGCGCGGGGTTCTGCTGATAAAGTAGCTTGAAGTAACGCGCGGCGATCTGGTTGAGCGTGACTGTTGCCTGGTTGTCACGGATGGTTGCCTGCATCTGGTACCTCCTGGTTGATTGGTGAACTAGTTTCGTCGCCCGCCTCGCCAGGTTGGGCTGGCAGAGCCGGGTAGAGGGCGATCATCATGCTGTAGGGTTGCGCCTCATCGCTGACCGCCTCATAGTCAGCCTCGCTGAACTGTTCGGCCAGCAACTGTACCTGCTGGTAGAACTCGTCGGCCCGCGCCGCACTCAACTTGCTGGTGCCGACCAGCATGATCAGCGAACGATAACGGGGCGCGTCTCTGGCCGGATCGATCAGCCCGGTCTGGCGGCTGGCGCGTATCTGCGCCCTCATATTGTCCACCGCCTCGGAGACGAAGCTGCCTATCGCATCGTCTGCGCCTTCGGAGAAGGTGAGCAGCGAACGGTCGAGGGTGAACTTGTGGGCGGTAGCTTGGTACTGCTTCTCCACGATGTTAGAGACCTGGCGGGTCGCCACCACACGGATCAGGCCGTGTTCTTCCAGCAGGTTGATGTGGTAGTAGATTTTGGTCAGGCTGAGGCCGAGGCTGGCGGCCACCTGCTTGACTGTACGCGGTTCGTTGGTCAGGCTCTCAATGATCCGCTGGCGCAGGGGGTCGCTGATCACCCGCAATGCCTCCAGGTTAGTGATCGTGTAGTTGGCGGCTGGTTGAGGCTGACCTTCTGGCTGGCTCTCTCCCATTCAGACTACCTCCTATCGTTGCTAGCGGCTACCACTCGTTAAGGAACGCTTGCCGTCGTTACAACAATTCTTGAACAGTGCCACCATTTTACAACAAGACTGGGCCAGAGTCAATAGTGTGCTAAGACCAATATCTAACTACTTTGGCAATGGGCAGAGGTCAGGTGAGGTGAGAGCTAGCGAGGGGCAGGGTTACTGCGCGGCAGCAGCGGTGGGGGCGGGCTGGGCGTACTTCGTCTCGTAGGCGGTGCTTAGCTTTGGCACGATGATGCTATCGTCCTCTGTCACCTGAATCTCAATCTCCTTCGCCTGGAGGATAGCAAG
>JBBROH010000035.1:0-25740 GCA_038229595.1 Chloroflexia bacterium | reverse complement strand
TGTGGAAAACCACTTGTCAGCCGAGCAATTATGTTGTATGATTAGCACAGTAGTTCGAGGCTTGACAGCAGCCCAGAAGGGCCGTATGATATAAAGCATCTGGCAGCCAACCAGCAGCCGACCAGTCGCCAGTACAACCCAGCAACACCAGCAGCAGCATCATCATCAACATAGCAACAGACAGCAAAATACCCGCTCCAATCGTTGGCGCGGGCAGAAGTCGGGTATTTTGCTCTGACCTTGTAGGGCCACGTGCAAGCGGACGGCTTACAACCATAGTTTAACGTTAAATCAGCGTTGTGTCAATAGCACATAACGTTATGATGCCCTTTTCTGACGTTTTTCTGTACAGAACATCGAAGTTTAACGTTAAATTGTGCAAGTTTGCCCCCGCCGTCCCACAAGGTCTGGTAGCACCAGCTACCGGAGGACGGCAGATGACAATAGCATACGACGACCGCAACCCCCTTCAGCGGGTGGTTGGTTACTACGCCGCTCAGGGCTTCTACCTGTTGCCGGTGGAAGCTCGCAGCAAGGCCACCGCCATCCGCAACTGGCAACGCGACAGCGAGTTGCTGGCCGACGCGGATTGGCTGGCCGACTGGTGGCGGCAACACCCCACCGCCAACCTCGCACTCCCAGCGGGCCTCAACGGCGTGATAGTCCTCGATCTTGACCGCCACAACCGGGGTCGCCCCGACAAACCCGACTGTCCCCTCGATTGCCCAAGCGACGGCCTCGACTGGCTGGCCGCCATGACTGCCGAGCATGGCGACAACTGGCTCGACAACGTGCCGCGCATCCAGTCGCCGACCGGCGGCACGGCTCTGTTCTTCGTTGCTCCGCCCGACACCGACTTCAACGGCTCTGCTGGTAAGCTCGCCCCGCACGTAGACACCCGCGCCGGTAATAGCTACTACCTGCTGCCTCCCTCAATCCACCCACTGGGCGGCGAGTACCGCTGGGCCGAAGGTGCGCCGACGATCAGCATGATCGGCAATGGTGCGCCCTACTTGCCCCCCTGGATTTTCAGCCGTCTGGTCGCCGACCGCCAGCGGCCAACGCCGCGCCTGTCCCTCGCCACCGAGCGGCTGGCCCGCGACGACAAGCCCCCTGACTACTGCCCGCCCTGGCTGTTCAACCTGGTGCATGAGGGTGCGCCTGCCGGTCGGCGCAACGATGCTGGTTGCGTGGTGGCCTGCTTGCTGGTCGAGGAGGTGCGCGACGGCCAAGCCCGCGCCCGGCTGATGCAGGAGTGGGCGCGTAGCTGCCAGCCGCCTGCCGCCCTGCGCCGCGCCGAAGCGATGCTGGATTGGGCCGAGGGCAAGACGCGCTATGCTCCTCGTCGCCTGCAACACCCGCCCCGCCCTCGCTACGAAATCCAGCCTGCACCGGCATTGTTTAACGTTAAATCCGCAAGCAACGGTCAATCGGACGTTGAACAGTTTAACGTTAAATTCTCTGGCAACAATGCACTGGGTGTTGGTGAGTTTAACGTTAAATCTGCCGCTAACAACGCGCTGGTGGCTGGGCAGTCCAATGCCGGGGCGGCCAGCGGGGAACAGTCGGAAGCTGAACAATTTAACGTTAAATCGGCGAGCGACGGTGTAGTGCGGGTTTGCCCGACGAACGAGAAGCTGACTGACGTTGGCAATGCCCACCGGCTGGTCTACCTGTTCGGCAACCGGCTGCTGACCGTGCCGGGCTGGGGCTGGATGGTCTGGCGCGGCACGCACTGGCAGCGCGATGAACACCTCTACGCCCTCTACCTGGCCCAGCACACCGCCGCCAGCATCTTCGCCGAAGCCAGTCTGGTAGCGACCACCGTTGGCGAGGAGCAGGCCCGCAAGGAAGCCGAGGCCCGCCGTGTGGCGATCATCCGCTGGGCGTACAACAGCGAGAGCAAGGGCCGCTTGCAGGCGATGGTGGATGTGGCGGCCAGCAACCCGCAGGTGCAAGGCGAGGTGGACGACTTCGACACCCACCACCTGCTGCTCAATTGCACCAACGGCACGCTCGACCTGAGCAACGGCGAACTGCGCCCCCACCGCGAGGCCAACCGGCTGACCCGTTGCCTGCCAGTCGCCTACGACCCGACCGCCCAGTGTCCAACGTGGCTGACCTTCCTCGACACGGTGATGGGCGGCAACCGGCGGCTGGTCGCTTACTGGCAGCGGGTGTTCGGCTACATCCTGACCGGCTACACCTCGGAGCAGTGCTTCTTCCTGCTCTATGGCAATGGGCGCAACGGCAAGACGACGCTGCTGGATGTCGCCCTTGCGCTGGCTGGTCATTACGGGCGGCAGGCCGACCCGGAGACGTTCATGCACAAAGACAGGGTGAACGGCAGCCAAGCCAGCCCCGATGTGGCGCGGCTGGCGGGGGTGCGGCTGGTCTGCACGACAGAGATTGGGCAGGGGCGGCGGCTGAACGAGCCGCTAACCAAGCAATTGACCGGCGGCGACCCGATTACCGCTCGCTTCCTGCACCGCGACCCCTTCACCTTCAAGCCCTACTTCAAGCTGTTTATGGCGACCAACCACAAGCCGAACATCCGTGGCACGGACGAGGGTATCTGGCGGCGGGTGCGGCTAATACCGTTCGAGGTACAGATTGCCAACCCTGACAAGCAGATGGCTGAGAAGCTGAAGGCGGAGTTGCCGGGCATCCTTGCGTGGGCGGTCGAGGGAACCCGGCTGTGGCTGCATGATGGCGGCCTGCAAGACCCGCCGGAGGTGTTGGCAGCGACTACGGCGTACCGGGCGGAGATGGACGAGTTGGCCGACTTCCTCGGCGAGTGTACGCTGGAGGGTGAGGACTTGCGCTGTAGCTACGCGGCGATGAAGCAGGCATACTTCCGCTGGTGCGAGGGAAGCAAGCTACGCCCGCTCAAGCCGAAGGAGTTGGAGCGGCAGCTAGAGCAGCGCGGCTATCGGCGCGGTAAGGGCAGCGGCAACGTCGCGGTCTGGCTGGGCGTAGGTTTGCTGGACGGTGGGGAGGGTATGGATGATTTAACGTTAAATCTGCTGGGCGCGGGGTACGGCCAACGTATGTAGTTAGCGAAGGAGCGGATGGGATGAGGGTGGATGATTTAACGTTAAATCTGCTGTTGGCGAGGGCGCAGGTGTTTAACGTTAAACGTGTTAGTGGTTGATGGGGTTAGTGGGTTGGGGGTGTAGATACACGTCTGGCGTGCCGATTGTGGGCGGGCTGTATGGAGATACGGCCCTACGGATGCAGACTAAACGGCGTGACGCTGCTCTATGTTGTTAATAAAGGTTTATCTTCTATCAACCAGAACATATGTACTAGTTCTCACTGGACTGGCTCGGCGGCCAGCCACCGTCGGGAAGGTCGCTCTCGGCGGTGATCACCTTGTAGTCTACGCCTAGTGCGGCTTGGAAGTGGGCGAGGCCGCAGCGGACTTTCCAGCGTTCTTCGTCGCGCAGGTCGGCTAGCTGTTCGCTGCCCTTCGTTTCGCGCATGAGGTAAAGGTGCGGTTGGCCGCCGTCGCCGTGTTCGTCGCGGCCCGCCCAGACCAATGCCCAGTCCGGCTCGTACTGGCCGATAGGCGTGTCCACCCTGAACCAGCCTGGCAGCTTGATGTAGAGTTGCACCCGCTGATCGCCTTCCAGCCGCTGGGCGAACTTGGCCTCGATCTGCGAGTCACAGGCGGTCAGGTCGTAGAGGCCCGCGCCGCTGCCACCGTCGTAGGGGCTGACGATCTGGTAGAGGCCAGGGTTTTCGTCGGCTTTGAGCTGGCTCTGCTCGTACCACTCGTTCAGTGGAATGTACTGAATGCCCGCGACCAACTGCTCGGCCAGCGCGTGCTTGAGCAGCCGCACGGTGGTGGCGGCGTACTGGTAGGGGTTGGCGAACATCATCTGCTGTACTTGGGGACTACCCTCGGTGCAGAGGCGGGCCAGCGTGGTGCGGGTCACGGCCAGCGGCGGGTTGCTGTATTCCAGCAGGTCGCCGATTAGCGCGACCATGTTGGGCAGGTCGTATTCGGCTTCGATTTCGGTGCCGGTGTTGCCGCCAATCGGGGCGGCCATGAGGCGGTCGCTGCGGCGGACTTTGACTTCGGCTTTACGGATGAATAGGCGTGGGCGGCGGATGCGCTCCTGTTCCAGTGCGGCCAGCACCTCGGTCACTAGCCGGTCGGTGTCCACCTTCACGGCGTAGCGCGTCTTGCGGCTGATCCGCTGCCAGAGGGCTTGGAACTCAGGGGTAAGGAGCTTCTCCTCCTTCAGCCGGGGGCGGATTTTGGTCGGCTTTGCGTTGGGGCTGGTGTTGGTGGGCGGCGGCGACGTGCCTTCCGGCCCGTACTCGGCCTCGATCTCGGCTTGCAGGCTGGCGACATAACTCTCATAGCTCTGGTTAGCGATGACGGTCAGGGTGTTGAGGTCAGCGGTCTTGATGCGGTCGCCAGATTGGTTGACGGCAAGGCGCATCCCCCGACCAATCTCCTGCCGCTTCTTGACCTCGCTGGTGGTCAAGTTGAGGGTACATATCTGGAAGACGTTGGGGTTGTCCCAGCCTTCGCGCAGGGCAGAGTGGCTGAAGATGAAGGCGGTCGGTTCGGCCATGTCCAGCAGCCGCTCCTTGTCCTGCATGATCAGGCGGTAGGCCTCGTTGTCGGCGGCGGTGTCACCACTGCTGTCAATCTCCTCATCAACCCCACCCTTGCGCCGCTTGGCGAAGTAGCCGTTGTGGACGCGCTCCAACGGTCGCTGCTGCCAGTAAGCATCTTTGGGGCGCAGGTCGGTGTAGGCCCGCTCGAATGCTTTGCGGATTAGCCCTTCGGGGTTGACGTAGTTATCTACCTTGTCAATGAAGAATAGGGTCAGCACCTTGATGCCTTGCGCCATGTAGTTCGCTTGTTTGCGGAAGTGTTCCTCGACGGTGTAGCGTACCTGCCGCTCGATAATTGCGTCGCGGTCGGCCCCGAAAGGCTGGCTGGCGGTCAGCTTACGTGTGCCGAACTCGACAGTATCCACGCCTGCGCTGGCGGCACGGTGGATGCCGGTAACGACATAGCCCCGGTAGAGGGGGTTCTTGCTCTCACGTTCAAGGTCGTCGTCCAGTTCCAGATTGAAGATGTGGGGTTGCACAGCGTTGCTTACCAGTCGTTGGTAGGCTTCGACTTGGGCGGTCAGCTTCTTGCCGCTAGCCTTGACTTCGACGAGGCGCAGGTAGGCGCGGTTGGGGTCGTCCTCGCGCAGGACAGAGGCGACCTCGATGCGCTTGACCAGCCCCTCGCGGTAGGCCTGGTAGGGGGTCAGGCGGTAGATGAGGTTGTAGCGTTCGCGGTGGGTGGCGGAGTAGCGCAGGACGAACAGCGGGTTGAGGTTGGCGATTGCCTGCTTGCTGAGGCCGCTCGCCATGTTCTGCGGTTCGTCAAGGATGAGGATGGGGTTGGTGGCTTGCAGGTAGCTGATCGGCCTCGCCATTTTGTCGCGGGCTTGATTGAGTACGTTGCTGTCTTTGTTGAAGGCGGCGAGGGTGATGACCATCACTTCGATGTTCTGGCTGTCGGCGAAGCGTTGCACTTGGGCCAGATTATTCGCGTTGTAGGTGAAGTAGTTGTAGGGCGGGTTGGCGTACAGCCCCAGCAGATGGCTCGCGGTCAGTTGTAGCGACTTGATTACGCCCTCGCGCACGGCGACCGACGGCACGATGATAATGAACTTGCGGTAGCCGTACTGCTGGTTGAGTTGAAAGATCGTCCGCAGGTAGACGTAGGTCTTGCCGGTGCCGGTCTCCATTTCGACGGTGTAGTTGGGGATGAGCGGCGCAGCTTCGGGGTTGACGACCGGGGCGGTGGCGACGAAGTCGGCGGCGACGGGCAGGCCCGCAAGGTTGCTGCTGAGCGGCAGGCCGCCGTCTTGCTGCACGGCCTGCAAGTTCGCCAACAATGCGTCGTAGTCGAGCGCAAGGCGGTTGGCGAGGGCGGCCACGCCGCTGTCGGGGTCGATGCTGGCGGGGTCGGCGGCGACATTGGGCTGGCCGTCGAACAGGTCGGCGACGGCGTTAATCGCGTCAAGCTGGTAGGTTTGGTTGGGGTCGAAGTGGAACTTCATGGGGGTGGCTCCGGGTGGTTAGCGGATAGCGACTGGCTCAACGGTCAGTTTGATGCCCAGCGCGGCGGCGGCCCGCTCTAGCAGGTCGAGGTCGGCCTCGGCGTACTCAAAATCTTCGAGGCGGTGGACTTCGCGCTCGGTCATGTCCAGTTGTTGGGCGAACTCGGCCTCGCTGATGCCAGCGGCGATGCGGGCGCGGATTAGCAGGCGTGGCAGTTCGCTAATGTTCAGCGCGTGGAAGTCCAGCGGCCCGCCCGCCTTGAGCGCGTCGTACTCAGCTAGTTCTTGCCGGAAGGTGACGATCTGGCTGCGGTAAGCATCAATGCGGGCCTGCCGCAGCTTAGGGTGCGTGGCCGGGTTGGTGTCGGCCTCAGCCAGTTCCAGATTGCGCTTGAAGCGTTCGACCCACTCAAGGGTGACTTCGCGTTGGTGGTCGTTCTTGATCATTTCCATTGCTCCAAATCCAGGGCAATAATACCTTTAGCCTGCTTGTCGCGGTTGCGCTGAAAGAAGTCGAGGTAGATAGTCCCTGCATCGTCGGCAGGGTCATGCGCTGGGAACAGTTCGCCCCGGAACTTGTACTTTTGGGCAACGCGGCTGTCACTAAAGTCGAGCAACACCGGGTCAAGCAGATCATAATCTATACCCGCTTCCTCCCAGCAACCATCGTAGTCGTTGGGTTTGGGGTTGGCGGTGGTGAAGCTGCCGTTGAGGTAGAGGGTGCGGCAACCAGCCCGGCGCAGTGCGAGGATTGCGCTGTCCAGCCCAGCCAGCAACTCGGCGCGGCGCACCCCGCGACCGTAGCGTTTGCGGAACTCGGCTGCGCTGGCTGCGTGGATGCCCGCTGGCAGGTTGCCATCTTCATCGAAGGGTGGTATCACTGGCTACCTCGTCTGCTCATATTATACCATCCGCCTGCCAACCGCTGGCGGCCTAACCCAGACCGTCCCCTTCTATAATCTGTAATCTATAATCCTAAATCGTGCGGAAGCGCAGGCCCAGTGCTTTTGCCTGCAACTTGAGGTTGGCTAGCTGGCTGTCGTCGAGGTCGCGGTCGCGGACGAGCAGCAGGCTGATGCCGTCCAGCGGCACGGTGGTCAGTTGTGGGCTGGTGGCCGACAGGCTGACCAACATGGCCTGCTGCTTGTCGGGGTCGGCGACGCGGTAGAGGCCGTCGGTCAGTGCGTCAATCGTGGTGGCAAGGCTGTAGCCTTCGCGCAGGGCCAGTTCCCAGAGTAGCGGTTCGGGCTGCCAGCCGTCGGCGAGGGGGTCGCGCTGCTCGGCGATTTTGTTGATGAAGTCGGCTTGCGTGACCGGCTGCCAGCGTTTATAGCTGCTGGCGACGAGGCGGAAGGTGCGGAAGCCCAAATCCTCTGGCGTGCTGCGGGTGCTAAGGTCGAGCTTGCCTGCGTCGGCGGCCTGCATCCGGGCGATGACGCGGCGGACGCGCTCCTTGCCAATCTCGGCGATGGTGGGGTAGTCGGGTTTGCCAGTCGGCTCTGGTAGTTGCACGAGGATGAAGCGGCGGTTGCCCCCATCTTCGCGGTTGAGTTCCAGCACCGCCTGTGCGGTCGTGCCGCTCCCAGCGAAGAAGTCGAGGATGAGGTCGTTGTTCTGCGGCTGGGTGGCTAGCTGCAAGATGCGCTTAATCAAGCTAGCTGGCTTTGGATTGTCAAAAACGTTTTCGGGCATCAGCTCTTTGACTTCATAGCGTGCGGTCTTGTTGTCGCCCGCAAACTCTCTGTCCCACCATGTCTGCGGGGTTATGCCCTGCTTAACCTCGACCAGAAACTTCTTCTGCATTGGTCTGCCTGTACCAGTTTTGCCAAATACTATGCGATTGTCAGCTAGCAACTCGTTGTATCTAGCTTCAGACACAACCCACGACCGGCTAGCTGGCGGGTAGACGACCTTGCCTGTTGGCGTAGTTATTGGGTATATGTTTGATTCTGCTGCGGTTTTAACGGACAAGTCACTCAACCTGTAAGAGCCACGTGGATCGTCGTCTGGGTTCTGGTAATCAGAAAGCTGATCCTCGTTTCTATCAAGCAAAACAGGCTTCCACTTGCTCAAATCCTTTGCATACAAAACAACATAATCGTGTGTTTCTGAAATGAACTTAGCGTCATTAGCTGGCCCATACTTCTTCTGCCAAACAATAGTGGCAACAAAGTTCTCCTCACCAAACACCTCATCCATCAGCAGGCGCAGGTCGGCGGCCTCGTTGTCGTCAATGCTGATGAAGATAACGCCGTCGTCGCGCAGCAGTTGGCGGGCAAGGAGCAGGCGGGGGTACATCATGGTCAGCCACGTCGAATGTTTGTGGCCGTTGCGGTCGAGGTTGGTGCTAACTGCGTTGCCGTCGTCGTCAAGCTGGCCGGTGACGCGCAGGTATTGTTGCAGCGGTTCGCGGAAGTTGTCGGGGTAGACGAAATCGTTGCCGGTGTTGTAGGGCGGGTCAATGTAGATGAGCTTGACCTTAGCGGCGTAGGGCTTGTAGAGCAGCTTCAGCACTTCGAGGTTCTCGCCCTCAATGAAGTAGTTGGCGGTGGCGGTGGGCTTGACCGACTGCTCATCCACCGGCACAAGAGCGGCCTGGGTCGGCTGGTTGACGGCCAGGGTCGCCTCGCGCTTGCCCGCCCAGCTAAAGGCATAGCGTTCGCGGCCACCGTCATCGGGCTGCCCGACGGCGCGGCGCAGGGCTTCAACATCAAGCTGCCCCTCGCGCACGGCTTCGGGGAATAGCTGCGCCAGTTGCCGCAGACGGTCGCCCGCCAGCCCGCTGTCCTGCTCCTGCTCATCGTTCAGCACGTCGCTGCTCCTTCGGGTGGGCGGACAAGTCCAGCCCCTACAACAATCAATCATAATGAACCACGCACAGCATTATACTAGCGGAGGCGGTGGCGGTCAAGCCCTTGACAAGCAAGCACAATCGTTCTACAATAGCCTCATCCTACAAGGAAGGCCACCATGAAGCTGAAGAACGATAGCCAGTTAGTTGCACAGTTGTTGAGCGAGAGGTTTACTCAAGCCAGGCTGCACCCCCGGCAGGTGGCGCAAGGTGGCGGCCTGTCAACGATGGGCCTAATGTGGCTGACCCACGCTGGGCGCAGCCGCCTCAACCGCCGCGAGATTGAGGCACTGCGGCAAGCCTTCGGCGACGAGTTCGCCACTGCCCTGCAAGCTGCTGTCGGTTACACCGTCGCTCAGTTCGCCCGACAGAACAAGGAGGGCGAGCTACAGGCGCAGGGGTCAGAGTGTGACCCGTGCCGGTTAGTAGCTGGACAGTAAAGCAGGCCCGGTAGGGTGAGCGTTGCACGCTCTCAACTCCTCAACTACCCAGTTGCTCATAAGATCAGCTTGGCTGCCACCAGCCACCTACTGGGCCTTCCTCTGGCTCTGTCCACATGGCTTCGCGCCAGATTGGGGCTGCCAGTGGGTTGCGCCCGGCCTGTGCTGCGGCTCGTACTGCTTCCAAGCGGGCTACCCAGGTTGAGCGAGCGGCTGGGTAGGAGTAAATAACGTTGTCCAGCCAATCCAGCAGTCGCTCGAAATCCGCCGCTGGTGTTACCAGCAGCAAGGCCGGGAGCTTGTTGCTCTCCTTGCCTTTGCTCGCTTCCATGTACGCCATTACCCGTTTATGGAAATCAATTTGGTAGAAGATAGGCTCGATGGTAGCACGCCAGTAGCCTGCCAGCCGGCCCGGACGTGCGACTGACAACTGCCCGGTGGGGTAGGCTTCGCCACCTGCTCCCTTGCTCAAGTACCATGAGTTATCCACTCCGCGCCGCTGGTGGTCAAGCCGCACCGCTAGCAGCACCTCGTTGATTGCCAGCCGATGGAGTAGCACCGAATTGCGGACGGCGGTCAGGTTGTGGTCGCTCACCTGCTGGCCGCGCCTCCTCAGCTCGTCACGTCCTTGCACCCCCAGCAAGTAGACCGCTTCCTCGCTCGGTAGATAGACGCGCTCCACCACCGCGCCTTGCAGCAGATCAGCCATCAAGGTGTAGCCCAACCGCCGCTGGGTGGCCTCCGACCGCCCTGCGAACACCGCCCGGCGTAGTTGCCCGCCCCGCAGCACGTCGTACTCGTTGAGCAGGTTCATTACCGCCTCTCCATGCTCGTCAATCTTAAGTTCGGTTCGCTGTCTGACCATTGTTGCTCCTATGCTGCTTGCTGCAATAGTTACTGCTTGACCAGCCGTTCAACCAGCAGCGACAAAGTTGAACGCAGCCGTTGCAGCTTCCTGGTCGCCGCTTGTCGCTCCAAGCCGAGCAGATTATCATAGTCGGTCGCCAGCTTGTGCAGGTAGTTGCTGACCGCGTGGAGGTCGTCGTTGTACTGCAACACTGGTGCAGCTACCGACCAGCCCTGCTCCCAGACCGGCGCATAGAGTGGATTACGCAATGGGTCAGCCGCCAGCCGGTCGTAAGTCGTGAACCACCACTGCTGCACCTCACTGCCCTCTACCTCGGCCAGCACCTTGTTGACCGCCCGCTTCATGTTCTGTAGCCGGGTCTCGCCGCCGGTTGTCACCACCAAAATCGGCAGCACCTCACCATAGGCTACCACTCCTTGCCAGTCAAAGTCGTCGAGGTACTCCTGATAGCGGTAGACCTTCTCGGCAAACTTCGGGTTCTCCTCGCTGCTGCAATCCGCTTCCAGTACAAAGCCGAACGAACGACCAAACAGACTAAAGCGACTACAGGCATCCCAACGCACCACCCGGTAGCCCTCACGATCAGGATGGCGGCGCGGCGTGAACCAATCAACCTGCCCAGCCAACAACTCGGTCTCGGCCAGAAACGACACCATGAAGTCAGCCACCTTTGTGTCGTGATGCAGCCAGTTACCAAACCTTGTGTAGCGGCCCACCAGATCATTCGGTATGCGCTTACGTCCTTTGTACAACGGCAACCACACCCGACCATAATCAGCCAGCAACAACGACTCACCGCGCCCCTTGCCGATCTCCAAGCGTATCAGGAAGTCAGCCTCGACCAACCGCTGCACCTGCTCCCCACAAGCCTCACCTAGCAGCAAGTCAAGATGAGCAGCTCGCAACGGCCCGTACTTATCAACCAGCATCAGCAGCCGCCATTCAGCCTCGCCCAACCCCCACCGCTTGACCTCGGCCAGCACCTCATCATTACTAATCACATCAGCCTCGTCATTGTCCAACTGCTCCACCTCATTGCTCATCACCAATCCTCCCTTCGCCCAACCAGCCCCTATGGGTCAGTCCAAACAAGCCTAAATCCAGTATTAAGTGGCAGTTTCTGCGCTTGCCCACTCTGTTTGTCCTAGCTTTTGTCCTAGTACCGAGCAACCATTTTTGCCGCTTGTTACTATGCTTCTTCGCTTGGGGAGGAGCTTAACACTGCTGCTTGTTACTGTGCTTCTGCTGCTGCGGAGTTCACCCATCTGCCTTGTACCCTCCGCTTCTTACTGGCTAATATACTCATCTACAGCAGTTTCAAGCATATAGCTTTAGATAGTAGCCCCGCTCGTCTTTGCTAACCAATCCTACCTCGGTGGTCAATCGTTGTACATACCGCTCGGCAGTGCCGCGCTTGATGTCCGCTTGCCGACCATTGACCCGCTTGCCAACCTCGCTCTGGCTCAGGTGTTCACCATTAGCCTCGTACAGGCAACTGACAACCGCGCAGTAACCGGCGTTCAGCATTGCTTCGCGGCCCGCCTTGCACTGCACCAGCCGTCGGCCAGCAGCAACAGCCAGTAGCCGCCATTCGCCAACCACCTCGCCGGTAGCGGGGCCGCTCAATGGCCCATGAGCCAGCAGCCGGTCAGCGGCTTGTGCGGCGGCGGCTACTATAGGCTCACCACCCAGCAGATCGTCAAGTTGCCCCTGCATCTGCCTGACGGTCTGCCAGACCTCGCTGTTAGCCGTCACACGCTCTCGACGGCTCTGTTCACGCTCCTGCCGCAACTGCCGCATGGCCGCCTCCGCCCGCTCGCGCTCGGCCTGCGCCAGCCGTTCGCTCTCCGCTACGCGCTGATCAGCCGCTTGCTGAACCTCGGCACTCTGCGTTTGCATCTGCTTGCGTTCTTGCTCCAAAGTACGGCGGTCATGTTCAGCCTGTGCTTCCACCGCTCGCACCTGCCCAGCCTTTACTGCGTTCGCATGTGAATGCTGCTCAGTGCTAGCAAACAACTGCTTCTGATATGCAAAGCTGCTCTCTAGCTGCTGGTTAGTGCGCTGCAACTCGGCACTCTGCTGCTCAACCTTCTTCATCCTCCGCTCGGCTTCCGCGCTACGTTGGTCAGCGTTCTCATCAAGGACGGACACCCGGATGAAGAAGAACAGGCCCAACGCGATGGTGTTGCCGAAGGCCAACAGACCGAGCCAACTGGCCGGATGGTAAGGTTGCTCCAAGTCCAACATAAACGTGTTCTGCACGAGCAGGAAACCACCAGCAATCACAACACCAGCCCAGAGCAGCACGCCCAAGCAGTAGCCAACCAGCGGCCAATGTTCCCATCTAGCCAACGAGCCAGCCCGATTGTCCAGCACCATGATGGCCGCGGCCAGCAGCAGCACCAGACTGCACAACGTCCAGAACGAGTAGCCGAAGCCGAGGATACCCGCTCCGGCAAGCGTAGCTAGGGCCAAGTAGAACAAGCTCCTAAGCAACTGCCAGACAAAATCCGAGGTTTCCCAGTAATCCACAGTGAGCCTCCACGCTGATTAAGTTACCATAACATACCACAAACCAGCTAGGAAAAACAGGGTTTTTGTATCTAAGTTTCCGGCAAATCATAGCTACGGTTGTTGTGGGACATAACACAAGCCCAGTAAGAAGCGGGGTTCTTACTGGGCTTGTATCAAGCAGTTGAGACTGATAGCGAGTTACGTCGCTTCTTACGTTAGTTATGTACGTGGTTGTTCGTGCTTCTTATTGTACTATCGGTGTTGGCAAGATTGACAAACCTCAAACTGCTGGTAATTGTTCAAAGAAGATAGTTGTCCAACATCCCGTCGTCCCGGCACAGCAAGCACGGTCGGGTAAGCGTTGTACGCTCTCGACCGATGGGCCAACTTGGACTACCTGCTATCTACGACTCAGCCGCGTATCTCTTGAGTGGGGTGTTGTGGGGTTAGAAATGCTCACCCCTGCGGCTACTATCAGAATGCGTGGATAGTCCAAGTTGGGCCATCGGTGGCTTGCTCCTCATGGCGGTAGGCTGCACATGGCGGCGACTAACACGAAGGACAACGGCCTATGATATATGCTGGGGTAGTGACAGGTACAAAATGGGATGGAACGGTAACGTGGCGCGTAAGCAGAGCGTAAGCAAAACGAACGAGCGGCGAACGAGCGGCGGACAAAACGCTGCTACCGAGGTGGAACGGTTCCACCCCTGACGGCTGCTGGGGGCTGGCCGACTACAGTGGTGGGCAGTACCATGCTGGGGAATGGCTGACAAATCGCCTCATCTACAAAGATGGTAACGATAAGCCTGTTTAGAGATACCACCACACCGCACTGTTTACAGGTCACTTGATTGGACTAGGCGGTATGCTAACCTCCACTGCTCATGATGTGCCTTGACTTCTCTTCCTGTGGACTTATCGTGACCATTAGGCTCTGTTGTTGTTCCACCACAGGGATACGGAGTTACTCCTACCCCTTTAGCAGTAAAAAGCCCTGTGTAGAAGTCACTAGATTTAATTGAACAAGGATTTTGCCCGGTATTCTGGCTTTCAGCACTGTCAAGATCAGCCAGCATAAAGGCACTGCCTCCAGCATAACCAAGGCTTCTAATGTAGCTAGCATTGATCCTCACGTAATAAGGAGCAGTCGAATCACCTTCTTGTTCTGTGCGTGCGGAGTATGTTTCTGATTTTCCACTTTTGTCGAAGCCATGATAAGGGTCTGTTGGATACCCATACTCTTCCAGTACAACCGGGCCACTGTACTGTTGAATACCATATTCTTGTCTTCCTGTTGTAAGAGCATCCTTTATACGCTTTCCTCCGTCTCCATAGTTGTGAGGAGAAAGAAAATCCACATAAGAGGCTAGTGGTTCAATATCTGGTTTTGCTATACCTTTGAAGAAGTCACTTAGATAAATAAAATCAGATGTTGTAAAGTTTGTTGCTATACCAACCGTTAGTAGAACAGGGTAATCATTCTTAATTTTGAGGAAGTTATGAAGACTGCGGACCCACCTGAGCGCGTTTTCAATGTACTCAAGATTGTTCTCGCATCCCTCTCCATGCGTCTCAAAGCAACTACCACCTCCCCCACATTTTGACGAGAAACGAGGAACTCCTTTGTCCTTTTTGACATTCCCATTATCGGAATGATTATTGATTTCATTATCAGCACTTATGTAGGCAATAAGCTGCATTTCTTGACGAGACCTAAACTCATTGAGGAGTTTGCTAAGAAACGCCTCTGCACTGGCATTCCAGCCCACACTGCTATTTCTGACCACAATGCCTAGACGTATACCTAGTCTGTCCGCCCGCTCTGCAAAATCTACTACACACCCAACGCAGCCTGTGTTTTCCTCGTCTGGAAGGCTAACATATATCCTCAACAAATTAGCATGAAAGTAGCTTGCAGATATACCAAGCCAATGTTCAAGTGAATCCCTATAGCTAGTTTTAATGTCGCCTGGTCTTCTAGTGAAGTAGTCTCTGCAAGCTTCCACCGTCTGCCAGTTTCGAAGAGCATTGCAGTAATTACTTGCTTCAAATGTCTTGCCATTAATACCTGTTTGAGGCAGTATAAAATGAATACCTTTCACATGCCAGGTGCCATTGTAATCTCTAAGTTCATCACCAACAACAACAACCTGACCGCAATGCAATGGTCGTCCGTCGCAGGCCGTTGCATGATCACCACTGTTTTGAGTTACTCTCTCCTGTACTCTAAAAACACTGATTAGATAGATACTTCTGGTTGCAGATGCTTCGTTTTCTGAGATGAACGCAGCAACATCAAGGCTAACAAACCCTATTATATCTAGATGGTTACCGATGGAAGTTGCTACTGTGAAAACCTTACTGGCCGCATCCTCAACATCCTTGGTTCTAATAAGGTTGATTTGACGCTGATTTGATACCTCAGACATCCAAGTGGCGTAGCTGTTGTTACTTACCGGCTTACTTGTGACGTTGGCGGAGAAAGACCTGTTACTTTTAGTGTTTAGATCATACACATGAACATTGGCATTGTAGCAAGAGCAGGTGTAAATGACTTTATTATCGGTAACTGTATATCCATAGATGTCGCCTCGCACATCTTGAACAAGGGTTGAGTCTGAGGAGTTGGTCAGGCTACCTACATAAAGGACAGAGAGACCCAAACCTTCGCTTGTTTTGTCTTCATGCCAAACTAGTGTGTCACCTTGCACAAAGAAGTCTATAACATTGCCTACTCTTCTTATTACTTGACTATTTCCGCTGTCAAAGTTATAAGAGTTTAGGATGCCGTAATTTCCGTCTACTGTAACATAATAAAGATTCCCCTTGCTAATAAGCAATTTACGTACAACCGGGCTAGCGAACTGAGCAATATCGACAGTTCGCTCACTGACAACGTTATAGACTCGGATGACTTGTCCACTATTTGACCAAGCTATCCAAGCTGCTCTATTTTCTTCTGCAACAAGTCCTTCAAGGTTGGAGTCCTGCGCTGATCTACTCACTAGAAACTCTTTGCGATTGAGGGTGTCAAAGCCATATACTGCGTCATCTTGGTAAGTCTTTTGCAAGGATATTTTAGCATCACGTGCATCAATCCAAAACACATACCTACTAGTAGCAGCTGGCCGACCTATGGCTGTGCCAGTAACCATCTGTGTCTCACCACTGAGATACTGCTGACTTGATGAAGGTGACACTGATGACTCCGCATTGGGAGAGTAGGTTGTCGCTTGTGTGTTGCAACTAGCTAGTGCCAGCACCATAACACTGATCATGGTAGCTACTTTAATCAAACTCGTTGAGTACTTCATGGTTCTACCTTTCCACTTTGGTTCGTAGATTTGCACTTTGCTAATGACGTTCTCCACTTTGGTTCATGTACCAACCTTTGCCTTTGGGACCAAAGGTGGCAACCGCAGTCACCATCGCATTCCTGCTGCTAACCGGAGTGGCCGTGCTGGTAGCTGTAAGCTGCAGCGTCGTCACCGGGGTCATCACCGCCGCCGTCACTGTTCGTATTTCTGGTGGCAAGGTGCCACAGTACCAGAGAGCCACGTGGTGCGCTGTGTTGTCACGGCGGTTGTAAAGATAACAATGAGTAGCTGAGCTATAACTATGGGGCGGTAGATGGCTTCATTTTTCCCTCCGGTTGTTTTGCTTACTAGAGTGTGTTCCAAGTTGTTGGTGTTTCGCCGCTATGCCAGTCGCGGTACTGGTTGCACCTGTGGTTATCGTAAGTTACGCCCACGAGTAGGGTACTAACCACAACTGCGAACGATGGTGATGACAACTATCTCGGTGCAGATGTAGGAGTAGGTGCCACTCGGCAGATCGAGACTAGGTTGAACGTCACCTCGTCCTTCGAAGTGTAGATGCTCCGCCAGTCTACCTGGCTACTCGACACAATAGTTGCGTTGCTACCAGCAACCAACTTAACACTTTGGTTGTTGAAGCAGCCACCTGCTATCTCCTGCACGCGGAAGCCAGCGAAGGTGATGGGCAGGTTGCTTACCATGCCAGTGAGGTGCCAGTGACCTGCGCTGTCGCTTAGTGTTTTGCCAATCATGGTACCAGTGCTGTAGCCAAAGCCGTTGGATACCACATAAAACAGGTCAAGTTCTTGATCAGCAATTCCACTGCCCGCTTTAACAAAGCCGCTGAGATCGTAGCTCAGGGGGGTTGGCGTAGCCACTGGTGTAGATGTTGGTGTGGCAGTGGCTGTTGGAGTGTGCATTGGTGTCTTTGTCGCTGTAGTGGTAACGCTGGCCGTCTTGGTAGGTGTAGCTGTTGGCGTAGCTGTGGCAGTCGAAGTGCGGGTAGCTGCGGTGGTGGCCGTAGGTACGCTGGTTCCTGTCGCCGTGCTTGTGGTTGGGCTGGTTGGGGTTGAAGTAGGTAGCGGTGGTGGTACCCCAAATTCGCTACTGCTGTAGGCCGTAGTATTACGTAGCACTACCCGGATTGGTACACTGTCATTCTGCCCACTGCGCCATAGTACCAGGTCAACGACGCTGTATGGCCCATCAACTCCGCGCTGCTTGATAGTCGATCCATCGAAACGTAGCGTCAGGGTAACTCTGCCGCTGCTGGTCACCACTGTCGAAGTGTAAGCCGTCGTAAGTATGTTGCCAAGCGGGTCGCTCAGGTGGGCCGTCACTGAGTAAGCTCCGCTTATTCGTACATCTACCGGCACTACCGCTTCCAAGTAATCATAACCATAGTCTCCGTTGGTGTCAACCCCCTGCTCAATGGCGGTGCCAGCCAGCAGAACATTCTCGCGATCCCAGCTTTGGTAGGGATAGGTAGTAGTGGTTAGGGCTACTGGTACATAGGCAATCAGTACCTCCTCATCAGCAAGCAGCTTGGTCAGGGACAGGTCACGCACTTGGTAGGGGCCGCTTGTCAGACTCCGGGCGATCTGCTCTCCAGGGAAGAAAAGTTTTAGCTCAGTACCATAACTATTCGTGTAGATGCTACTACTGTGAGCTACAATGTGACCATCAGTCAATGTCAAACTGGCCGATACACGATACCTACCTTCCCCGCTCAGGGTTGATAGGGCTGTAAAGCGCAACCCTGCGACCAGACCATTAACTCCTTCTGGGATGGGTACAGCTATGTAAGGTGGTGAGAAAGAAGCACCGAAGCTAGCTTGGAAGAGGCCACTGGTCGTACGAACATAAGAGGTGCCATAGCTATTCTGGCCGCTTGCGCTCACTACCACTTGGTAGCCACCTTCATCGCGAGGTACGTATGTACCCTGATAGCTGCTCCCAGCCAATGTCATAGTCACAGCCTGTGCGTTACCAACTGGCGAGTACACCATAGCAGCAACAACCGCATTGGTCAACACACTGCCGTCAGCAACCGTTGCGCTGATAGTGATGCTTTGGTTCAGTGTGTTAGTGCGTTCTCCAGCTTTAACGCTGACCTGTACGCCACCACTGAACCGACCCGTCAGGTAGTAGTCTTCGGTGCCATTGGTCAAAGTCAGTGGTTTGACTATTGCTCGCCAGGTGCCAGTCACTGGCAGCCCAACATTGTACTGCACCCCGTTGATAGTGGAGAGGTAGCTGCTGGAGGTGTATCTCCCAGTTGGGGTGATGATGTTACCTAGCGGGTCACGTAGGGTTAGCTCCAAGGCTGTGTTTGAATGTCGCCGCCCCAAGATGAAACTGACTGAGCCAGTTTCATCAACCTGAACCGAACGTGTGTATACATTTCCTGTACTCACCGTGCCAGAAATGAGAGGGAACTGCATCTGCCCTTGAGTAGAAGGTGATCCTGACACTTCAAGTTGAGTGTTGTTCATCCCGAGCGTGCCAAAGCCAGTACCTGGCGCATCAGGTGGGGTATAGTCCTCCTGCAAGCTGTTGCCTTGCATCCGCAGGATCGGTGCAAGGTTTGCCAGCGTCTCCTCGCTGCTACGTAGCTGACCAGCGGCCTCTGGGCTGCTGCTGTTGAGAGCAACAGGGTCAAGGTCATGTGTATACGCCAGGGAGTAGACGCTGCACACTTCACAGAAGCCATCAGCCTGTCCCTCAGCCTCACTTACGCCTGCTTGCGCTACATAGTAGACTCCGGGTGCCTGCTGATGTTGAGGGTCGAGGTTGTAGGCTCGCATCCACAACGAACTAGCTTGGAGCAATGCTTGGTTAAGGTTCTGTAGCCAGCCGAAGATACCACTACCGATAGCCCCGTCGGCCCAGTAGCTGCCAGCATTGGGTGCGCCAAGCAACACTATCGTACCAATCTTCGGCCCTACAGAGCTGGCAGCTTCCCGCGCCCAAATACCACCGATTGAGTAGCCGACTACGTTGACTTTGTTCACGCCATAAGCAGTGGTGATCCAGCCAAGCTCCGCTGCCAAGCGTGTGCCACCTGCGGCAGTGGAGGCATGGCCGTCTCTAGCTGCGTAATGTGTAAAGTCGTTGCGGATGCCTGGTAGGTACTGATCAAGCAGGGAGGTACTCCACCAGGCAGCAGCCTGACCGGGTTCCACATAATGGTCTGGGGTCGTTTGATCGGGGTTGAAGCCATCCTGAAGGATCAGTGGTCGCAGTCCACGAATGCGGAGACCAACATCAAGTTGTGTCCAAGTGGTTGCGGTGTTCGTGCGGGTTAGCATCAGATAGTTGGTGGCAGTCGGAGGCGCATTTGCGTCAGTGATTACTCCATTGCTAAAAGTAAGAACTCCCTTACGTGGCAAAACCAGCTCAGTTATTGGCACAGCCGCCGTGAGCAAGCCGTCTCTGCTGTTTGTAAGCACATGAGCGTAGCCGTTGAGGGTGGCCGTAATTCGCTCCCCAGCAGCAATACCGTTGGCATGGACGGTCAGGGTTGCAGTTGTGGCTACGGTTCGGCTGATGGTTGCTGTACTGACTGTACCAGTCAAGGCATTACTATCTTGCAGCATCCCGTAGTAGCGATTGATATCAACCTGACCACTTGCACTGGGTTGACCAGTGACAAAGCATGATATGTTGAATTGATAGCTGTCATCCCCAAACGCATCTTCGGCGTTGGTTCTTTTCGGGCTGCACACGTTGTCTGTGCGATCAGTACTCTCTAGGATAGCAGTACGGACTCCATCCAATCCAGGGTTGAAGATAGATGTACCGACAGCCCATGGTCGGCCACGAACGCTCCGCTGACTTGGCAATGTGCTAGCTGCAATCAGCCTACTGTTGTCTCGTGGACTCTCGCTAGGCACTACCTGCCAGTCGATACCGTTCCAATGCATTACCAAGGTACGATCACCAGGCAGTGGATCAGCGAACCGCTCAGATGGAGGCCCACCTTCTGGCGCAGAAGGCTGTTGTGGTTGTTCCTGAGTTGCAGTTGCATCCTTGTACACACCTACAGCCCAAACATCATTTGCACTGCTAACTGCTACATCATACAGTTGTGCTGAGGAGCTGTTGGGGATTTGTGGCAAGGAAGAGAGCGGAAGACGCTGCCATGAAGTGCCGTCATAATGATAAATCAGGGGCCTAAACAGATTTCCGGACTCAAAGGACCGACCAACCGCCCATACGTCATTAGGGGCGGCAAAATCCAGATCGTATAGCACCTCAAACCTGTTAAGCGACCATGAAACATTAGGATCGTACTCAGTCCAAGAAGTTCCGTTGTAATGTAGAATCAGTGGAATAGATGACCTGTTGTTTGGGTAGCCTACTACCTGGCCTTGTAGTCCAACCGCCCAAACGTCATTGCTAGCAACAGCACCAACCCCCAGCAGTACATTGTAGCCGTTCGGCCAGCGATTAGGACTTGGCTCCAATGTGCAACTAATGGTACTACAGTGCTGAATAAGGGTGCGGTGCCATTCCGGGCCATTGAAATCTGCATTAAATTGATCACCCACCGCCCACACATTGGTAATTGACACTGCTGCTACGTCATTAAACCTGTCATGAATGCTAGGGCCACCTATGTTAACACTTGGTACATCAGTCCAACTAGTACCGTTCCATTTAACCATGTAGGTACTTAGGGTATAGCCAGCGAGCTTGTGTTCACCTACAGCCCAAACGTTATTATTATCAAGAGCGGTAACACCAAACATGGAAACGTTTGCAGCACCTGTGTACACAATTGTGGAGTAGAACCACTGCCCATTCCTAAATCTGTATATGTCATTATTACTCACTTGCTCTGGATTTCTAGCCGCATTGCTAACTACCCAAACATCATTGTTATCACTAAGAGCAAGGTCGTAAGCACCAGGAAAGTCTCTGCTCCCAACAACACACCACTGGCTCCGGTTTGGTACACAAGCAACTGTCGGGACATCTATTGTGAGAGAGCTAGAAGTCGGCTGCACGTTGCCCACTGGCAACTTGGATTGTGCAGGTAGCACAGCCTGCGCAATTGACACAGAAGTAGCAACAGAGCTTGCCACCAGCAAGACTGCCACTGCTAGAACTAGGCACGCTGAAAACCATGTCTTGAATGAGGTTAGCACATCAGCACTCCTACATGATTTAAGTTGCTTCACCCTCGGATGCCTGCAAGCTCGGTAAACCAACTGTTCCAATGACAGTTTGACTTTACCTCATGGTCATTGTATCAGCCTTCGTCCCAAGAGTCAATAGCCTCAGCCATATTTTGTCACTTCCTCCGAAAATCCGTGCATCATGGGTGAGATGTGTCCCCTCCTCCAAACTTTGTTACCAGCTTGGTAGGTGATCTGGCTCTACCAGTCTGTCGAGTTCATTCGTTGATGCTTCTAAGGCGACTTAGAGCTAGCACCTGCATCCATGCCATGCGCTATGTAGTCCACCGTTGGTTGCTGCTAGCAGGTTGTAGGAGGCTAATAGCTTGGTATAGCCAAACGCCTGCGCTATGTAACTTTGTTCAGTCATACGCTTGGCAGCCCTTAGTACAAGCCAGCAGCTTCAGCACCAACAGAGGGTTTACAGAGGCAACACCCTGCCTGTCGTTTTACCCCACCACTCCTGTACTAATCGCCAACTAATCGCCAAGCCAGTCACCAAAAGTTGGCGATTAGGCACCGCAACTGCCCGCCTAATCGCCAATTAAATGCCAAGTAATCGCCAAGTTCGCCCCCTACAATTGACAATTAGCTGTCACTGACTGGTCGCTCCTCCCCGTCGCCCGCTGGCACAAGCACGTAGCGCGTCGCCCGACCCTTGCCGTGTCGCTGCATGAAGCCGCGCTCAACAATCTGAAGTAGATCAGTTCGCGCCTGCTCGTCCGACACCCCGAAGCGGGCCACATACTTGCCAGTAGTCATCGTGCCGCGCCCGGCCTGCTCAAACTCGGCCAACACCTCACGCTGGCGGCTGTTCAGGCCCTTCCAACGCGGCGGTACATCCCTGCTATCTTCAACCGGCGCAGGCTGCACGCTGGTCGGAGGCATGGCGACGTGGCCGAACAGCGTCACCTTAAAGCTAGTCTCGCTTACCTCGAACACGGGCTGTGGTAGGCCAGCGTCTTGCATTGCCTCACGCATCCGGCCAATACCCGTTCCCCAACTCTCAACCAGCCGCAGCCACGACATTAGCGCGGCGGTCTTCTCATTGCGGAGTGGGTGATTACCAGCACTAACCGAGGCCAGCGACACGCCCGGCAGCAGGCCGCCGGGGCTGATCACCTCAATCTTGTCGTTAAAGATGTTGACGTTGATCACTTCGCCCCGCGCCGAGTAGTCACGGTGCATGAGTGCGTTGGCAACGGCCTCACGGACGGCGGCGATGGGGAACTGCGGCACGTCCACACGCTCAACCCCGGTAATATAGGCCGCCAGTGCGGTATTCCTGCCGATGAAAGCCATAACCTCATACATCTGCTCGTATATTGAGCCGTGCAACAGCTTGCGGTCATGGAAGCCACGCACCGTCAACCCTCGGAAGCGACCACACTGCACGGTTGCGTGCGGCAATACGTGCTGTGGGTTGCTACCCAACATCAGCAAACCGGCTACCGTCGGCACGCTGCGCCCGCCGACCCTTGCCAGTACCCCAGCCTCATGCAGGAACTCATCCGCCGACGTTGAAGGGTAGGAGTCAAGGGTTAGTGTGGCAGCCATGAACAACGGCCCCAGTCGCTTGTAGCTATCCAGCATGACGTTGATGCTGTCGGGGTTGAGAGCTTCAACATCCAGTTCAGCTAGCGGCTGACTGTCGAAGCGGCGATTGCTGCGCTGCTGCACCAGTTCGCTCAAGGCCGGGCCAGATAGCCCAACGTTGGACGCACCCCGTCGCCGTCGAAACACCGACTTGTAGGAGTACACCGCGTCGCTCACCGGCTCAAGCTGGCCGACAACCACCGCCTTGCCCCCTATATCGAGGATGTAGGTATCAATCACCTGATCCAAAGCAGGAGAACTGCTGTGCGCGGCAGCCACCAACTTCGCCTCAATTGCGTCCGGCTCGGCCACACCTACCACCTCGCCGTCATCGGTCACGCCGATCAGCACCGTGCCGCCTTCGGCGTTAGCAAAGGCGGTGATTAGCTCACCAAGCTCCGTCTGATCCTCACGCGCCAGCTTGTATTCAAGTGTCTGGCTCTCCCCCCGCCCCGCCAACTCAACCACGTCTTTGGCCGTGTATCGCGTAGTCCTCAAACTGCTTCCCTCCAACATCACAGAACGTTAAGCCAACAGTCTCACCCTATGATCATAATGATCACGGAGTGCTACGTCTTTGTCAGAGACGACACTACAGTTATCTAAACCATCACTCAACAACTCGTCAATCTGCTCCCGCAACCGCAGCAAGGCGATCCGCTCGTCGGTCGTGCGTGGTCGCCCCAGCCGGTCACGGTCGGCCCGCTCCACCAGCACCGCCGCCCAGTACCGCTTGGCCCGACGCTGGCGCAGCGCACTGGCTGGGGCGGACGCAACTACTGGCGCGGTTTCAGCCGCGGCTGCCGGTTGGTAGCTGCCGTCCAGCAGGTGGCGCAGCGGCACCCCCTGCCGCAGCTTGTCGCCGTGCTGATCCCACAGGCTGATCGTCGCTGGCGACACCCCCAGCAGCCGCGCCCGCCGGTTGCCCGCCACCCCGCGCTGACGATAGCGGTCGTTGATGTCCAGCAACCTGTTTTGGGGTATGTTTTCCCGTTGGGTGTTGAGCAGCAATGCGAGGTCGGCCAGTTCGTCGTCGCCCACCCCGCGCAAGATGAAGGCTGGGATCGACTGCCGCTCGGCCAGCCGCGAAGCCGCCACCCGGCGATGCCCCTCCACCGTCCGATAGCGACTGCCACGCTCTGCCACATAAATCGGCTGGCGCACGCCCTCCTCAGCCACCGACGCGGCCAGCCCCTCAAGGTCGCCGAGGTCAGAGCCACGCGGGTTGTCGGGGTCAGCGTCGATCAAGCCGAGGTCAAGCTGCTCAACCTCAAAAGTAGGCTTGCCAAACACTGCCGCCAACCGTCGGTTGCTGGTCGCCGGGCTATGGTTCAGTGCGGGATTATTCTGGGCGACTCGCCCTAGCTTACTGGACACGGCGCAACACCTCCTCAGCCAGTTGCCGGTAGCTGTCGCGGGCGCGTTCAATGCTGGCCGCCTTATCGGGATTCGCATAGTGGTAGATCGAGGTGCCACCAACTGGGGCTTCGCCAAAGACGACCGCCCGCTGGATTTCAACCGGGATGATCAGGTCGGGTGGCAGTTCCAGCTTCGCCAACAGCCGTTGAGCTTCCTCGCGCACAAAGCTGGATAGTTGGCTTTTCTCCACCATAGTCAACAGAATGCCAAGCAGTCGTAGCCGGGGGTTACTCTCGCGCACCTCGTTAATCGTCGCCAGCAGCTTCGCCATGCCACTGACCGACCACACCCCCATCTGCACTGGCATGAGTACGTGGCTAGCCGCCACCAGCGCATTGACGGTTAGGATGCCGAGGCTGGGCGGGCAATCAAGCAGCACCACATCATACTCGTCCAGTAGAGGAGCCAGCGCATCCCGCAGAACCCGCTCCTTGCCAAACATCATGCTGGCAAGGTCGATCTCCAGCCCGGCAATGTCAATGCTGGACGGCGCAACGTGGATGCCCTCGCACTCCAACAGCACCTCAGCCAGTGGCAGCCGCCGCGCCTTTTCGCGCTGCAACACCTCGTAGGTAGTCGGCTGCCCCTCATCTACGACGATGCCGAGGTTGGCGGTCGCATTGGCTTGTGGGTCGAGGTCAACGACCAGCACACGGCGGCCCGCCTCCGTCAGCGCAGCGGCCAGATTGACCGTCGTCGTCGTCTTGCCAACTCCGCCCTTCTGGTTGGCAATCGCAATAGTGGATGCACTCATCTGCTTGTTCCCTCAACGCTAAAGTTGCTGGCCGATGTTTAACGTTAAATCTTGCGCCTGCGGACTGAAGGCGGCAGCGGCCTGCCGGTCGAACTCGTCCCAGTCGGAGCGGCGGATTAGCCACTTGCGACCGTAGCGGCGGGCGGGCAGGCGGCCCTCCCTAATCCAGCGGGTGACAGTCTGTGGCGGGTGCTGGGACAACGCTGCAACCTCGGCCACCGTCAGCATCTCGCGGCCTTCATTCGCTGCGTTCTGTTCGTTCATTATAGACGTATTGACCTCCTCATGTCAAGCTCTTGGTTGGCACATTATAACACAAAGCGAACATTGCGGGCAAGTGGAACAGCTAAAGAAGATAGCTAGTATCCTAACCAGTTATCCAGTTATCGCAGTTACCGCTTTTCCCATATCTTTCTAACAACTCCTACACGCGGTCATGAAAGAATACAGGAAATTGGGTAACTGCGATAACTGGATAACTGGTTAGTAACCTAACCACCCTGGTTTGTGCTTACTCGCAAGTCGCCAAGTGGCAGTTGCAAGACGGAATTGTAGAGAAAAAGCAGCAAAATGTGGAAAACCACTTGTCAGCCGAGCAATTATGTTGTATGATTAGCACAGTAGTTCGAGGCTTGACAGCAGCCCAGAAGGGCCGTATGATATAAAGCATCTGGCAGCCAACCAGCAGCCGACCAGTCGCCAGTACAACCCA
>JBBROH010000034.1:0-25910 GCA_038229595.1 Chloroflexia bacterium | reverse complement strand
TACTGCAACTGGAAGCTGCCGCTGGCGTTGCGCTGGCTGCTGCTGCCGCTGGCCGCTATGCGCCAGGTGCCAGGGGTGAGGTAGGTGAAGGTATCAGAGGGCTTGAACGAGAGGCGGATGCTGCCTGCCGCGTCTGCGAGGTAGCCACCCTGTCGGGCAAAGAGGTAGGTGCGGCCATCAGGGTCGTTGGCGGTAAGCTGCAACTGCTCGCCAGCCTGGAAGCCGGTGATCGTCGCCACAAAGGTGGTGCTGGCGTTGCCGCTGCCAGGGTTGATCGTCACCGCTACGGGTACTGGCGTGGCGGTCGGTGGGGGCGGTGGGCCGGGGGTAGTGGTCGGTGGCACGGGGGCGCGGGTCGGCGGCACTGGTGGCGTACCAACATAGAAGTAGGCAACCGACTCGTGTTCGCTGCCTGCCCCCCTGTAGGTAACAGCCCACAGGCCGGGCTGGAAGCCGCTGCTGTCGATCACCTGCCCTAGCAGCTTGCCGCTAGCGTCTGGCTTGATGCCCGTCGGTTCGCCAGGATTGGCGTAACCGGGTAGGGAGATGATGCGGTTGTCGGGGCTAGTCAGCCAGGCGAAGATCGCCTCATCCGCCCGGAAGTTGACCGCATCCACTGTAAACTTCGTGCCAGCCGGGCCGAGGATCGGTTGCAGCGATGCGTCCCTGCTGGCTGGGATTACTACACCAACCTGCCCAACGACCGTACCGCCCACTGGGGGCAGAATCTGCGGGGTCAGTGCGGGGTTGCCGCCGCCAAGCCCTTGCAGGCCGGTGGGATTGGGGAAGCCGCTGGTGTAGAGCCAGTTGTAGTAGTGGGTGCCAACGTTGCCCATCTGCACGCGGAAGCCAGCGGGCAGGGTGGGGGCGTAAACGAGGGTGCGCCGCTGGAACACCTGGATCATCACGCTGGTAGATTGGCCCGCGATCTTCACGTTCGCCCAGTAGGGTTCGCTGAGCGGGTAGCCGAGGACGAACACCCAGTTGATCACTGGCGCAGTCGTCACCGCCCCGTTCTGCACAATCGGCCCCCGCGAGTTCATGAAGTCCCAGAAGGCTCGCGGGATGTTGTGGCCGAAGATGTCATTATAGGCGATCACCTGCGTCTGTGCATCAATGTTGCGCGGTGGGTAGGGGCTGACCGTGCCAGCAACGTTGATCTGCGATCCCACGTAGCCGTTGAGGACGGAGGGGCTACGCTTGTCGTTGAGGAACAGCGAAGTGACGCTACGGAAGCTGGCATAGGTGGGGGCGGTCGGGTCGCCTGGGTCGCCCGCGACGATCTGCGCGCTGGGGACGCGTGGCAGGTAGGCACTGTCGCCCACCTGCTGATTGCCGCTGATCATGTCCAGCACCAGCAGGCCGCCGCTGACAAAGTAGGGGTTGTTGCGGTCGCCAAAGGGGTTATTGATCTCCATCCGCCCCTTCTCGAAATACTGAACCAGGCGGCTGCGGTCGGGAGCCTGGTCGTAGCGTTCGCGGCTGATGAAGCCGGGGGTTGGCCCCCAGAACCAGGTGCGCTTGACCGCACCGCTAGCAACCAGCGAGTCGGTTACATTCCACAACTTCTGGAAGGCCGCATCGGCGAACGGCTCGGCACTGGCGGGGCGCAGGTTGACGAACGCGCCAGAGGTGGCGACTACCACAGCGAGTGCGAGTGAGAGGAAGAAAGCGGACCACTTTCGCTTGAGCATATGCACCTCCGCCCCAGTTTTTGGAGCAATTCTATGGCTGGGCGGGCAGGCAGCCAGGCTGCCTGCCCCACCCAATTGCGATTACGGTTGTAGCCACCCCTTCGCCTTCAGTTGCTCGACACCGAGCAAGCCGAGGCTGACTTTGAACTGCGCTGGCAGTTCGGGGTGATATTCGAAGCGGTTGCGCTCGAAGTATTGGACGATGTAGCCAGTCTCCTCGACTTCTTCGGAGATCGGGTAGCCGTAGATGGCGAGGCCGCCGCTCTGCTGCCAGTAGGTGAGGAACGCGCCACCCAGGCTGTGCTTCGTCTCGGCAAAGTAGTTGTATCCTGCCTTCTGCTGGCCGCTCTCGATGGTGGCGAAGGTGCGCCCCTTCGTGCTGTCTACACCCAAGAGGCCGAGCAGCACCCGGTTGGCGGGCGCATTCTCTGGGTGCAACTCGAAACGGTTGCGCTCGAAGTATTGCACCAGGTAGGTCGCGCCGTCGTTGGCGTTTACCTCCTGGAACGGTTCGCTGAGCGGGTAGCCGAACAGAGCGAGGCCGCCGTTCTTCTCCCAATAGTTGCGGAAGTCGCCGCTGAGGGTGTGGCCGCTCTCGCCAAAGAAGCGGCTGTCACTACGGCTGGGGTCACTAACCCGATCCAAAGCCGCTGGGCGCGGGCTGCTGGGAGCGGGGGTTGGCCCACCACTAACCGGGGTTGGCTGGCGGTCACGATTGCGCGGCTCGCCCGCGATCACGTTGAGGTGGTCGTAAGCGTCGCGTCCGCTGCCCTTACCGTAGGCTCGCAGGGCGTAGCTCTCTGGCTGTGGGCTGACGGGCAGGTAGTCGGGCAGGTTCACCTTCTGGCTGAAGTTGCCGCTTGCATCTGCTTTCAGGTCAGCGAGGCTGACGCGCACCCCGTTGGCGTAGACGAAGTAGAGGTTGATCTCCTCCCCGCCCGCATAGCCGCTACCGCTCATGGTCAGGCCGCTACCAGCGGTGGTAGTCGTCTCGCTGAGGCTAACCTTGCCTTGCGCCAGGTGGTTGCCAGCGTCCTGCGCGTACTGTACCGCCTTGAGCGCGTTGACCCGCCCCCGACCGTAGTGTTCATCCCAACCAGCAGTGCCAATATCATCCGCGCTGTTCTCCAGGATGGTGAACATCTGCTTGTTGGTCAGGCCAGCATTGACGCTCAACATCAGGGCTGCAATGCCGGCCACGGTGGGCGAGGAGAAGGAGGTGCCGTTCTCGGCAATGTAGTTGTTGCGGCCACTGGAGTCCACCGACGGCCCCCACATCCCCACGCCCGGCGAACTAATGTCCACGTAAGGGCCAAAGGATGAGAAGCCAGTGAAGGCATCGCCCCGCGCCGTCGCGCCGACCGCCAACGCCTGGTCGAAGCCAGCGGGGTAGCTGGGCTTGCCATTTGGGTCGTTGCCGCTGGCAGCTACTACAAGCATCCCCTTGCCATCAGCGTACTGCACCGCGTCCGCCATCGCCTGGCTGCGCTGGGGGCCACCCAACGAGAGGTTGGCGACCCGTGCGCCCTTGTCGGCAGCATAGCGGATTGCATCGGCAATATCTTCGCTGCTGCCCCCCTGCGCAGTCAGGGCTTTCAGCGCGAGTATCTTCACCCCCCAGGAGATGCCAGCCGTCCCCGTGCCGTTGTTGCCATTCGCGCCGATGATCCCAGCGCAGAGGGTGCCGTGACCGTCGCGGTCAGTGTAGTTGTCGTTGCGGTCAACGAAGTTGTAACCGCCCACGATCTTGCCGCTAAGGTCGGGATGATCGGTAGAAACGCCGGTGTCGATCACCGCGATCAGCACCGCATCGCTGCCAGTGGTAATGCCCCACGCCTGATCGACCAGCGTCTGCTGGATGTACCACTGCTGGCTGTAGATCGGGTCGTTGGGAGTGACAGCGGCAGCATTAGGAGCGGCGGCTGGCCCTTGCAGCGGGGCGGCAACCTTGCCGCTGAGGGTGTAGCGGTAGTCAGGCTCGGCGTACTCCACAGCGGGGTTGGCCTGCAAGGTTTGCAGCACGCCCGCGAGGTCAGCGTTCGCGCCCACTTGCAGCGCGTAAGTGCCAGTGCCAGCCCAGAGCAGGCGGGCATCCTGCGCCCCTATGCTGGTGAGTAGGTCGCGCAGGTTGTGCGCCTGGCTTAGGGCGTGCAGGCTGCTGGCCGGGTTGAGGTTGGCGGCAGTAGACTGGGCCTGCTGCTCACTGATCGCCCGCTCGGCCCGATAGGCCGCGTCGCTGATCGCTGCGGGGCGGAACTTGACCAACACCTTGCCTGCGGTATGTGGTGCTGAGAGGTCGAAGGCAGTGCTGTGCTGGCGTGGCTCCGCCGGGCGCGAGGCTGGGGCAGCCGCCGACATAGCTGGCAGCAACCCCAGCAGCAGGGCGACGGTAGCCAGTGCAGCGAGGCGGCGCACCCAGCTTGTGTAGCGAATAGTGGACATAATTTGTCTCTGTTTTCTTCTTTCTAGCGAAGGGTTGAAGGACGCTCTACGACACAGCTATATTATACCAATTGGCTCCAAGTTTCTAAAACGGTAACCTGCTGTCTGCCCGCGCCCCAGCCCAGGCCAGCAGTCTGCCAGCCTATTTGAGTACCTGCTTGAACTCCTCTAGCACCGCCTTGAAGTCGCTACCGCGCACCGTAATCGGCACTGTCGCGCTGATCGCCACGGTAGTAGAGAGGGCGAGGTTGGTACGGATCGGCAGGCTGAACTGCTGGTGGAAGGGGATGGTGGTGTCGATCTTCAGCGGCAGGTCGATGCTGCCACCCAGCGGATTGGGCAAGCTGAGATTGTTGTCGAGCTTAATCGGGAAGTCGAAGTCGAGCGGCAGGTTGAAGGTCTGGCTGATCGGCACGGTGATGCTGATCGGCACTGGCTGGTTGAAGGGGAAGTTGTAGGTAAACTCACCCTGCTCCAACTGGTCTACGCGGTTGAGTATCTGCTGGCGGGCAGTACTGGTCACGTTGCTGATCGTCGAGATCAGGATGAAGTTGAACACCAGCGAAGCGACCGCCAGCACAACCGCTGCGACCAGCACGATGTCGCGCCAGTTGCGCCCCTCCTGCCGTCCCCCTGCTGCGCCCTCTGTTGCCACCAACCACCTCCTGCCACGCCTTCGCCAACCCCCACATTATGTAAACACGAACCTATTGTAGCTGGTAATTGTCCGCCTGTCAATAGGGCAGTCGGGGGGGTTGCCTGCCAGAGGCGATCAATGCGGCCAGGCAGATCAACTTTGACAGCGGGCGGCTCTTGGCTTATAATTAGGGGCAACACGGACCTATAGCTCAACGGCAGAGCAGGGAACTCATAATTCCTTGGTTACAGGTTCGAATCCTGTTGGGTCCACCAACGTGGCGGGGCGGTAGTGAGCGGCTGGCTTCTCCTTTGGCAGGGGGCCTGCCGCTTATTGCTGCTACTTGCTGCCCAGCCCAGCCTGCTGCTCGCGGGCCTCGGCTGCACTGTAGGTGATGCGGTAGACCGACCCCGGCGTGGTACTGCTGACCTGCGTATCCGTGCTGAGGTAGAGCGCGCCGTCGCCGCCGATTGCCAGGCCCACTGGCCGCCAGGCGTGGAAGCAGTCGTTGGCCGGGTCGGTGGCGAAGTCGAGGGCGGGGATGTCGCCGCTGTGGGGGGCAAAGGCCGGGATGTAGAGCAGGCGGTAGCCGCTGGTGTTGACGCACGAGGAGCGGTAGCGCGAACCACGCTCGGCCAGGAAGAAGCCACGCTTCCACTGGCTGGGGAAGGCGAGGGCGGTGTTTTCGCTGAAGGCTAGCATCATGGGCGCACCGTGGGCGGGCAGCTTGAAGGCGGGCTTGGTCGCGTAGTCACGGCAGTAGTTGGGCTTGGGCGGCAGCCAGGTGTTGGTCGGCGTACCGTCGTCGTAGCAGTAGGGCCAGCCGTAGACCCCATTCTGGCGGATCAGGTTGACCTCCTCGGCAGGCTCGTTGTCGCCCAGGCTGTCGTAGCCGTTCTCCGACCCCCACAACTCGTTGGTGCCGGGCCGGAAGGCGATGCCTACACTATTGCGTAGCCCCCCGGCAAAGACGCTCATCCGCAGGTTGTTGTCGAAGCGCAGCACTGTAGCTCGCCGAATGTCCGTCTCCACGCAGCTATCACACGAGGAGCCGACCGACACGTAGAGGCTGCCGTCCAGACCGTGCGCCGTCGTCTTGGTGTTGTGCTGGCCGCCAAAGGGCAGGCCGGAGATAAGGGGGAAGCCGTTGCTGGCCGGGCTGTCGCAGTTCGCCTGGTCGTAGCGGATCACATCAGACTGGCTGGCGACGTAGTATTGACCCTGCCAGTATTCGACCCCGTGCTGGATGTCGCCGCTGCTGCTGGTGACGAAGGTGCTGACGCTGTCGGCGGTGCCGTCATGATTGCGGTCGGGCAGGCGGTAGACCTTGCCAACGTTCGTCCCCACAAACAGGTCGCCGCAGGCACCGACCGCCAACGAACGCGCACTGCTGACTGGCAGGCTGGCGAACAGACTGATGCTGAAGCCGGGCGGCAGGTTGATCGCCAGCGGCCCCAGGTAGCCCGCCGCATACTGCGCGGGGATCGTCACTGGCTGGGGGGCTAGCTTCGGTTGGCTCAGTGCGCCGTCGTCCCCCAACCCCCCCTGCGCTGCCGCCTGGTTTGCCACGCCTACACCCAGATAGCCAACCATGATCACCGCCACCACCGCCAAAGTCAACAAGCCAACCAGCATCTTCCTCTGCATGATCATCCCCCTGTCTCTATCGTGCTAATCTGCCAAAGTGCCAGTGTCCCCATTATACGATAGTCACTGGCTGGCAGCTAGCTTCATGCTCAGCCGCTCGCTCACTTTCACGCTTCGCTAGCTGGCTTTCGCCACTCTCTGCTATAATAGGGCATGGCAACCGCGCTCACCCTCGACGATCTGTTCAGCCGCCTGGCTCACTACTGGCCGGGCTACCAGCCACGGGCCGAGCAGGTAGCAATGGCCGCGGCGGTGGAGCGCACGGCAGCACGGGGCGGCACCCTGCTGGCCGAGGCTGGCACTGGGGTGGGTAAGTCGCTAGCCTACCTGCTACCCGCCCTGCTGCTCGCGCAGGAGCAGAGCAGGGTGCTGATCGCCACCAGCCACAAGCCGCTGCAAGACCAGTTGGCGAACAAGGAGTTGCCGCTAATCCACGACTTCGCCCGCAGTCTGGGCCTGCGCCCACCGCGCTGGGCCACGCTGAAGGGGATCGCCAACTACCTCTGCCTGGCGGCGCAGGATGAGGAGGCGGTCGCCAGCCAGCTTGTCGGCTTCGACCCTGCCTTGAGCCGCTTCCTGCGCTGGCAAGAGGAAGATGCAGGCCTACACTGGAATGGCGACTGGGAGGAGCTACCGCTCGCCGTCCCCGCCGACCTGCGCGCCCGCCTCAGCACCAGCAGCGACGAGTGCCTGGGCAACCGCTGCCCGCACTATGCGCCCTGCTACGCCCTGAACACCCGCCGAGCAGCCGCCACCGCCGACATCGTGATCACCAACCACGCACTGCTGGCAATCGACATCCGCAGCGGCGGTCGCCTGCTACCCGGCCCCTTCGACCTGATCATCATCGACGAAGGCCATCTGTGGGAGGAGAGCCTGACGCGGGCGTTGGGGGCAGAGATTGGCAGCCGCGCCCTCGACCGCCTCTTGGCCGCCGAGCAGCTACGCGGGCTGGACAGCGAACTGCGCGACCGGGCCGCCGCCGCTTACAGCCAGCTTGATACGGAGCTTGGCCGCCTCTTGCGCGCCGCCAACGAGGGCAAGGTGCTGCTGACCGACCCGCTCCTTGCTGGCCGCAAGCTGGCAGGGCTGCTGCTCAAGCTGGCCGACCTGGTGCGCCCCCGCAGCCTCAAGCGCGCCGCCTGGATGAGCGCGGTGGACGTGGCAGCCTTGCCCGATGCTGCCCTCGGCGACGTGCTGGCCGACAGATGGGGGACGGACGACAGCGAAGACGACGATCTGGCGGTGATCGACCAGCTATCCGACGCGGAGGCTGCCGCCGCCCGCACTGCTGCCCGCCTGGAGTCGGCTGCTGCCCGCCTGGGCCTGATCTGCGCTCTGGAGCGCAAAGATCACGTCTACTACGCCGAACAACCGCCCGGCAGCAAAGACTACGCCCTCTACGCCGCCCCGATTTCGGTCGCCGACAAGGTGAGCGACTGGTGGGACGAGCAGACAGTGGTGATCACCTCGGCCACGCTCAGCGACGGCGAGAGCTTCGACTTCTTCAGCCAGCGGTTGGGCATCTACCGCCCGCAGAAGGTGCAGCTAGCCTCGCCCTTCGACTACGCCGGGCGCACCCGCCTGCTGCTCTGGCCGATTGAGGCCCAGGCCGAGGCTAGCGCAGCCTACTTCGACCAGCTTGCGGAGCGCATTGCCTTGCTAGCCAGCCACGCGCAGGGGCGGCTACTCGCCCTCTTTACCAGCTATAGGGCTATGGATGCAGTGCATCTGCGCCTGCTGCAAGGCCCGCAGTTGGGCGGCAGCCCTCTCCTGCGCCAGGGCGACGCGCCCCAGTTGCAACTTACCCAGCAGTTCCAGGGCATGGCGCGGGCTACCCTACTCGGCACCCGCTCATGGTGGCAGGGGGTTGACTTGCCGGGGTTGCGGGTGGTGACGATGGACAAACTACCGTTCCCCCAGATCGGCGACCCGCTGGTGGCCGCCCGAATGTCGGCGTTGGAAGCTGAGGGCTACAGTAGCTTCGGTAGCTACACCCTGCCCAGTGCGTTGATCACCTTCCGCCAGGGGTTGGGCCGCCTGATGCGCCGCGAGCAGGATCGCGGCCTCGTCGTCTGCTTCGACAGCCGCATCCAGGCCAAGAGCTACGGCCCCCGCTTCCGGGCCGCCCTACCCCCCGCTATGCCGCTAACCAACGATCCCGCTGCCGCCATCGAGTGGCTGAAGCACGGTTAGCGGGCTAGCCCAGCTTACGGCTTGCGCGCCACGCAGACTACCGACATCCCGAAGGGCAGGCTGACGCGGGGGATGATCTTGCTCTCTACCTCGTAGTAGGCGGTGAGCAGGCGATTGACCGGGTTGGGAACGGGCATGAAGTCGCTCGGCGACTCGCTGACCTTCTCGCCATACTTCTGGCTCTTGAACAGCCGCACCAGCAGCGAGGGCAAGAGGATCGCCGCGTTGCTGTGGCTGACCTTCAGCACCGCAAAGCCCGCCGCCCGCACCAGCTTCCGCATCATCGGCACAGTATAGCGACGCTTGTGGCCCAGCACCTCGTCCCAGTAGCTCCACATGAATTGGTAGGCTGGCACCGAGATCACCACCAGGCCGCCGGGCCGCAGCACCCGGTAGAACTCGTGTAGGGCGGCGTAGTCGTCGTCAAAGTGTTCCACAGCGTCCAGGGCGGTGATAATATCGAAGCTCTGGTCGCGGTAGGGTAGCCCGTGGTCGATGCTGGCTTCGCATAGTTCGTCCAGCCCGCGCTTCTGGCAGAAGACCAGAGCCTCGCGGGAGAGGTCCATCCCGACCGGCAGGCCATAGCGGGCGATGTTGTCGAGGTTGAGGCCGGTGCCACAGCCAACATCCAGCACCCGACGGCTCTCCCGCGCCAGGGTCAGTGCGCCGCCCTCAGTTGGGCGTGGGCTGGGTGTCCAATAGCGGCTGATCAGGTTGTAGACGATCATCCGCTTGCCTACGTGCCACCAGTAGTCTTGCTCTTTAACGTAGAGGTCTTCATAGAGGTCTTGGCGCAAAACATCTTCTCCTAATACAATTTGCCAGGATAACGATAGCTGCCGAAGATCAAGTCGCCCCAAACCAGCAGGCAGTAGCCGAGGGCAGCCCCGACTAGCAGGGTATAGACTGCTACCCGCCGCCCCCGACTGGCCGCCCTGTCGCCCAGCCAGCCCGCCGTCAGCCCCACCAACAGGGAGAGTGCGGGCGCGAGCAGGTAGTTGTAGCGCACTGTATCCTTCACCCGCAGTTCGAGCAGGGCAAAGAGCAGCCCCGCCGCCAACCAGCCAGCCAGCAGCACAACCAGCCAGCGGTCAGCCCGTTGCTGGCCGAGTAGTAGCAGGCCAGCGACCGCCAGGGGCAGGATCACCCAGCCCTGCCAGGTCAGCAATTGGCCCGCAATGCCAGCCAGCGTTGCAGGGCTAGCCGCGCCGCCCTTGCCGCTCAAGACCTGCTGCACCTGCCCCACGATCTGGCTGTTGTAATGCCCATAGTAGAGCAGGTAGCTAGCGAGCAGGGCTACCCCGCTGGCCGCCACCAGGGGGACGATCCGCCGCCGCTGGCCGCCCGCGAACAGCAGCCAGCCCAGCGCGACCAGCCCCAGCACCCCCCCAGCGGCGATAAGCATACCATAGTGACCGAGGACGGTCAAGGCTAGTAGAAGAATACCCACCCCCACTGCCTGCCACCGCCTGCCACCCGCTAGCGGCGACCCAACCCAGGCCCCGCTAGCCACTGCCAGAGCCGCAACAAACATCGTCTGCGCGAAGATATTGCTGTGGTTGCCCGCCGAATAAAGCTGAAACACCGCTGGACTAACCGCGTAAAAACCAGCCGCCGCCACCCCCCCTGCGGGCCCTAGCCCGCCTTGCGGCAGCGGATTGGGGGCGGGTTGAGGAGCAGGGCGGGGCGGGGGTTGGCGGCGGCTGGCGATCAGGTAGAGCAGCAGCGGCACCCCCGCATCCAGCAGCGCACTGGCGAAGCGCAGCAGCAGCGCATTGGTCAGCGTGCTACCGCCCAGTAGCGCACTGAGCGGTGACAGCAGCACGTAGTACGCAGACGGGTAGGGAACAGGCGTGCCGTCTGGCAAGTAGCCCTCGAAGTAGAAGTTGCCGCCGCCGCCCCGAAAGAAGGCCAGCACGGTGTCCAGCTTGTGCGCGTGGAAGATCAGGTCGCTACTGACAAACTGTGGATGCACCATCCCGCCGAAGCGCAAGGCAAACCCGAAGCCGACGATCACCGCCAGCACACCGCGCGCGGAGGGGGCTGGGGCGTGGCGCGTAAGCAGCAACACCGCTGTGGATAGCAACCAGCCCCACAGCAGCACCACCACCAACTGCCCGCTGAAGACAGTCAACTCCAACCGCGCAAAGAGCAAAGCCGCCGCCAGCAGCAAGCTAGCGACCACCCCCGCAACCAACGCCGCCCGTGCGCCCAGTGCGCTATAGACTGCCAGGTAGATGATCGCTAGAGCTAGCAGCAGCCAGAGGCTCGTCCAGAAGTCGGGGATCACCAGCGCAGTCAGGGCGTAGTCGCTGGGCGCAACCCGCACCCAGTCCACATCCAGACCCAGCGGGCAGGCGGTCTGCCCCGGCTGGCAGAACTCGCCGCCACCGCGCACCGTTGCCGCCGTGATCGCAATCCGCAGGTCGCCGTAGGTGAGGCCAGCACGGGTGGCGGTGAAGGTCTGCTCAGTGAAGGTCGGCGTGGTCTGCCAGCTAAACTGGGGGCCATTCAGCCGCAGGGTGGCGGCCCCCTGCTGCGGGCCAGCGGCACGGATCGTCACCCTGTACTGCTGGTTGCCGATGCCCGGCAGCACCACCTCGGCGTACTCGCGGCTCCAGCGGTGGCTGTAAAGTGGTCTGCTCAGTTCTGCATCCTTCGGCAGCTTGGCGTTGAAGCCGCCGACGAACGCATCATCCAGCGGCCCACCCACGTCGATCAGGTACTCCTGCTTGACCTGGTAGACGAGGCCGAACAGCAGGGCGGCCAGCAGCAAGGTCAGCCAGAGCCAGCGGCTGGTTAGCCCCCGCCATAGCTGGCGTAGCTCAGCGGCCACCGTTGACGATCCGATCCAGCCAGAGGGCCATCGCGCTGAAGCCGAGCAGCAGGAAGCTGGCGATCACTACCCGCTGGGCCTGCTTGCCGCGCAGCCACAAGGCCGCCAGCCCCACCCCCGCCGCCAACGCCAGCGGATAGATCACGTAGAGCAGGTGCTTGCCGATCATGTCAACCCGATAGTTGACGAAGTAGAATAGCGGCAGGATCAGCAGCCAGCCGAGCAACAGGTACTTGAGGTTCTGGCTCTTGTCCTCTCCTACAGGGGATACGTCGCCGTCTACCTGGCTGGCTGAGCCACGCCCCCGCCAGAGCAGAGCCAGCCCCACGCCCGCGAAGATGAGCGGCAGCCAGCTACCGTAGAAGTTCACGTTGTCGAGCAGCAGGCCTAGCCAGCCACCCTTCTGCGCGCCCGGCAATGCCCCGCGCACGGTAGTTCCCTTGAGCAAGGTAGGGATGGTGGTGTCGAGCAGGCTAGGCAGGTACGCCCTGTAGTAGATGATGGTCGCCAGCCCCGCCGCCAACAAGCCCGTGAGGGGCAGGTAGAGGGCGAAGTTGCGACGGCTGAGGCGGTCGCGGCTGCCCAGTGCGCCCGCGACCCAGGTGACGGCTAGCACGAGCGGGGTGAAGATGACCATTGTCGGGAAGGAGAGCAGCACCAGGGTGAGCAAGAGCGTCTGGATCGCCAGCACTCTGGGGCGGTGCAACTCTTGCACGTGCAGGGCCAGATAGGTGAAGGCGATCAGGGTTAGCCACTGGGCAAAAATAGTGGGCAGGGTGCCGAACGACAGCACCCGGTAGCTGAGCGGGGTGAGCAGGTAGACCAACGCGGCGCAGAGGCCCGCCCGCCTACCCAGCCCCACCCGGTTGGCAACGAAGTAGAGGATTACTGCCCCGCTGATGTCCAGCAGACAGATTAGCAGCTTGACCCAGGTTTCGAGGCTACCGGGCAGGTAGGCCAGCGGCCACAGCGCGACGTAGAACAGGGGCGACTTGGGGATCAGCGCATCCGATCCCAACCCCCACTCGCCGGGCGTGACCGACAGCACCCCCGGTTCCAGCAGCCGCCCCAGCCCGCCCGCCTTCAACTCGCGGATGAAGCGCAGGTGCCAGTCCATGTCCTTGACTATCGTCTGGGGCAAGGCCATGCCGCCGAACTTGACCGCGAAGGCGAGACTGAGCAAGGCAGCCAGGATCGCCCCGCTGCGCGTTACCGTCGCCCGCTCGCTGATCGGTTCGCGCTGCTGAATCCAGGCCAGGATCAGGCGGCTGGCGATCAGCACCACGTAGCTGGCCGCCGCGGTGAGTAGCAGGTGGGTGGCCGCCAGCACAACGCCAGCGTGGGCGAACAGCAGCAGCCCAGCGACCACCAGGGCGGCGGCGATGGTGATGCCCAGGGCTATATACTCGTCGAAGCGGCCAATGCCGAACAGCAGGCTGACGAAGCGGTTAGCCAGCAGGTAGAAGATAGCGACGAAGGCTAGCAGGCGCAGCAGTACCCCCAGCGTCGGCTGCACAAAGCCAGCAGCCTGCGGTGTCACCCGCACCCAATCCAGCTTCACCCCCAGCCGCTCGTTGCTGCGGCTGCTTGCGTCAACATAGGTACTGCTGCGTAGCTCTAGCGCGAAGTCGCGGGCGGCAAGGGCGGCGGGCTGGTTGACGAAGTAGGTGAGCGTCTGCCAGCCCGGTTGCAACGCGCCGTCAAAGACCTGCTGGCCGCCGACCAACAGGGTCAGGGTCACTGGCTGGCGGGAGGCAGCGTGCGTCGGGTCGAGGCGCAGGCTGAGGCTGTAGGGCAGATTGCCACCCAGGCCGGGGATGTCCACGTAGGAGTACTGGTCAGTCCAGCGGTAGGTTAGCTGCGTCTGCTGCTCAAACTGCGGAGCGTGGAAGTTGCGGATGTTTGGCGTGTCACCCACCCCTCCCACTTCAACGTAGTAGCTGCTGGGTGGGAACTGGTAGCCGAGGACGAGCAACCCCGCCAGCCCGCCGAGGACGATAGCAAGAGCGAACAGGCGGTGGGGCGCAAGGCATTGGCCGAGCAACTCCAACTCCTCGCGCCACCAACTGAGGCGGGTTTGCTTCCTCTGCAAGCGCGGGTCGCTCATGCGCGCTGCTCGATAGCCAGCCTGTACTCTGCTTCTACCGCCGCCACCAGCTTGCTTTCGGCGTAGCGGTCAGCTAGGGTGCGCCGTCCCCCCGCGATCAACCGCTGGCCCAACTGTGCGTCGGCTAGCAGGCGCAAGGCAGCCGCCGCCAGAGCGGGCGCGTCGTTGTAAGGGATGAGCAGGCCATTGACTTCGTGCTGCACCGTCTCATTGACCACCGGGATGTCTGTGCTGACCAGCGGCACTCCCCCTGCCATAGCCTCAAGCAGGGGCAGGCCGAAGCCCTCATAGCGGCTGGGGTAGAGGTAAACATCGCTTTGGCGCATCAAACTGGCCTTCTCCGCCTCGCTGATTTTGCCGAGGAAGCGCAGATTGGCCGCCACCCCACGTTCGCTGGCAAGCTGCATCAGGTGCGCTCGCTGCTCTGGGTTGTGGCTGACAAAGAGGAAGGTGGCAGCGGGGTGAGCGGCCACGATGGCGGGCATAGCCTCTACTACCAGGTCGTAGCACTTGCGGCGGGTTAGCTGGCCGATATAGAGTAGCCACGGGCGGGTTGCGCCGCTCGCCCCCTCTACTTCTACGTCGGGCTGGGTGTAGGGCGCGTCGTCAATCCAGAGCGGGATCACGCTGGTGCGGGCGGCTGGGATGCCAAAGTGGGCGTTGAGGATGCCAGCCTCGTGCTGCGAGCAGGGCAACCAGCGGGTCGCCTGTCGCAGCGGCCAGTGCAGGGCGAAGTTCCGCAGCGTGTACTTCAGGCGGCGGCTGGCGAAGGCGCGGCGGATCGCCGTCTGCTGATCGAAGATCAGCCGCTCGTAGTGCGGGGTCTGCTCATAAGGAGCCTCGCGGTCGTCGATCAGGTACTCGTCATGGAAGGGGCCGAGCCAGGTGTAGACCAGTGGCACTCCCACTCGCCGGAAGTGGGCGGCGGCGGCGTAGGCCAGGGCGTTGCGCGGGTGCATGATGTGTACCACATGGGGCTGCGGCTGGCTGACCAGGTGGCGCAGGTAGGCACGGTTGCGCCAGATGCGCGGGGGGACGCGCAGCACGGTGATGCCGTCGATCTGCTCGTCGTCGCGCAGGTCGGGGTTATCGGGATAGCGGTAGCCGTAAGCCGTCACCTGATGCCCGCGGCGCACGAGGGCGCGCCCAAGAGTGCGCTCCGGCCAGTTGTAGAAGGTATCGCTCACCCCACCGAGACCAATGATTGCCACTCTCATCGTGCTGACCACTGCTTATTGCTTGTAGCTTGTAGGTTGCTCATCTGCTTGCCCCCATCCCTTTGCTGGCGCGCTCATTATAAGGGCGAAGGCAGGATCGTGTCAAAGGCTGAGCGGGGTTTACAGCCGATCAGGGCAGACCCCCTGCCCTGTTTGCCGCAAAGCTGCTATAATCAGCCCAAGATTAGACAGGAGGGCAGCGACATGGCAGACGAATGGCAAACAGTAGGTGAGGTTGAGCCGCAGGGTTTGGTAGACAGCCGCTTGCAGCTACATTACGCGGCGCAACTGGCGGCAGCAGTCGGCAATACACTGGTGCCAGCAGTGGCCGACTACAGCCACACGGCCCTCAACTGGTTCGCGGGTGGCCTGTTCAGCGGGCAGGTGGAGGGGGCAATCCCCTTCCGCGTCGGGCTAGACATGGCGAAGGTCGCGCTGATCGTGATCAGCCACACCCAGGAGACGGCTAGCGGCCACCTCAGCCAGAACTACCACCTGCCGCTCAACGGACGCAGCTTCGCCGACCGGCTGCTGGCCTTGCAGACTCTGGTCAGCGAACTAGGTTGCGCAGGCGCACAGGTGCAGCCGCCCAGCTACCAGCCGGGCGAGTTCCCCGCCCACCCTATCGCGCAGGGGGCCACCTTTGCAATCAAGGAGGATCAGGCGGCGGAGCTAGGCCGCTACTACGGCAACGCCGCCCTGCTGCTGCAAGCGGTCAGCGTGCTGGGGGCGCAAGCGTCGCCGCTGCGAGTGTGGCCGCACCACTTCGATATGGCGACCCTCGTCAGCCTTGACGCTGCGGGTGGGGAGCAGGGGCGCAGCATCGGGGTTGGTTTCTCGCCTGGCGACGCTAGCTACGCCGAGCCGTACTTCTACGTCACCCCCTGGCCCTACCCCGCCTCCGCTGCGCTACCCGCCCTCAAGGTCGGTCGCTGGCACACTGCCGACTGGGTGGGCGCAATCCTGACCGCCAGCGACCTCTTGAGCGACAGCCACGCCAGCAAGCAGCAAGCAAGGGCGCAGCAGTTCCTCGACCAGGCTATCGCCGCCAGCCACCAGCTACTGACAGCCACCAGGTGAACCGCTCTGTGCATGGGGCCGACTTTGGCTGCCCCTGAGCCGTGAGGGTGCGGCGGCGGCCAAAGTTGGTGTACCCTTGCCAGATGGTGTATAATTCTATTATCGCGTATCAGTACCAGCTAAAAAGGCGGTTCCCTCCATGACCATACCTACTGCCAGCATCCCCACTGTAGAGTTCTCTACGGTGCAGTCCGAACTGAGCAGCATCATTTATGTTAAAGCGGCTCCAAAGGTGATCCACCAGATCATGGAGCGTAAGTTTGAGGACGAGCAAGTTAGCGCGGGCGGTCTGTTCTTCTACGGCTACAAGAGTGCTGCTTGTCACCCGCTCAGCGTGGTGCAGAAGTTTGTGCTGCGGGCGCGGGGTTCACTGGCCCTGGTGATCGTTGCCACCCCCACCCCACGCCACTACGAGACGGGGCCGCTGGCAACCCAGATGTCTAGCAACAACCTGCACTGGCAGCCGCTACCAGAGGGTATCCGCGTCGCTGGGATGTACGGCTTTGTCTGCCGCAATATGCGCCGGGTCGAGGAGGATGAGGGCGGGCGCATCAATCTGGCGAACTACATGGTGGCCGCAGGCACTAGCAGCGGCAAGCTGATGAGCCAGTATATGTACAAACCCGATGGCGACGGCTACCTGCCCGGTCGTCCTTTCTTCGCCTGTGCCACCCGCCTGACCCAGGGAGCGACCCGCACCGAGGACGCGCCCTTTACCGAGCAGGTTCTCTATATCGCCGAGATCGTCGCCCCCCACGCCGTCTTCCTGCGCTAACCAGCCTGCAACCAGCCAAGACGCGCCCGCATCCTCTCTGTTGGCAGCGAGCGCGTTTTGTGGCCGAAGATAGCTTGTCTACCGCACGGGCGACCGCCACTGGCTGACCAGCGACTCGACGGTGGCGATGTAGGCGGCCTCATTGTTATCGTCCGCACTGGGTGCATAGCGCGGGATGATCGTCTCTGGCGTGCAACGGTCACTGCCTGCCCCACAATAGAGGCCAGACTGGCTGATCAGCTTGTACCAATGCTCCGCCCCCTGCCGCCACGAGTCGTAGGCCGCATAGCCGCCCGCGCAGCGGTAGCCCTCCACGCAGCGGATGTTGCCGACTGAGAGGTTAGCCACCGCTGCTCCTTGCGTTCCCGCGCTCGATTCGTGGACGAAGAAGGCTAGCAGGAAGGCGGGGTCGATCCCATATGGCAGCCCCAGGTCATAGAAGCCCTGTCCCGCGCCGAGCGCAGGGCTGTGGTAGGCAGCCAGCACGCGCTCTATGGTGGCAACGCTGATGCTGGGCAGGCCACGCACATCGTAGTCTATTGCCTGGCGCAGAGCAAGCCCTCCCGCCCGCGACACTGCTGCTGTTGCGACTGGCGGGGGAGGGGGTTGGGGTGGAGCGACCACTGGGGCGAAGCTACTGGCGAGGGCGCGCACTGCGCCCGCGTAGCTAACGTAGCTGCCAGCCACCCCCCGGCTGCTGAGGGCGAACAACGCACCAACCAGCCCTAGCCCCAGCAGCGTCATCGCCAGCCACTTGAGCGCGGGCGGGGGCGCAGTAGCAGCGAGCGGGTAGAAGTAGGGTGGCGATGCGACTGGGAGAGCATGGGCGGGGCCGCTGGGGTTGCGCGTCCAGCGGCCACCATACAGTTCGTTGATCTCAAAGTTGATCGCCCGGCTCATTGGCTGCCACCCCCTTGTAGGCTGCTCCGCTCGGCGGCGGTCATCGCCCGGAAGTTCTGCCCGTCATTGAGGTAGACGATCTGCTCGTTCTTGACGGTGAGCAGCAGGTCTGGCTTGCTATCGCCGTTCAGGTCACGGACGGCCAGCTTTGCCGGGGTGAGGCTCTCCTCTGCGCCAAAGAGGTAGGGGCCAGTGATCACCCGCGCCTTGCTGATGTCGCTACCGGGGATTTCGATCACGCTGATCTGGCGGTTGAGGTTGATGGCGATCAGGTGGGTGGGGCTGCCAGCTTCCTCGTTGTGGCCCACCAGCGCATCAAGCTGCATCGTGCGCGGGCTACCGTACTGGAGGTCGTCGAGGCGCACTGCCACCCAGCCAACCAGTACGCTGAGCAGCAAGTAGGCCAGCAGAGCAGCCACCGCCACGCCTGCCGCAAGCACAACAGGGTGGAGGCTGGCGAAGATGTTGGCGGTGGGGCGACTGGCCCGCAACCGCTGCGGCTGGGCCGCCCTGTAGCTGCGGCTGGTGGCACGCGGGCGCGGGGGGATGGGGGCCGATTGGCTGTCGAAATCAAGCTGATCCAGTGGCACGCTCCAACTCTTGGAGCGGCTGCGCGCCACCGCTGGCTGCGGCTCTGGTTGATCGTAGTTGGCACGGGCGACCATGACTCTGCTCCTTCCTCTGACCCAGACTAGAACGGTTGTAGAACAAAATTAGAACAAGCGGAGCAATGCAATTGCCAGGTGGCACCGGTTGGTGTCTCCCGCAGGTGGGCGTGGCTCCTTACTGCTGTCCATATTATAACCTGGAACATCCGTTCTTGTCAACTGTTCCAGCATATATGTTCTATCAGAGTGCATAATTTGCGGTTGCGGGCGCAAGCCCAGGGCAGAGGCACGTAATTTGCAGAGCTAGCCCAGATAGCTCAAGGAGGACGTGATGGAGGATCAACAGAACCGCGAAGGTATGAACCTGGAGAACGACAGTAGGCACCATAGTGATGCCATGCGTGAGTACCGCAACCACCTCGCTGGCGACCGCGGTATCCCCGCTGGCACCGGCAGCACCGCCGAGGCCGACCCTGCCCGCGCCCAACCAGAGCCTGGCCTGGACGAGGCTTTCCTTGACCGGCAAGATGAGGACGACGAACTGTTCTCTGGCGACCCGGATGGCATAGACCACGAGACCAGCCGCGATGCCGTAGACCCAATCAGTAGCAACGCCGACGTGCTGAACCTCAGCAGCGAGTACCTGCTGAACGACGAGCAATCTGGCTACAACCTGGGCTTCGGCGACCCCGACGAAGACCTCGGCACCACCGACGCGATAGCGGCTATCGAAGACGGCCTCACCTACTTCGCGCCAGTTGATCCAGTGATCAGCAGCCGCACCAGCGACCGGCAAGGGGCTGTGGTGGCGGGCGGCTTCGCCAGCGGCAGCCGCGACGAACTGACCGCCCCCACCGACCTGCTGGCCGCGCCGCTCGAACCAGATCGTGTCCTCAGCGACGACGACCTGGCCGAGGCGGTGGTTGAAGCCCTGCGAACTGCCAGCTACACCACTGATATCCCGGTGGAGGTGAGCGCGCGCAATGGCGTGGTCTACCTGCGTGGGCAGGTGGGCAGCATGGATGATGCCGAGCAAGTGATGGCGGTCGCAGGCGACGTGCAGGGCGTGGTAGATGTGAACGATGACGAACTGGATTATGAGGGGATGTAGCAGCGTAGCCGCCGCTTGACGCAGGCCGCCGCCAGCCTCTATACTGGCTTCATGCCAAGCCCAACCACGGTAGTACCAACCTTCGCCTATTGCTGCCCCGCCTGCACCAGCCCACTGGACGAGCAGGCGGGGCGGTTGGCTTGTGCGGCAGACGGCAGCGAGTTCGGCCAGCTAGGGGGTATCTGGCCGCTGCTGACCCCCGCGCAAGCAGCAGCCCATGCTCGCTGCCTGCACGACTACGCGGCGGTGCGGGCTAGCGAAGGCTGGGCGCGGCCCGAACCGGACTCTGACCTCGGCCCCAATGCCGCCTACTATCTTGCCCTGCCCGACTGGGACGTGAGCGGCTACTACCCGGCCACCTGGCGGCGGCGCAGGCTCAACTACTACGCGATGCTGGCTGTGCTTGAGCGGCAAGCAGGCAGCCTGCGCCTGCTCGACCTCGGCGCGGGCAACGGCTGGATGAGCAATCGGCTGGCAAAGCGCGGCCACCAACTCTGCGCCCTCGACCTCAGCCTGGACGCGCGGGACGGGCTGGCGGTGGGCCGCGTCTACTTCGCCCGCGAGAGCCAGCGGTTCGCCCGCGTCCAGGCTGATGCCCAGCAGCTACCGCTCGCCACCACCCAGTTCGACGCGGTGATCGCCAACGCCAGCCTACACTACCTGGGCGACCTGGCTGCCAGCCTGCGCGAAGCAGGGCGCGTGCTGAAGCCGGGTGGCCTGTTGCTGATCCTGGATAGTCCCTGCTACCCCGACCAGGCAGCGGGCGAAACCGCGCTGGCCCAGCTACGTTCTTACTATGAGCAGTTTAAGTTGCCCGCCCTCGACTACCGCCCCGGCTATGTCGTGCGTGAGCGGCTGGTGGGCGACCTGCAAGCGGCGGGCTTCGCGCTGGCGGGCTGGCAGGGGCCGTTCGCGGGCGTAGAGAGCGGGCTGCTAGCCTGGTGGCGCAAGCTGCGCGGCAAGCCAGCCCCCAGCGAAAGCTACCCGCTGATCGTAGCCCGCAAGGACAACTGATGCAACTGAAGGAACAGCCGAAGCAGGAACAGCCGAAGCAGGAGGAGACGGCGAAGCAGGAGCAGCGCAGTTGGTGGCAACAGTTGCTCGCTCGCGGGCAGGGGCTAATCAGCGGCGAACGGCGGCTGCTCGGTGGCTCGGCGGTGCTGCTGTTCAGCAATCTTGGCGGCTCGGCCCTCGGCTTCCTGGTCAGCATCAGCGTGGCCCGGCTGCTGGGCAGTGCCAGCTTCGGGCAGTACGCCTTCATCACCGCCGTGATCTTCACTGCCGATGGGGCGTTGGAGGCCGGGCTGGATAGCCTGCTAACCCGCGATGTTGCTGCTGACCCCAGCCGCAGCCGCCCATACTTGCGCCTGATCACCCGTATCAAGCTGCTGCTGGCCGCCCTGATCGCCCTCGGCTTCCTGCTCTACGCCCAGTTCGCCAACCTCGACCCCCAGTTGCGCGACCTCTTTCGCCTGGCGGCCCTACCCGCCCTGCCGATCATGCTCAACAGCAGCATCATCAACCTGTTCCGTGCCTGGCAGCGCATGAGCATCATCCTCGCCCTCAGCCTCGGCACCCTCACCCTGCAACTGCTGCTCTACCTCAGCGCGATCCTGCTCGGCGGCGGGGTCGGCCACCTGCTGGTTCTCTTTTTCGTCGCGCAGGGCTGCATGACCGTGGCGGCCTACTTCATCTACCGCCGCCTGGCCCCCGCAGAAGGGCTGGAGCCAGTGCAGACGGGCGTGTTGCTGCGCCGCACTCTGCCCTTCGCAGTCAGCGGGGGGCTACAGGTGCTGGGTGGCAGCGTTGACCTATTCATGATCAACGCCTTCTTTTCGCCGCTAGAGGTGGGCTACTATGCCATCGCCATCCGCTTCTACAACGGTCTGCGCCAGCCCCCCAACGCCCTGTTTGGTGCGCTGTTCCCTAACCTGAGCGAGCGGGCCGCCCAAGCTGGGGCGCAACTCAACCGCACCTTCCGCCTGGGCCTGCGCCTGCTAGCCCTCTACATCCTGGTCGCCGCCAGCTTCTTCGCCCTGATCGCCACGCCGCTGATCTACTATACCTATGGCGACAGCTATGCAGCCTCGGCCCACATCCTGCGTGCGCTGGTCTGGGCCAACCTGCCGCTGCTGCTCAATGCTGCCTGCCTGTTCTACCTCTATGCCCGCAACGACGAACGCTTTGCCACCCTGATCATCGCCGCGAATCTGGGGCTGCGCGTACTGCTGATCGCTACGTTGACCGCCAGCCGGGGGCCGCTGGGGGCCGCTGTCGGTCTCGGCCTGGCGGAGGCGGCCACGCTGCTACTCTACAGCTTCAGGGTCAAGGCTGTCAGCCAGCAAGAGCAGGAGGGCAGGTAGGGCGATATACCAAGCGAACCACCTTCGTCCATCCGCCGCTTGCCAAACTCGTACAAATGTGCTATGATCTCCGCAACAACCATCAACCGCTAAAGGGAGGCAAACCATGTGTGGCCGATATACGCTGAAGATCACGGTGGACAAGCTGGCTGAACGCTTCAAGCTGGCCCAGGAGGCGGTGACGAGCCTCGCTTTGCAGAGCGACTACAACGTAGCCCCCAGCCAGTCGCAGCCAGTGATCGTGGTGGGTGAGCAGGGGAACGAGGCCGCCCTGATGCGCTGGGGGCTGATCCCCGGCTGGTCAAAGGACGGCAAGCCCAGCTACTCGACGATCAACGCCCGCGCCGAGGGTATCGCCGAGAAGCCCACCTACCGCAAGCCGTTTCGCAGCCGCCGCTGCCTGGTTCCCGCCGCGGGCTTCTACGAGTGGCAGGCAACACCCGGCTCCAAGACCAAGCAGCCCTACTATTTCACCCTGAAGGAGATGGCTGAGAGCGACCTGTTCGCCTTCGCCGGGCTGTACGATGTCTGGTACGGGCCAGACAACCAGCCGCTCCACAGCTACACGATCATCACCACCACGGCGAACGAACTGGTGGCTGGGGTGCATAATCGGATGCCAGTGATCCTGCCCCGCGACCTGGAGGCCACCTGGCTCGATCCGCGCTTGCAGGATGTGGATCGCCTGAGCGCGTTGCTGCGCCCCTACCCCGCCGCCGAAATGACCGCCCACCCGGTCTCCCTGGCGGTCAACAGTCCAGCCAACAACGGCCCGCAGTTGATCGCCGCTGCTGCTTAGCCAAGTGGAGGAGAGATCAGCCTGGATTTGGCCCAACAAAACGCCCCTCACTGGTAGCAGGAGGGGCTTTCTGCGGGCTAGAACTACTGGCCGTAGGTGATGCGGTAGACCACCCCGGCGCGGTCGTCGGTCAGCAGCAGGCTGCCGTCGCTGGCGGTCAGCGGCGCGACGGGCCGCCCCCACTTGCCGCCCAGCCAGCCAGTGGCGAAGTCCATGGTTGGCTGCGGCGCGCCATCCTTGAAGGGGACGTAGACCAACTTGTAGCCCGTCGGCTGGCTGCGGTTCCAGCTACCGTGGAAGCCGATGAACAGGCCGCCGCGATAGGCGGTCGGGAACTTGCTGGCGGTGTAGAAGTCGAGGCCAAGCGGTGCGCTGTGGGCCTGCATCTTCAAGTCAGGCAGCGCAACCTGCTGGCAGTAGCTAGCATCCTTGCGGCCAAAGTCACGGTCGTACTGGCGGTCGCCATAGCAGTAGGGCCAGCCAAAGTCCTCGCCAGCCTGGGGCTGAGCTAGAATCTCTGGCGGCACATTATCGCCGATGCCGTCGCGCCCGTTGACTACCGTCCAGAGGTTGTTGCTGCCGGGGGCAAAGGTGAGGCCAACGGCGTTCCGCAAGCCCTTAGCGTAGAGTTGCGCGTTGCCACCGTTCTCGTCATAGACGGTGATCGCCGCCCGCTGCGCGTCAGTCTCCTCGCAAACATTGCAGCTAGAGCCGACCGACAAGTAGAGGCGGTCGTCGGGGCCGAAAGCGATGGTGCGGGTGCTGTGGCCCGCGCCAGTCGGCACGCCACTGATGATCGTTTCTGGGGCGGCGGTCGCCTTCAAGTCACCCTCGCCGTAGCGATAGCGGATCACGCTGCCTTCTTCAGCGATGTAGAGGTAGCCCTTGTGGAAGGCAATACCATGTGGCTGATTGAGGTTGCTGGCATAAATCTTCACCTCATCGGCGATGCCGTCAGCGTTGCGGTCGGGCAGCACTGCCACCTGGCCGCCGAGGTTGGTCACAAACAGGTCGCCATTGGGGGCGTAGGCCATCAGGCGCGGCTTGTTGAGGCCAGCCGCGAATACGCTGATCTTGAAGCCAGCAGGCAGGTTGATGTTGCCACCTGGCTTGAAGCTAGACCAGCGGGCTGGCACCTGGATCACGGTGGGCCGCAAGGCAGTAGAGCGCAGGGCTACATCGCTAGCCACACTGCTGTCGACACTGGCAGGCTGATCGCTGGCCGCCACTTCGGGTGGGGCGGGGATAACGGCCACCTGGGTTGCCTGGATCAGCGGCAGGTTGCCATCGCTCTGCACGGTAGCCGTGCCAACCGCCGGGTTGATCGGCTGCGGCGGGCTGGCTGGGCTACTGCTGCCGCTCTCGCAGCCGACCAGCAGCAAGGCCACCGCCAGCATACTAAGGAGGAAAGGGCGGGTTCTCATCTCTAATTTTCCCTGTCTAGTTTGTACATGAGGTGTCGGGTCAACGGTCTATGCAGGTGGGGCAAGATTTATGCCCGTACCCACCAAGTATACGCTACACAGATGAGAGGTGGATTAAAGCGATGTGCTATAATCGGAGCATGATCGTTGACCTGTTGCTAGCCGCTTTCGCCTGCCTCGGCTTCTTCAGCCTGCGCGCCCCTCTACCGCTGGAGGGGGAGAGCGCGGCGTATGCGCGGGCGGGCTTCGCCATGCTAGAGTTGCTAGTCGTCTTCGCCACGCTGGTTCGGGCCAGCCGCCGCTTGCAGATCACCGTCTTCGAGCGGGCCTACCAGCGCAACCGCGACAACCGCCGGGCCAACCGCGCCTACTTCACCCTGATGCGCCTGGGGGTGATCGTCCACGAACTGGCCCACGCCCTATTCGCCACCCTGCTGGGCGGGCGCGTCACCGATTTCTCGGTCTTCAGCGACTACAGGACGGGCGGGCGGGCTAGCCGACGCGGAGCAGCCAGCGACCAACCGCTCGGCCACGTAATCTTTGAGTTGCCAGTCGGCCCCAGCTTCCGCCTGCGCCGCAGCCTGACCGGGGTTGCCCCGCTACCCGTCGGCCTGGCCGTAATTGCAGGGCTACTCTGGCTGGGCGGGCTGAACTACGGGCTGCTGCAAGGCGACCCGCTAGCGGCGATCCCCTGGGCCGACTGGCGGTGGTACGCAGTGCTGTTGGTGATCATCCCCATCGCCAACATGATGCTGCCCAGCAGTGAAGATTTGGCGGGCTGGCCGCTCTCGGCCTTGTTCGTCGCTGGGCTACTCGCCCTGGTTGTCCTGCTCGCGCCCGCTTTTCGGCTCGATCTCAGCCCCTTGCTACTCGGCCTGCCAACGGCGGTCGGCCTCCTCAGCCTGGTACTTGCCATCCCCATCGCCAGCAACCTGATTTTCTCGCTGCTGCTGCGCCTGCTACTTTGAAGCACAAAGAAGCCCCTCCCCCGCTAACGAGGGAGAGGTTGGGGCTGGTTGTGTAGTTGGCTAACGGGGTGGTGGTAGCGGCAGGGGTGAGAGCCGGGGTGCTGTCCTGACTAGCCCCCGTGCTACCGCCACAGTTGACGGTACTCTGCCAGGCTGCGTCGGCCTTCGGCGGCCAGTTGTGGCTCTCGCCGTTGATCTTGTCCACAATGCCCTTGATCAGCCAGCCGCCGTTCTGCTTGACCAGGCTGAAGATTTGGTTGTCGCGGCCAAAGACGGTGGAGACGCTGACGGTCATCGTCGCCTCGTCGCCGGTAATGGTTGGGTCGGGCAAGTCAATCGTATTGTAGACTCCCGTCACCGACTTGATATCCAGCATCAAGGCAATGAACCGCTCCTCGTCGCAGGCATCGCTGCTAGGTAGCATCAGAGTATACATCTTCTCATAGCGCGCCCGCGAACCGATCACGGTGTTAGTGTCATTAAAGGTGGCGTAGAAGGTCTTGATTGCTGTCTTAGGGTCAGACTGTGGAGGGAAGCCCGGCACTGCCGTCGGCTGGATAGTGGGGGCAGACGTGCTGTAGCCGGTCGCAGGCTCGTTGCTGCCCACCTGGGTACCCCGGCAACCGACAGCCAGGAAGGAGGTCGCCAGCAGGCAGACGGCCAGGAACGAGAGGGAAAGCGTCTTCTTGTACATCGAACAGGTAGCTCCTTTGCTAGTAGATCGTGGCAACCAGCCGTGGCTGGCTAAAAATACTTGCTGATCTGGTCGTAAATCTGGCGAATATCGGTGCTGCCACCACGCACCAGGATGGTACGGGTCAGGTCTGCCATGCGCTGGAGGGCGTTAACGTCTACCTCACCGCTGGTACCGTAGGCGATGGGGAAGACGCGTACCCCCAGGTCGTTGTTGTTCGAGAGTAGGATGGCTAGGCTACTCTGGTTGAAGCGGGTGCTATTGGTGTCCTCACCGTCGGTCAAGACAACCACCGCGTTGATGCGGCTGTTGTCTCCCTTCTTCTGCAACTGGCCGACTGCCTCACCCACTGCGTCGTAGAGGGCGGTGCCGCCCTGCTGAAACGAACGGGCGTTGATGATCGCAGCGATCT
>JBBROH010000033.1:0-26156 GCA_038229595.1 Chloroflexia bacterium | reverse complement strand
GGCGATGTGGGGCGGGTAGCCGACTGCTACCGGATTGTGGCGGCGACAGTGGCCCGCTTTGGGCGGCTCGATCTGCTACTCAACAATGCCGGGCATGGCTCTCCCCTCAAGCCGCTAACCGAAGTGACTGAGGAGGAGTGGGACGGAGTACTGGCTACCAACCTGAAGGGGACGTTCTTCTGCACCCAGGCAGCGGCACGCCAGATGATCGCCCAGGGTGGCGGCGGGCGGGTGATCAACACCAGTTCAATCCATCAGTCGCTAGCTATGCCGCTGCACACCCCCTACTGCGCCTCGAAGGGCGGCATCCGAATGCTAGCCCGCACCCTCGGCCTGGAGTTGGCGGCGCAGGGCATCAGCGTGGTCAATATTGCCCCCGGTGCGATAGCCACCGCTGGCAACCAGCAGTTGCGGCGCGACCCCTTGCGTTACGCTCAACTGCTCTCCTGCATCCCCCTCAAGCGGATGGGTGAGGCAGAGGAGGTAGCAGCCCTGGCCGCCTGGCTTGCTAGCGACGAAGCTGCCTACCTCAACGCCACCACTTGCTACATAGATGGTGGTATGACGGTGGACTCCTGGCACTTTGTCCCCAGCCACCCAGATCGGGTATAATGCGGGCTGAGATCACTTTGGAGGATGCGAGTTTGAGCAGTAGACGTGGTGGGCAACCAACCAAGCAGTTGATGAGCAAGCGGCAGCGTGGCTTCGTGCGCGCCCTAGCGATCCTCGGCGTGAGCATCCTGATCCTCGGCTTGCTCGCGACTGCCCTGATCACGCCCACCGCCCACGTGATAATACCCGCACCCACGCCCGCCCCACCGCTGACGGGCCTGCTAGCTACCCCCTCTCCGCGCCCGGAGCAACGCGACTTTCCGCGCATCGCTGCCACCGAACTCAAGCTGATGCTGGACAAGCAGCCCGCCCTGCAACTGCTCGACAACAGCACCGACAAGGAGTACGCGCAGGCGCACATCAAGGGGGCCAAGTTCTTCCCAGCTACCGAGATGTACAGCCGCCTGACCGACCTCGACAAGGCGAAGCCGGTGATCCTCTACTGCAACTGCACTGCCGAACAAGTCAGCCTCAGCGTCGGGTTGCGGCTACGGCAAGCGGGCTTCAGCGACGTGCGCGCCCTGACTGGTGGCCTCAAAGCCTGGTCGGACGCTGGCTACCCCACCGAATCTTCGGCCTTGTGACCAACACCTCGGAGCGCGAACCTTGAGCCACAGCCGCAACTGCCTGGGCGCGACGATCTGCACCCTCCTGCTCCTCCCGCTGCTGCTAGCCTGCGACAGCGGGGGAGTCGCCCCCACTGCCACCCCCAATCCAGGGCTGAAGGGCAGGATCGCCTTTAGCAAACAGGCGGCGGTTAACACCACCAGCGACCTGTTCCTGATCAACGCCGACGGCACCGGCGAAGTGCAGGTAACGGCGGGGGCGAAGGTACAGGGTGAGTTTGCCTGGTCGCAGAAGGGGGATCGCATCGCCTTCAGCGGCCTGAACGCGGCGGGCAAGTTGCAGATTAACGTGGTCAGCCTGCTGCCCGGTCAGCAGCCCCAGACTATCAATCTCAGCCAGGCGGAGGTGGACGAGACCTTCCCCAGTTGGTCGCCCGATGGCAGCCAGCTAACCTTCGCTAGCAAGCGGGGCGGCAGCTACCAGGTCTACACCATGCAGGCTGACGGCAGCGGCGCGCGCCAGATCAGCAGCGGCTATGCCTACGCGGGTTGGCCCAGTTGGTCGCCCGACGGTAGCCAGCTAGCCTTCGTTGCGGGCGAGACCAGTGCGGGCGGTGAGCTACTCAAGGCCGAGCTATACACCATGCGCCCCGATGGTAGTGCGGCGAAGAAGCTAACCAGCTACAATACTATCCTGCTGCGTCCGCGTTGGTCGCCAGACAGCCAGCGGCTCACCTTCATCTACCGCCAGGCCGACGCAACGCGCACGCCCAAACTCTACCTGACCAACGCTGACGGCAGCGGCCAGCGGGCGATCACCGAGGGTACAGCCCGCGACAACAACCCGCTCTGGTCGTCCGACAGCCAGCAACTAGTTTACTACTCGAACGCGAATGGCAGTGGGCGTGACAACATCTTCCTCGCCGCTGCTGCCAGCCCCCACAACCGCCAGTTGACCCTGGACAGCGGCCTCTACCCCAGCTTCAGCCCGGATGCGAGCAGTATCATCTTCAGCCGTCGGGTGGCAGAGCAGACGCAGTTGTTCGTGATGAACGCCGACGGCAGCAACCAGCGACAACTAACCTTCAGCGCGGGCAGCCACGACTTCCCCGCCTGGATCAGGTGAGCGGCTGGCTAGTTTGCGGTTGAGCGGCAGTATACGGGAGCGGGCGCATCCCCCTTGCGCCCTCTTTGCTGGTACTAGGCCACTATAGGTAGAAAGTACCAGCCAGTGGCTAGTAATAGATCAGCTAGCCATGCGTTACAGTTTGTAGTACGCTATAGGCGGCTGCGTTTGCTGCCCGTATTGAGGAAAGAGAGAACAGGATGAGGATACGTTCGATCACGCTTGGTTTGCCGCTCACCTGGCCCGATGTGGACAGCGAGGAGATCGCCGACGCGGGTCACTTCGCGCAGCGGGTGAAGGCGGCCCTGGAAGCGGCGGGGCTGGAGGTGCAGACTACCAGGCTGGCCGCCCCACCCCTCAGCACGGTGCTAGCGAGCTTCCCCTCCCGCTTCATCGAGGAGGAGGCGACTACCTACGCCGCAGAGGTGATGGTGGCAGCGGAGGCGGCTGGCTTCTCCTATGTCTCGCTCGGCCCCGTCAACACGATCCCGGTGCAGGAGAATACCTACGCCCTGATCGCAGTGCTGCCCAAGCTGATCGCGGCCCACCAGGGTCTGTTTGCCACCGTGCAGGTGGGCAACCTGATTGATGAGGCGCGGCGCGATGTACCGGGGCGCAGAGCCAGCGACCGCAGGCGGCTGGTCAACCTCAAGGCGGCGCAGGCGGCAGCAAGGGTGATCCGCAGCCTGGCTGACCACACGCCAGATGGCTTCGGCAACCTCAACTTCGCCGCCACTGCCAACTGCCCCGGCAATATCCCCTTCTTTCCTGTCGCCTACTTCGCGCCCCAGTCCACCTACGACCTCGGTAGCTACGGCCTTGCGTTGGAGACCGCCGACCTGGTGGTAGAAGCCTTCAGCGGCGCAAGTAGCATTGCGGAGGCCTGTAAGCAGATGGTAGCAGCCTTCGAGCGTGAGGGCAGGCGGGTGCTGGCTGCCCTGGAGCCGCTGGGCGGAGCCTACACCTTCAACGGCCTGGACTTCTCTACGGCACCGTTCCCTGCCCCAGAGCAGAGCATCGGCCACGCTTTCGAGCAGCTTGGGGTAGCCACCCGCTTTGGGCAGAGTGGCACGCTGTTCACCGCCGCCGTCGTCACCAGCGCGTTGCAGAGTGTGGACTTGCCCCGCTGCGGCTACAGCGGCCTGATGCTGCCGGTGCTGGAAGACACCACCCTGGCGCAGCGTAGTGCTGAAAGGGGCCTCTACAATGTAGATAGCCTGCTGCTCTACTCGGCGGTCTGCGGCCTGGGGCTGGATACCGTGCCACTGCCTGGCGACGTTAGCGAGCGCGAACTAAGCGGCATCCTGCTGGATATGGCAGTGCTGGCCTTGCGGCTGCACAAGCCGCTGACCGCCCGCCTCTTTCCCGTCCCTGGCAAGGTCAGCGGTGAGGCTGCCGCATGGGACTTCCCCTTCTTCGCCCCCGCTACGGTGCTAACCAGCAAGGGGCAGGCAGCGGACGGCCAGATGAAGCTGACCGAGGAGATCGTAGAGGTTTAGGCTAGCCCTGCCGCTGGCGCAGAGCTTCAAATAGCACTATCGTGGTCGCCATTGCTGCGTTGAGCGACTCTGCCTTGCCCACCATGGGGATGCTGGCGGTGGCGGTTGCCAGCGTGCGAGCGGCTTCGCTCAGGCCGCGCCCCTCATTGCCGACAATAATTGCGCTCGGCTGCTGCCAATCTAGCGTGTAGTAAGGGGCGGCACCGTCCATCGCAGCCGCCACCACCTGCTCGACCCCTACTGCGGCCAGCCTCGTCGCCAGATCGGCCCACTCCATGTCGGGGTGGAGTGGCAGGCGGAAGTGCGCGCCCATCGCCGCTCGCACTACCTTCGGGCTGTAGACATCCACGCTGTCTGTACTCAACCACACGCCGCTCGCCCCCGCCGCCTCTGCCGAACGCAGGATAGTGCCGAGGTTGCCAGGGTCTTGTAGGCCGTCGGCCACAACGCAGAGTGGCGTGTTGGCCGGGTCGCTGGTTGGCAGCGCAAAGGGGAAGCTGGCAACGATCCCTTGCGGTGTCACCGTGTCGCTGATGTCGCGCATCACCTTTGCATCCACCTCGCGCAGCAACGGCACGCCAAGCTCGTGCATTCGGCTCAAGTCGTCCAGCAGGCGCAGCCCCCGTTCGGTGCGCGCCAGCAGTGGGCTGTTGTAGAGAACAATATCGGGGATCGCCCCCTCGATCAAGCCAGCCTCGATCAGGCGCACCCCCTCGGCCACGAACTTGCGCTCTCGCTGGCGGGTCTTGCGGTCGTGCAGCAGTTCACGAATCTGGCGAACCTGCTCGTTGTCCTTGCTGGTAACGATCATCCCCATGTTTATACCCTCAGCAGGTGGTAGATGCGTGGATTGAGGCCGCCCTGGTTGACGCGGATCAGTTCGTCCAGCCGCCAGAGCGATGCGTCGTCTAGCAGCCGCTCCATCAGCCGAATCTCGTGGCTGATCAGGCTGAAGTGGCCGCCGGGCTTCGTCACGCGGGCAGCCTCTAGCAGCAGGGCGGGGTAGAGTTCGGCGTTATGCTCGTGGGTGCCGACTAGTTGGCCGAAGGGCAGGTCAGCGGTGATTACGTCCACGCTGGCGGCCTGGAGCGGCAGGCGGCGGCCATCCCACTGACCCAGGGTGGCATCGCCGGCATAGCCAGCAGCTTGCAGGTTCTGTGCGGTGCAGGAGATCGCTTGCGGGTCAATGTCGCAGCCCATCGCCAGCCTGACTGGGCCAAGAGCCAGCCGCTCGATCAACAGGGTGCCACTACCGCAAGCGAGGTTGAGGTAGACCTGCGCGGCACTGGGCGGCACCAACCCGACCATCACGCTGGCGATGGGGGCGTTAAGTGCGCCTTCAAGGTTGCAGATACGCCAGGCGCGGGTTTGCAGCGGGCGTGGGCTAATCCTCACCAGCACCTCCCAGCCGTCGGCTCCGAGCAGTGGGCGGCGCAGGCGCAGCAGCAAATCAGCGGTATCCTCAGCCGCCACCAACTTGAACTGGGCCGCGACTTCGGCTTTCAGGCGGGCCAGCACTGCTGACTCGCTGCCCGCCGCCGAGAGCAGGAAGCTCTGGAACAGGCCAGGTCGGTGGGCGGCGAGGATGCTGTTGATTGCGTCGCTGATCGCGCTGAGGTGTTCGTGGCCGAGCAAGGCTTTGGGCCGAGGGACAGCGAAGTGTAGCAGGCGATAGACCGCCACCACCGTGGTTAGGTGCAGGAGGCTAGCCAGCTTGCCGCCACTGTAGCTGAATTGCAGCACGCCGGGGGCGATCTGACGGGGGTCGCGCAGGTGCTTGACAGCGCGCAGTTCGGCTAGCGCGAAGTTCTCCAGCCCCAGTGCCACATCCGCTTCGTAGAGGGCTAGCGGCTGGCTGGTAGCCTGGATGTTGCGCGCCGGGGCTGGGCGGATGATCAGTTGGTCTCTGTTTGGCATGGCTCTAGTTTAACACATCCGCCTGCTTAGTGGGGGCTGACAAGCCTAACTTGACGTTCTCTGCCGCCACATAGATGCGCTCGCTGGCGGCATCGTACTCAAACAACTCGGCGTAGCGGCCCCACTCGGTCGCGGTCTTGAACTGGCGGCGCGCCTCAGAGGGGGTGAAGCGTTGGTCGAGGATGTCCAGGAAGAACTCAGCATCCAGCGTGTGGTTGCTTTTCATCTGCAAGGTGCGGTTCATGCTGTCGATCAGCGGCACGCGAGTTAGCAACTGGTCACGGAACAACTGCTTGCGCTCTTGGATGTCGGCGTTAGCAAACTGCCTGCCCTTGTCGATCAGCACAATGTCCCCCTGTTTGACCTCGGCGAAGTCTAGCATATCCAGTGCGTCGGTGATCGGCAGCAGGTCGTCCACCTCAAAGTTGAGTTGCTGGGCCAGGCGGAAGATGTCGGCGCGCCCGCCCTGGTCGTCGATCAACTCGATCAGGCCCGCAATGCCACCCACCTTCGCTTGCGGCAGGCGCAAACCCTGGGCCTGCTCTGTAGTCTGCTTGAGGAAGACCTCAGCGGTCTCCTCTACCTGCTCTGCTTCGCTGTCCTCCTCCTCGCTGCCCTGCTGCTCCTCGATCTCCTGCTCATGCTCGTAGTCGGCCACCGCCTGATTGTACTTCGCTAGCAATTCATCCACGTCGGCTTCGGGGTTGGTCATGATCGCAAACACCTCGTCCACCTTGCGGGTAAACTCAAAGCTCTTGCGCTCGCGCCAATGCTGCAAGTCCACCCGAACCTCGGCGCGGATCACGCCGGGGGTAGAGCCGAGGATCAGGATGCGGTCGGCCAGGTAGACTGCCTCCTCGATGTTGTGCGTGATCATCAGGATCGCCTTCGCGCCAAACTTCTTCCCCATCCACAGTTCGATGATCTCGTTCCGCAGGTTCTCGGCGGTCAGCACGTCCAGGGCAGAGAACGGCTCGTCCATCAGCAGCACATCGGGGTTGACGACCAGGGCGCGGGCCAGACCCACCCGCTGGCGCATCCCATTGCTCAGTTCGCGGGGATAGGCCGACTCGAAGCCGTCCAACCCGATCAGGTCAATCGCTTTGAGGGCGCGTTTGGTGCGCTCGATGCGCTGCACGCCCCGCGCTTCCAGCCCCAATTCTACGTTCTGCAAGACATTGAGCCAGGGTTGCAGGGCGAAGTTCTGGAAGACCATCGCGGTGGCGGGATTGGTGCCGACCAGCGGCTTACCATCGGCGATCACCTGCCCGCTGGTAGCCGGGATCAGCCCGGCCAGGATACGCAGCAGCGTACTCTTGCCGCTGCCGCTCTTGCCCAGCAGTGCGACAATCTCCCCCACCCGCAGGCTCAGGTTGATATTACTCAGCACGTCCAGCTTGCTGCCCCCCGGTAGAGCGAAGCTCTTGGTGATCTCGCGGGCCTCTAGCAGGGTCCTGCCCTGCTCGGCTTCGTTACCCGACTTGCGTGCTACCTGTACCATACCCTCACCTCGCCTGTTCTTTATAGTCGTCCAACTGCATGGGCAATGCGCCCCCACTATCTTACCACATGGGGTGGACAGGTTGCACCTGCGCCCCGTAGCGGCCCGGCCACGAGCAAGCTGGCACCGCTGCCAAAGCGGGCAAGATCGGTTATAATTCGTAAATCAGGGTGCGCGGGGCGATGCTGCTACCGCGTTGGCGGTCTACCGATTGCAGTATACATCAAGGAGAGGAGTAGCACTATGACAGCTACTATGGAAGCCAACCCCGCCGCTGCGACGAAGCAGCACAAGTGGGTCTACCTGTTCAACGAGGGGAACGCTGGCATGAAGGATTTGCTCGGTGGCAAAGGTGCGGGCCTGGCCGAGATGAGCAACGCCGGTCTCCCCGTCCCCCCCGGCTTCACGATCACCACCGAAGCCTGTAATGCCTACTACAATGCAAGCCGCCAGTTCCCCAGTGAAATGTGGCAGCAGACGATGGCCGCCCTCGCTATCGTCGAGCGCGAGACCGGCAAGAAGCTGGGCGATGCCAGCAATCCCCTGCTCGTCAGCGTCCGCAGCGGCTCAAAGGTCAGTATGCCCGGCATGATGGATACCGTCCTCAACCTCGGTCTCAATGAGGAGACCTTGCGCGGGATGATCAAGCTGACTGGCAACGAACGCTTTGGCTACGACGCTTACCGCCGCTTCATTGCCATGTTCAGCAAGATCGTGCTGGGGGTCAACGCCGAACGCTTCGAGCAGATACTTGATCAGACAAAGGAGACGCAGGGCGCGAAGCTGGACACCGACCTCAGCGCAGACGACCTCAAGGGGGTGGTCGAACGCTACAAGGAACTGGTGCGCCAGGAGACAGGTCGCGACTTCCCCAGCGACCCACTAGAGCAGATGCGCCTCGCCATCGAAGCTGTGTTCGCCAGTTGGAACAACAAGCGGGCGATGGACTATCGTAAGTTCAATGCGATCCCCGACAGCCTCGGCACCGCCGTCAGCGTGGTCAGCATGGTCTTTGGCAACATGGGCGACGACAGCGGCACGGGGGTGGCCTTTACCCGCGACCCCAATACGGGCGAACGCGTCCTCTACGCTGAGTACCTGAACAACGCGCAGGGTGAGGACGTAGTGGCCGGTATCCGCACGCCGAAGAAGATCGAGGAACTCAAGCGGCTGATGCCCAAAGTCTACCGCCAGTTCGTGGAGATCGCCGAGCGGTTGGAGAAGCACTATCGCGACGCACAGGATTTGGAGTTCACCGTAGAGCGCGGCAAGCTCTATATGCTGCAAACCCGCTCGGCGAAGCGCACCGGCGTGGCGGCGGTCAAGATCGCGGTGGATATGGTAAACGAGGGGCTGTTGAGCAAGGAGGAGGCGATCCAGCGGGTTGACCCCAACCAGGTCTACCAACTGCTGCTCCCACGCCTCGACCCCCGTGCCGTCACCGCAGCGCACAGCAGCGGCAGGTTCCTGACAAAAGGCTTGAACGCCAGCCCTGGTGCAGCAACTGGCATGGTGGTCTTCAGCGCAGACCTGGCTGAGGAGCGCGGCAGCAAGGGCGAGAAGGTAATCCTCGTGCGCCCAGAGACCAACCCCGACGATGTGCATGGCATGATCAACGCCCAGGGTGTCCTTACTGCCCGAGGCGGCGCAACCAGCCACGCGGCGGTGGTCGCTCGTGGCATGGGCAAGCCGTGCGTGGCCGGGGCCGAGGAGATCCACGTGAACCCCGAAGCGCGCACCTTCCAGGTCGGCAAGACGACGATCAGGGAGGGTGAGCAGATCACCATCGATGGCACCAGCGGCGAGGTGTTCAGCGGCCAAATCCCGGTGATCGAAGCGGTCTTTAATGAGGACAGCGAACTGGGCCAACTGCTGCGCTGGGCCGACGAGGTGCGGACGCTGGGGGTGTGGGCCAACGCCGACTACCCGCGTGATGCCGAACGCGCCGTCAAGTTTGGCGCGCAGGGGATCGGCCTTTGTCGCACTGAGCATATGTTCTTTGAGGAGGAGCGGCTGCCCATCGTGCGCCAGATGATCCTGCACGCTGCCCCCGCTACCGCCCTCGACAACAAGCTGGCGAAGGCGCGCGCCGAACTGGACAGGGCCGAGGAGGGTAAGCAGCGTGAGGCCCGCTATCGGCTGAACGAACTTGAGTACCAGCGCAACAACTCTGAGGATTGCTGGCTCTACTACGAAGCCCTGGGCCAGCTACAGCAGTTCCAGGAGAGCGACTTCTACGGTATCCTCAAGGTGATGGCAGGCAAACCGGTGGTGATCCGCCTGCTAGACCCGCCGCTGCACGAGTTCCTGCCGGGCATGGTGCCGCTCAACAACCGCGTGGCTGTCCTCAAAATGGAGCAGGCGATGGAGCAGATCGCCGAGTCGATCTCGCCACGTGAGAAGAAGATGGGCGTGCGCGACGACATTGAACGCCGCTTGGCCGAGGCCGAGGAGTTGCTCAAGCACGTGGAGGAGCTGAGCGAGCAGAACCCGATGCTGGGCCTGCGCGGTTGCCGCCTCGGTATCCTCTACCCTGCGATCAACGAAATGCAGGTACGCGCCCTGCTGGTGGCCGCCGCCCGCTTGATGCGCGAAGGGGTGGACGTGCAGCCGGAGATCATGATCCCCCTGGTTGGCACCGCCGCCGAACTGAAGCTGGTGCGCGAGCAACTGACTGAGGTGGCGAAGCAGGTGGAGGCCGAGCAGCGCATGATCATCCCTTACAAGTTCGGCACGATGATCGAGATACCCCGCGCCGCGTTGGTGGCCGACGAGATCGCCGAGTACGCCGAGTTCTTCAGCTTCGGCACCAACGACCTGACCCAGACGACCTTCGGCTACTCGCGCGACGATGCAGAGGGTAAGTTCCTCTTGCAGTATGTGGATCGCGGCATCCTGCCCGCCAATCCCTTCCAGACGCTAGACCGCAAGGGGGTGGGCAAGCTGGTGCGGATGGCGACCGAAGCAGGCCGGGCCACCAACCCGAAGCTGAAGGTGGGCATCTGCGGCGAGCATGGCGGCGACCCGAACAGCATCGAGTTCTGCCACCAGGTCGGCCTCAACTACGTCTCCTGCTCCCCCTTTCGCGTGCCAATCGCCCGCCTCGCAGCGGCGCAAGCGGCCCTCAAGCCGGTAGAGCGCGACAACTAGTCACAACTTAGCAGGTGCAGGGGGGTGCGGCGCGCAAGCTCCGCCCTCCCTGGTCGCAATTAGTGGCTAAACCGCTTGCCAGCAACCAGCCTGTGGGTGCATAATGGAGCATTCAGTGCTGATCACGTAGTTCACAAGTAGAACCAGCAACAGAAGGGCCGCCTCATGCCAACCCCACCCGATAGCGCAAGCGCGATTGCCGAGATCAAGAAGCGAGTGAGTATCGCCGACCTGATCCAGCGCACTGTCTCCCTGAAGAAGATACGCAACAACTATGTTGGTCTCTGCCCCTTCCACAACGAGAAGTCACCCTCCTTCTACGTCTACAGCGACAACGGCGGCAGCTACCACTGCTTCGGCTGCAAGGCCAGCGGCGACATCTTCAACTTCGTGATGGAGACCCAGGGGCTGGCCTTCGGCGACACGCTCAAGCAGCTAGCCCAGCAGGCTGGGGTGGAGTTGCCAGAGCGTGGGCGCGAGGGTGCGCTCGACCAGCGCAAGGAACGCCTGCGTGGGCTGCTCACCTCCGCCGAAACCTACTTCCACAACCTGCTGCTCAACGACGCACAAGCCCAGCCCGCCCGCGACTACCTGCTCAAGCGCGGGGTCACTGCCGCTGGCGTAACTACCTTCAACCTCGGCTACGCCCTAGATAGCTGGGATGCCCTGCACACCTACCTCAAGGAACGCAGCTACAGCGCGGAGGAGATGCGCGACGCGGGGGTACTACGCGAACGTGAGGGCGGCGGCTTCTACGACTACTTCCGCAACCGCCTGATCTTCCCCATCCGCGACGGGCGGGGGCAGACTGTCGGCTTCGGCGGGCGCGCCCTCAAGGACGAGGACAGGCCGAAGTACCTCAATTCGCCGCAAACCGCCCTGTTCGACAAAGGTAGCATCCTCTACGGCATTGATCTTGCCCGTGCCAGCATCAAGCAGCAGAACCAGGCGGTGATCGTTGAAGGCTACCTCGATGCGCTGATCGCCCAGCAGCACGGCCAAAGCAACGTGGTCGCCACCCTCGGCACAGCCATGACCGAGAAGCACATCGCATCGCTGAAGAAGCTGACCCGCAATGTCGTGCTTGCCCTCGACGCGGACGCAGCAGGCGATATGGCCGCCCTCAAGGACGCAGAGCAACTGCGCCAGGGTATGGATCACCTCGCCATCCCCGTCTACAACGCCCGCGGGCTGGTGGGCTACGAACACAAGCTGGATGCCAGCATCCGCATCGCAGTGCTGCCCGCTGGCGAAGACCCCGACCAGGTGATCCGCCGCAGCACTAGCGAGTGGCAAGCGACGATTGCCGCTGCCCTACCCGTCGTTGACCACTACATCAACGTGGTCGCAGGCAAGCATGACCTGGACAGCCCGCTGGGGCGCAAGGATGCGGTCTACGAGGTTGCGCCGCTGATCGTCAGCGTGGGTGACGCGGTGGAGCGCGAGGGCTACCTTGAGCAGCTAGCCCGCCGCGTCCACGCCCCGCTAGACTCGGTGCGCCGCAGCATCCAGGATGTGGCGAAGAAGCAACGTCAGAGCCAGCGAGCTGCCTATGCCCCCGACTATGCCGAGCAGCCTGTGCCAGAGCAGCCGCAACCCGCCGAACGCCTCAGCCCTCTCCAACGCTTGGAGCAGGCTCTGCTCAGTCTCCTGCTCCGCTATCCACAAGCCGTCCACAGCGAGGGCGCACCGGGCTTCGGTGACTTCAGCAGCACACCGCTGCGCCTGATCTACGCCGCCCTGCTTGAGCAGGATGCTGCCAGCTTGCTAGCCGACCGCAAGGCCAGCCAATCAGCTCACCAAAACCCTACCGCGCAACCTACTACCAGCGGGGGTATTGACAGCAATGATACAATAGAAAACGATGGCCCTTTTCTACCCTACCCGCAGCTATGTGCTGGGCTGGACAGCAATTTGCACGACGACGTGGCCCATCTCTGGCGCGAGGGCAGCAAGGGGCCAGAGTTGTTCGGGCCAGAGGTCGAGCGCAACCTGCGGCGGTTGCAGCAGCGGCTGCATGAGGATCGGGACAGATTGTGGCTCAAGCGGCAGAGCCAGATGATTGCTGAAGCCCAGGATGCTGGCGACGAGGAGGCGATTAGCGGCCTGCTAGACGACGTGAGCAACCGCTTGCCAATCTTCCGCAGCTATGCCCCGCCGCCCAGCACTGTGATCCGCGACAGCCGCGACGGTCGGCCACCAGGTTGAGACGCGCTCTTGGAGGAGCAAGCGCACGGATTAAAGCAGAATTAGCGCAATTTGGCGGGATCGGTTACAATGCAACATCACGCCTGTTATGTTCGAGGATCGCGTTAGCCAAAATACAGCCGGGCGATTGTCAGGGTTGAAATGCAGTAACTCACCGTCCAGACGACCAGCCACCAACGGGTGGCCCAGACGTAGCTGAGGGAGCGAGCGCAGATGGTACAACAAAACATCGAGTGGGCCGAAGGGAAGAACCCGCAACGTGGTGGTAGGGCCAACCGGGGGTTGCACGTGGTCAAGGGGGCTGAGCAGCCCATTGAACCGCAGCCAGAGCAGGCCAGCAACCACGCCACCCCTAGCCTGGAAGCCGTCGCTACGTTGATCGAGCAAGGCAAGGCCCAGGGCTATCTCACTCCTGAACAAGTGCTTGCCGTGATGCCCACCCCAGAGGCGAACATTGAGTTGCTGAACGAACTCTATGTCCAACTCTCCGAGGTGGGCATTGACGTGATGGACGACCCCCAGGTTGATCTCTCCGCCGCCCCCACTGCCCCTGCCCGGCTAGCCGCCGCCCGCCCGCCGGCCACCGCCGAGCCAGACGAGATGCCAGAGGAGATGGCGACCGAAGTGGAGGCCGAGATCAGCACGGTTAGCGAAGTTGACCTCAGCATTGACCTGGATATGGTCAGCATTGATGACCCAGTGCGAATGTATCTGCGCGAGATTGGCCGCGTTCCGCTGCTCAGTGCCGATGCCGAGGTTTCGCTGGCGAAGCGTATGGAGCGCGGCGAGTACCTCTTGCAGCAGAAAGCCGAAGTTGCCCGCCGGGCCGAGATGAGCCGCACGAAGGCCGAGGTTGACCCCGTTTCGCTCGAACTCTATGCTACCCTGCGCGCTCACTGGCCGCTGCTAGAGCAGGTCTACGTGGAGAACTACCACGAGCAGCCGCCAACCGCCCGCCGCCAACTGCTGGTCTCTGTCATCCCCGCCAGCCAGCTAGACCCCAATACCATCCGCCAGGTCGCCACCAACGCCGAGATCAGCAGCGAGCGGCTAGAGGAAGCCCTCCGCAGCACACTGATCGTCTTTGAGTTGCTGCCCGCCGAGATTCGCCAGGTGATTGAGACTGGCGAGTGGTTGAGCGAGGAGCAGGTGCATACTGTGCTGCTCAACATCCGCCAGCCGCTGCGCAACCGCTGGGACGAGATTATCGCCGACGCGAACGCTGCCCGCCGCCACCTGACCGAGGCCAACCTGCGCCTCGTCGTCAGCGTCGCCAAGAAGTACATCGGGCGCGGGATGTCGCTGCTCGACCTGATCCAGGAGGGCAACATCGGCCTGATCCGCGCGGTGGAGAAGTTCCGCTACACCCGCGGCTTCAAGTTCAGCACCTACGCCACCTGGTGGATCCGTCAGGCGATCACCCGTGCTATCGCTGACCAGGCCCGTACCATCCGCATTCCTGTGCATATGGTGGAGACAATCAACCGCCTGATCCGCACCCAGCGGCGGATGCTACAAGACCTGGGCCGCGAACCGAGCAGCGAAGAAGTGGCAGCCGAGATGGGGATGTCGCCAGAGAAGGTGCGCGAGATCATCAAGGTCTCGCAGGAGCCAGTCAGCCTCGAAATGCCGATTGGTGAGGAGGAGGACAGCCACCTTGGTGACTTCATCGAAGACCACAAAGCTCTGGCCCCCGCCGATGCAGCCAGCCACCGCTTGCTCAAGGAGCAGGTAGAAGACGTATTGGACAGCCTCAGCCTGCGCGAAAGGCGCGTGTTGCAACTGCGCTTCGGCCTCGACGATGGCCGCAGCCGCACGCTGGAGGAGGTGGGCCGCGAGTTCGGCGTGACCCGCGAACGCATCCGCCAGATCGAAGCCAAAGCCCTCCGCAAGCTCCGCCACCCCAGCCGCAGCAAGAAGCTGAAGGATTATCTGGACTAGCCGCTGGCGACAGGTACTAGCTGGGCGCACTACCGTGCGCCCTTCTTTGTTGGGTAGCACAAACGCTGCTTACCTGTGCAGGGCTAGATTGTTGCACAAGGAGGTGAGAATGAAGCGCACTAAAGCTGACCAGGTGCCAACCACAATAGGCACTGTTTTCCTGGTATCAGTGGGTATCTTCTATGGGCCAACCGTAAGTTGGCCGTTCACGTTGCTCTGCCTGGCACTGGCCGCTGTTGGCGTTGCTGTGGTCACTGGTAGGCTACAGATCAAGCTGCCAGTGGTTGTTCAGGCGATAGTGGCAATCTTGTATATGGCTCTCTTTGCCTTCTACATCTTCAGCAAAACCGGTCTCAAGGATGTGCTGTTGTTTGTTGCCGCTGCTGCCGCCTGGCTTACAGGGGATTATGGCCGACGCACGCGCAACCGTATTTATGTCTACGCCTCGTTGCTGCCATGCTGGTCGCCATAATTACGCTATTCTATCGCTATGATATGATGTGGTAGCCATCCTGCCGCTGTTGTCTCGAACCCCTCCCCGCCAAAATCTGCTATGCTACTGGCTACCACCGCAAAAGGAGAGAGTCTGTGCCGACCAAAGTTGTCAAACCCGATACTCACGTCTACCAGCTAAAGATCACTCTGCGCGGCAGCAAGCCCCCAATCTGGCGTAGGCTGCTGGTGCCACCCAGCCTCACCCTGGCGAAGCTGCACTATGTAATCCAGGCAGCAATGGGTTGGCACGACAGCCACCTGCATGAGTTTAGCGTGGGCGAGCAATCCTATGGCCCGCCAGAGTTGAGGGCCGACATCGACGGCATGATCAGCGAGCGCACCATAACGCTGGGCCAGATCGCAGCCGAGGTAGGGGCGAACTTCAGCTACCAGTACGACTTTGGCGACTATTGGGATCACCATGTGCAGCTAGAGAAGATCACCCCCATTGAGCAGGGCAGCAGCTATCCGCTCTGCATTGCTGGTCGGCGCGCCTGCCCACCAGAGGATGTGGGTGGCATCTGGGGCTACGCCGAGATGCTAGAGACGATCAGCAACCCCGCCAACCCAGAGCGGGCGGAGATGCTAGCCTGGGTTGGTGCAGACTTCGACCCCGCCTCCTTCGACCTGGCCGCAACCAACAACCGGCTGAAGCTGATCCGCTAAACCAAGCCTGGAACAGCCTGGAGGATGAGGAAGCGTGGCGCAATTTGTTAGCAACTACCATTCGTTCCACTGCTTATCACAGCCTTTAGCTGCCACCATCCTAACCTATGACCAACACAAAAGCAATCCTCTTTGACCTCGACGGCACCCTGGTGGACACCGTAGACCTGATCGTGGCGGGCTTCCAGCAGGTGACGCTGGCGCACCTCGGCTACCAGATCGCGCCCGCAGCGGTCAAGGCGACGATTGGTCGCCCTCTGCAATTGGTGTTTGAGGAACTACACCCCGGCTGGGGCGCGCGGCTGACCGCCAGCTACCGCGAGTTCAATCTTGCCAACCACGATGCGCTGATCCGCCCTGTCGCTGGCGTGGCTGTGGTGCTGGCAGAGTTGCAGGCGCGTGGCCTCCCGCTGGGGGTTGTCACCAGCAAGGGGCAGCCTGCGGCAGAGCTGAGCCTGCGCCGCTTTGACCTGGGCCGCTACTTCAGCCTGCTTGTCACCCTGGACGATGTGGCGAGGCCGAAGCCAGCACCCGACCCGCTGCTGCTCGGCTGCGCCAGGCTTGGCCTGCAACCTGCCGAAGTCACCTATGTTGGCGACGCGATTCATGATATAATAGCAGCACGAGCAGCCGCCATGCGCGTGGTCGCAGTGACGTGGGGGGCTGGCACGGCAGCCGAGTTCGCCCAATACCCACCCGATAATATTATCAGCCACTTTGCTGAATTGCTGACCTTGTTGAGCCACTAGAGGTCGAACTTGAAGCCTATGCTGAACCTGAAGAAGAATGAGGAGCAAAAAGAATGTTGATTATGCAGCGCACCGCCGCCGGGGGGTTGTGCATGAGGAAGAATGAGTTTGGCTATCAGATACTGCTGATCCGCCGCGACCGCTACAACGATTGGAGTTTGCCGAAGGGCAAGATCGAGGAGGGTGAGACCAACCAGGTCGCTGCTCTGCGTGAGGTGAAGGAGGAGACTGGCCTGGATGCACGCATCGTCACCAGCCTCGGCCCAATTGACTATACCTTCACCTTCTTTGAGGATAACCAGGAGCAGAGCCAGCGCGGCTTCGTCATGCACAGTGACACGCAGGTGCAGGTGGCAGCCAGCAGCGTCCACAAGACCGTCTACTACTACCTGATGGTAGCGGTCGGCGGCGTATTGGGCGAGTTCAGCGCAGACAACGATGAGGTGGACGGGGTGCGCTGGTTCACCATCCCCGAAGCGCAAGAGTTGCTGACCCACGAGGGCGACCAGGTGACGCTGGCGCGGGCGGTTGACTTGCTCACCCGTGCGGGCGGCAAGGGCCGCTTCATGCTCGGCGACGACAACATCCCGACCAACACCACTAGAACGGCTACCCGCTTATGTACGACAGAGCTAAGGTTTATATCAAGGCCGGTAAGGGGGGTAATGGCTCGGCCAGCTTCCGCCGCGAGAAGTTCGTCCCCTTTGGCGGGCCGGACGGCGGCGACGGCGGGCGGGGCGGCAGCGTCTACCTGGTGGTCAGCCTCGACCTCAACACCCTCATCTCCTTCCACTACAAGCAGCACTACAAGGCAGAGGTGGGCGGCTCAGGCGGCGGCAACCAGCGGCACGGCAAGGCGGGCGACAACCTCTACATCCCAGTGCCGCCCGGCACCTTCGTGCGCGTAATCACCCCCGAATCGATAGACCCCAGCACGGGATTGACCGTGTTGGAGAGCGAGACGGTGTTGGAGGCCGACTTGACCACGCTGGGCCAGACGGTGATGATCGCCAAAGGCGGGCGCGGTGGGCTGGGCAACACCCACTTCGCTACCTCCACCAACCAGGCTCCGCGCATCTCCGAACTGGGTCAGCCGGGGGAGGAGCGCATCCTCTACCTGGAACTGAAGCTGATCGCCGATGTGGGGCTGGTCGGCTACCCCAACGTGGGCAAGAGTACGCTGCTGGCGGCCTCTACCGCGGCCACCCCGAAGATCGCCGACTATCCTTTCACCACCCTCAGCCCCAACCTCGGCGTGGTTGAGATTGATGTGGACTCCAGTTTCGTCCTGGCCGACATCCCTGGGCTGATCGAGGGGGCGAGCGAAGGGGCAGGGCTGGGCCTGGAGTTCTTGCGCCACGTCGAGCGCACCAGCCTGCTGATCCACGTGTTGGACGGCACGATGGTGCTGGGCGACGACCCCCAGCGCGATCCACTCGGCGACTTTGCGCGGATCAACAAGGAGCTTGAGCAGTATCAGCCGCAGCTAGCGGAGAAGCCGCAGATCATCGCGGTCAACAAGCTGGATGTACCAGAGGCGCGGGCAGCCTTCCCCGACCTCAAGCGGCAGTTGGAGCAAATTGCCCCCGGCGCAAAGGTGTTCGGCGTGGCCGCCGTTACTGGCGAGGCTGTGCGCCCACTAATGGCGGCGGCCTGGCACCTGCTCTCCGACCTGCGCGAGGAGCAGCCGCTGTCGACCGAGGAGGCGGGGGAGGTACGTATCCTGCGCGTTGAGGAGGCCAGCCCCGACGAGTTCGCGGTCGAGCGGATGAGCCGCCACCACCTGCGAGTGCGGGGCGGGCGCATCCTACGCGAACTGGCGATGACCAACTTCGGCCAGCGCGAGAACACCGAGCGGCTAAACCGCAGCTACCAACGCATGGGTCTCTACCAGGCGTTGCTGACGGCGGGGGCTGAGCCTGGCGACAAGGTACACATAGGCGAAGCTGAGCTAACCTGGACCGAGGACAACGCACTGGACATTGTAGAGCCACTTGCTCCTCTCCCTCCCAGCCGCCACAAGAACAAGCTGCCCGACCCCACCAAGCGCAAGCGTAAGGGTCTACCAGTCAGTAAGCGGCGGCAGATTTAGAGAAGAAAGCGCAGGGCGGGTTGGCTGACCCGCCTTCTACTTGCCAGGGACAGGAGCGAACTACTATGCCGACCGCCCTCAACCCCGAACCATACATCCACGCCTTGCAGACCTGTTGCCCTGATCTGGCGATCCAGAGCTACGCTGCGATAAACGACGGCTGGGACAGTTTTGTGCTGGCGGTGAACAACAACCTGATCTTCCGCTTCCCACGCACCAGCGATGGAGAAGCGACTTTGCGGCGCGAGATTGCCTTGCTGCCTGTACTCGGCCCCACCTTGCCGCTGGCGATCCCCCGCTTCAGCTACATCCACCAGGCTGATGCCAGCTACCCACACCTCTTTGTTGGCTACCCCCTGATTGCGGGCGAGCCGCTGCCTACCAGTTTTGGCCTGGAGCAGCAGAGCGCAGTGGCAAAGCAGCTAGGTGGCTTCCTCACTGCCCTGCACCGCTTCCCGGTTGAGCGGGCGGTAGAACAAGGGGTGCTGCGGCGCGACTTCGCTGGCTGGCAGGCGGAGTACCAGAGCTTCCACCAGCGCGCCGTGCAAGAGATCACTATGCCCTTGCTGACCGCCAGCGAGCGGGCGGCGGTGGAGCGGCTGTGGGCCGACTTCTTCAGCGGCCTGGGCCAGCAGCCGTTCACCCCCACCCTCTGCCACAACGATTTGGATCGCAAGCACATCATCTTTAATGCGCAGAGTGGCCGGGTGAGCGGCGTGATCGACTGGGGCGACGTGGTGGTACGTGACCCCGCTGCCGACTTCACTGGCCTGCGGGGTGGGGTCAGTGACGGCTTTGCCCGACAGGTGCTGGCTGCCTACGACGGCTTGGTTGACCCTTACTTCTGGGCGCGCAGCCGCTTCTATGCCGATGTCGGGGCGTTCCACGAAATCCAGTACGGGGTGCTTAATGGCGATCAGGGCCATATCGAGAGCGGTTTGGCCTTGTTGCGCCGTGTGCTTGCCAATGCCGCTGCTGCTTGAGGGGAAGGGCTAGGCGTTGACAATCCCCAGCCAAACCGCTATCATAAGGTCAAGATGAGCAGAGGAGCGAAGAACGCGATGAGCGAGGAGCAGCAAGCTAGCAACATTGATGAGGGAGCGATCAACCGTGAAGCTAGAGAGCGGATCGCCCGCGAGAACAGCTTTGCCGTTTTCACCTTGCAAGATACGGTCAAGGCGGCGATTGATGCCCGCCATGAGGAGTTTAACGCCGCCCTGAAGGAGATACGCACGGAGGCTGACGCGTCCACACCCATCGAGCGAGCTGGTATCTTCGAGCGGGCCAACGTGCTGGCGAAGCGATTGCACGCCGCTGACGGCAGGCAATTGGCCGAGATCGAGGCGGTAGCAGCGATGTTGGAGGCCGACCGCCACGAGGCCGTCCCCGCCCGTGCCGCCGCCGTGCGCGTCCTCAGCGACGATCTGCGGCGGGGGGTACTGGTCGCCTATGCCAACGCCGACGCAGCGATCCGCCAGCGCACCGAGGCCGCCTACGCCGCGATGGAGCGGCTGGAGGGCGCAGCGGCGGAGACAGCAGACCAGCAGCAGGCTACTAGCCTGATGGTCGCCCGCGAGGACGAAATCAGCAGGGCAGTGGATAGCGTCATTGATACCTACACCGAGGCGGACATGGCGATCCGCGCCCGCGCCGTCGAGGGGCTGGCCGAGATCGCCGTGATGGAAGCTGACGCGATCAGTGCGGGCGACGAGGAGTCGGCCACCCTGCTGGCAATCGCCACCCTCAAGAAGCTGGCGACCGACGCGCTAGAGCGGGTGAACGGCAATATGGCGAAGCTGGCGACCCAGACCGCCGCCACCCTCAGCACCCTAGCCAGCTATGCCACCACTGCATCGCCGGTCGCTGCCGACATGAAGCGGCGAGCGCAGGCGGCGATCACTGCTGGCAACCAGGAGCAGTACAGCCAGCTACAGGCTGACCTCTCACGGATGATCGTCTACGAGGTGGGCGGCAGGGCGCAGGCGATGCGCCGCCTGGAAGCGGAGGCCGCCGCTGCTGGCAATGAGGGGCGCGCTACCCTGCTTGGTGCTGCTGCCGAGGGCTACGAGTCGGCTGGCAAGTATTGGGGGCAGAGCTAGTTTGGGACAGTGGGAGATATGAGGTACGAACCCTTGCAAACACCACCAGAACACAGGGTTGATGCCATTACCCTGGCAGTGATCGGCTCTATTTGCATCGGGATAATCCTTGCGGGTGCCACTTACATCGTAAGCAGGCTGGCTGAAGTCAGGTCATCACTAGCTGAGCCAAATCCGCTGTTCGGCGTTGCCATGTTTATTGGACTGGTCGCCCTTAATGGAACAGTGGTTAGCATCGATGCTCTACGCCGGTGCAAGGAAAGCAATCATCCGCGACTTGCGCGGGTGCTAAGTACGGCTACGCTGACGCTCAACCTGATACCACTCGTAGTCTTTGCAGTGCTAATCCTCTGGCGGCTCTTGTTGTTAAAAGGTACTTGTCTCCACCCCCGCCGCCTCCACCCTAACCCCACCGTGCTGATCGGCGTACTGCTACTGAAGCGATCATCCGCTTCGTGGCTGTCGTCTACAGCACGCCCAACGGCGGCGGCTACCCAGGAGACTTGCGGCATTAGCTTGGCGAAGTTCTCGCAGGTGAGCGACTGCGGGCCATCGCTGAGGGCGTGGTCGGGGTTGGGGTGAACCTCGATGATCAGCCCGTCCGCCCCCGCTGCCACGCTAGCCAGAGCCAGCGGGCTGACCAGGTACCACTTGCCAGTGCCGTGTGAGGGGTCGGCGATGATCGGCAGGTGCGAAATCTTGTGGATGATCGGGATCGCGCTAATATCCATCGTGTTGCGGGTGTAGGTCTCGAAGGTGCGGATGCCACGTTCGCAGAGCATCAGTTGGCCGTTACCGGTCGCCAGGATGTACTCGGCGGCCAGCAGCCACTCCTCTATCGTCGCGCTGAGACCGCGCTTGAGCAGGATCGGCTTGTTCGCCAGGCCACAGGCTTCCAGCAACTGGAAGTTTTGCATATTGCGCGCCCCGATCTGCAAAATGTCGCTATACTGGGCTACCGCCTCCACATCCTCGACCGCCATCACCTCGGTGATCACCCGCAGGCCCGTCTCCTCGCGCGCCTTCGCCAGCAGCTTCAGCCCCTCGCGGCCCAGGCCACGGAACTGGTAGGGGGAAGTACGCGGCTTGAACGCCCCGCCCCGCAGTATCTTTGCCCCAGCAGCCTTGACCGCGAAGGCCGTCTCCAACAACTGCGCCTCATTCTCGACCGAACACGGCCCAGCCATGACCACCAACTCCTCGCCGCCGACCAACACCCCCCCACCAACGTCCACCACCGTATTCTGCGGGTGGAACTCGCGGCTACTGAGCTTGTACTTCTTGCTGATCGGGATCGTCTGCTCCACCCCAGGGAAGCGTTCGATCATCCCCGCGAAGTCGCCATACAGCCGCTGCACGTCAGAACCAACGATGCCGATGATCGTGCGCTGCTCGCCAGCACTGACGTGCGTCTTGAAGCCTTCCTCCTCGATGCGCTCGATCACTGCGGTGATCTCCTGCTGCGCCGCCCCATACTTCATCATGATAATCATAGCTGTACCCCGTCCTCATTGCTCACTAACCGCCAAAGATCGCTCTTTGCATTGACCGCTAGCCCAGGGTCGATCACTGGCTGCGGGTTGCTGGCCGCAGGTTGATTGCGCCTCGCGTGTAGACGTGCCTGATCTCGCGCAGGCTCTTTTCGGTGTTGACGTGCAGCAGGACGCGGATGCAGAGCGGCAGCATCCCCGGCACGCTCATCTCGTGGGCGCACATCAGGGCGATCTCCGTCCAACCGATCTGGCGGGCGGCCCAGGCGGGGAACTCGGCAGTCAGATCGGGCGTGCAGGTGAAGAAGGCACTGGCGACCGCCTCAAGCTCGATCTCGTTGGCTGCCAGCATCTCGCGCAGCAACGACTGCGTCGCCTCAGCTATCGCCTCTTTGCTGTTCTCGCTCGCGGTCGTCGCGCCGCGTACTCCTCTACAAAGCATCTTGCTATTCTCCAATCTCCCTGGGCAGGAGCTTACTTTCTAGCTGCCGCCCGCAACTCGGCGGCAAACTCGCGTGCGCTGGCGGGTCGCTCGGTGGCGGGCAGCCGATCCAGCCTATCGATCAGCGCACTGGCGACTACCACGCCGTCGGCTAGCTGGGCGGCCTGGCGGGCGTGTTCGGGCGTGCTGATGCCGAAGCCGATGGCTAGTGGCAGGCTGGTTAGCCCGCGCACCCGCGCAATCAAACCACCAACCGCTGTGCTGAACTCGGCGCGCGCCCCGGTCACGCCGGTCAGCGACACGCAGTAGATGAAGCCAGAGGCTAGCTGGGCGACTTTGGCGATCCGCTGGTTGGTGCTGGTTGGCGCAAGCAGGAAGATCAGGTCGAGGCCATGTTGCTGCAACGCCGCTTGCAGGTCGCCCGCCTCCTCTGGCGGCAGGTCGGGGATGATCACGCCGTCTACGCCCGCTGCGGCTGCTTCGGCGGCGAACTTCGGCAAGCCGTAGTGGTGGAAGGGGTTGTAGTAGCCCATCAGCACGATGGGCGCAGTGACGTTGTGGTGGCGCAGCAAGCGCGCGGCGGTGAGGCACTGGTAGAGGCTGACTCCGTTCGCCAACGCCCGCTCTGCCGCCCGCTGGATCGTTGCGCCGTCGGCAAGCGGGTCACTGAAGGGAACACCCAGTTCGATGATGTCCGCCCCACCCTCCACCAGCGACTTGACGATGCGGATCGTGGTGTTCACGTCGGGGTCGCCCACCATCGCGTAGGTGATCACTGCTGCCCTGCCCTGCTCGTGCGCGTCGATGAAGGCTTGCGCGATCCTGCTCATAGCGTCACCCCCAGCACGCCCGCGACGGTGTTGATGTCCTTGTCGCCGCGCCCGCTCAGGTTGACGACGATCACCTGCTCTGGCGGCAGCTTCTTCGCCAGTTCAGCAGCGTAGTAGATAGCGTGGGCCGACTCCAGAGCCGGGATGATCCCCTCGATGCGACAAAGCAGCTTGAAGCCCGCCATTGCCTGCTCGTCGGTAGCAGCATCGTAGCTGGCACGGCCACTATCCTTGAAGTGGCTGTGTTCGGGGCCAACGCCGGGGTAGTCGAGGCCCGCGCTGATGCTGTGCGTCTCGGCCACCTGACCCGCTGCGTCCTGCATCAGGTACGATCTCGCACCGTGCAGCACGCCGATAGTGCCAGCCGTGAGCGGGGCCGCGTGCCTGCCACTCGCCACGCCGTCGCCGCCCGCCTCCACCCCGATCAGCTTCACGCCCACGTCGTCAACGAAGGGGTAGAAGATGCCCATCGCATTGCTGCCGCCACCGACGCAGGCGACCACGTAATCGGGCAGCCTGCCAAGCTGAGTCAAGCTCTGCGCCCGCGCCTCCTTGCCGATCACGCTCTGGAAGTCGCGCACGATCATCGGGTAGGGGTGCATCCCCACGACCGAGCCGATGATGTAGAAGGTGTCGCCAACGTTCGTCACCCAATCGCGGATCGCCTCGTTCACTGCGTCCTTCAGCGTGCGGCTGCCGCTCGTCACCGGCTCCACCTTCGCGCCCAGCAGCTTCATGCGGAAGACATTGAGCGACTGGCGGGCGATGTCCACCTCGCCCATGTAGACGATGCACTCTAGCCCCAGCATGGCACAGACGGTGGCGGCGGCAACCCCATGCTGGCCTGCGCCCGTCTCGGCGATGATCCGCCGCTTGCCCATCCGCTTCGCCAGTAGCCCTTGCCCCAGCGCGTTGTTGATCTTGTGCGCGCCAGTGTGCGCCAAATCCTCGCGCTTGAGGTAAATCTGCGCGCCACCCATCTCCCGCGTCAGGGCTTCGGCGAAGTAGAGCGGGGTGGGGCGACCCACGTAGTGTTGGCAGAGGCGGGCGAACTCGGCCCGAAACGCGCTGTCAGCCTGCGCCTCGGCGTAAGCGGCTTCCAGTTCGCCCAGGGCTGGCATCAGCACTTCTGGCGCGTACTTGCCGCCAAACTGACCGTAGCGGCCCTCTGCGTCGGGGTAGCTATAAGTTTGTCGTTCCTGTAGTTGCATGATCGGTTCCTCTTTCTAGATTAGCTGCCTGCCTCTTGCGCCGCTTTGATAAAATCCGTGATCAGCAGTGCGTCCTTCAGCCCACGTTCACGCTCCACCCCGCTGCTAACATCTACGCCCCAGGGCTGCACCTGCTGGATCGCCGCAGCGACATTGCCGGGGGTGAGGCCGCCCGCCAGCATGACCGGGTAGCGGCGGGCCACCGCAGCAGCGTACTGCCAGTTGGCTAGCTTGCCGTGGCCGCCACCTACGCCCGCTGCGTCCAACAAGATAATTGCGCCCGCCGTGTGCCAGCGTTCCGCCTCGGCCAGCAGGTCGTCTACGCTCGGCTGGCCGCCGCAACGCAGCGACTTGATCGCTGGCTGCTTGAGCAGCCTGACCACGGCGGGTGGCTCGTTGCCCGCCAGTTGCACATAGTCCAGCCCCACCTGCGCGGCAAGTTCGTTGATGATCGTCGGGTGAGCGTTGACGAACAAGCCGACCAACTTTGGTGCAGCCTCTTTGTAGGCTAGCCGCAAGAGACTGCGGATCGCCACCGCCTGGGCCAGGGTCACTCGGCGCGGCGACTCGGCGAAGACCAGGCCGATGAAGTCTGCACCCGCAGCGGCGGTTGCCAATGCCGCCCCCTCGTCACGGATGCCGCAAATCTTGACCTTAACCATAGAGTAGCTCCCTGATCTTCTCGCCAATGTCGCCGCTGGTGACCAGGGCTTCGCCAACCAGCATCGCGTCTATGTCGAACAGGCGCAGGTGGGCAACGTCGGCGTAGCTGCGGATGCCGCTCTCGGCGACCACGATGCGGTCGGCGGGGATGCGGGCGCGTAGGCGGTGGGTAGTAGTCGGGTCTACCTCGAAGGTGCGGAGGTCACGGTTGTTGATGCCGATGATCCTGGCCGGTAGGGCCAGGGCGCGCTCAAGCTCTGGCTCGTTGTGGACTTCCACCAGCGCGTGCATCCCCAACTTCTGGCTGGCGGCCAGCATGGAGCGCAGTTCATCGTCGCGCAGGGCGGCCACGATCAGCAGGATCGCGTCGGCCCCGATAGCGCGGCTTTGCCAGATGCCATACTCGTTGATCAAGAAGTCCTTACGCAGCACTGGCACGTTGACCGCTCTGCGTACCGCCTCCAGGTCGCCGAGGTCGCCACGGAAGAACTTGCGGTCGGTGAGGACAGAGATCGCCTGCGCCCCCGCTTCAGCGTAGGCGCAAGCGGTGGCGGCAGGGTCAAGGTCGGCGTTCATCACCCCGCGTGAGGGGCTGGCCCGCTTGACCTCGGCGATCAGGCTGGGGGTGCGGTTTGCCAGCGCAGTCGCGGGGCGCAGGGCGGCGGCAAAGTCGCGGGGCTGCGGCTGCCAGGCCGCTAGCTGCTGCATCTTCGCCAGCGGCAATACCCGCTCGAACTCGGCAAACTCCACCCGCTTGTGGGCGATGATCTGGTCTAGCATGGTTTACTCTCTTAGGGCTGGGCAGCCCCACCCTGCGCCTGGCAAGGTGGGCGGGTTGCTGGTCAGGTCGTGGTTAGTCGTAATAGTGGGCAATGCCAATCGCTTCGTTGACCTGGCGC
>JBBROH010000032.1:0-26578 GCA_038229595.1 Chloroflexia bacterium | reverse complement strand
TCTCCTGCTGATAAGCCTGTTTGAGCGTGGCCGCATCGTCCTGCCAATCCATCTTGAACACTTTGCCGCGTGCCATCCAGCTACCTCCTAGTAGCTCCATTTTACCACACGGCTTGACTAAACGCAATTGGTATAAGCAGCTGAGAATCGGAGAGGAGCAAGTTTTGAAGCAGCGCAGAGTACGACAGGCAAGATTACCACCAGTGATGATGATCATTGCCATCCTCAGTGGAGCTACTTGCAGTGGCGGCGGCAGCCTGTGCTTCCGCCCTGCTACCCCGCTAGTTGGCCTGGATAGCGGCCAGCGCGAGGCGCGAGTGGACGGCACTTAGCGGTGGGGTGGCCCATGCTCTTGCCACCAGGTGTTCTTTGTGGGCCTGGCAGCAAGCCTAACCGGGGATCAGTAACGCATACTGTGCTTGCAGGTGCCGCAGAGGATTACCTGCACCCGCCGCAACTTCACCCCAGTGCGGGTACGGTAGTGCTGGCGATAGTTGTAGCGACCCCAGTGGCGGGCGCAGTAGTTCTGGCCGCAGCGTTCGCACATCACAATATGAGCGTTCTCGCAGCCCTCCACCCCGCAGAGGCCCACGCCATTGCGCGCCTCGGCCACCTCACGGCGCACCGTCTCCTGGTAGCTGGCCGCCTCGACGCGCAGCTTGTCGGCGTACTCGTGGCGGCAGTGGCGGCAGACCCCCTGCTCGACCTTGCCATGCTCCGAGCAGAAGTTGCGCCCACACATCAGGCAACTCTCGACCGCCTTGTTGAAGCAGACAACGAAGCCAGCCTTGCAGCGGGCTGGTTTGCTTTGCACTTCCTCCTCCAGCGGCGGTACCCCCACCTGACTGGTAATTTGCTCGTCCGCTTGCTCAGTCTGGATCATGCTAAAAGCCTTCCTTGTATGTTAAAGCCTGGTCGCCCTTTGGCGCAAGAGGTGGTCGGCAAGGACGATGGCAAGCATCGCCTCACAAACCGGCACGGCCCGGGGGCAGATGGTGGGGTCGTGGCGGCCATGCACCTGGATGGTGGCTGGTTCGCCCGCGAGGTCTACCGTCTCCTGCTCCTTCGCAATGCTGGCAGGCGGCTTGATTGCCACCTGCACTGTGATCTCCTCCCCAGTGCTGATCCCACCGAGGATACCGCCATGATTGTTGTGGCGGGTGCCAACCCGCCCACCTTTGTTGACAAAAGGATCGTTGTGGGTGGAGCCACGCAGGTTCGCTGCCGCGAAGCCGCTGCCGATCTCCACCCCCTTCGTTGCGCCAATACTGATCATCGCTTTAGCAATGTCAGCGTCTAGTTTATCAAACACAGGCTCACCGAGTCCAGCGGGAACGCCGGTTGCGATCAACTCGACGATGCCACCCAACGAGTCCTGATCGGCCTGCGCCGCCTCGATCTCAGCGATCATCCGCTCGGCAGCCTCTGCATCGGGGGCACGCACGATATTGCGCTCGATCTCGTCAAGGTCGGTGCGCTCGGCGATCACGCTGCCGATCTGCCGAGTGTAGCCAACGATGCTGATGCCAAAGTGAGTGAGCAGCTTGCGGGCCACCGCCCCGGCTGCCACACGGCAGGCAGTCTCGCGCCCACTGGCCCGCCCACTCCCCCGCCAGTCGCGCAAGCCGTACTTCTGCTGGTAGCTAAAGTCGGCGTGGCCGGGGCGGTAGAGGTGCTTGATCTCCGCATAGGCCGACGAGTCTGCGTCGTAGTTCATGATCAACAAACTAATCGGGGTGCCAGTTGTTACGCCCTCGAAGGTACCCGACATGATCTTCACCGTGTCGCTCTCCTTACGCTGGGTCGTCACCTTGCTCTGCCCGGTGCGGCGGCGGTCTAGCTGGGCCTGGATGTCAGCCTCGGTCAGCGGCAACCCTGCTGGGCAGCCGTCTACCACCACGCCAACGCCCGCCCCGTGCGACTCGCCCCAGGTCGTGACTGTGAACAGCTTACCAAATGTGCTACCAGAACTCATAGCTTGAATTATACCTGATAGCGGTGCTGTTTGAGAAGTCTGCGTAGCCACTCGCGCACAACTTCTGGCTGCGCCACCCAGGGCAGGTAGCCTAAGTGCGCTTCTGTCCCTCGACTTCGGTCAGCCGTACAGCAGCACTAGATGCCATTCCCTGCGGCAGGCCAAAGGGTACCACCAGGGATGGGGAGATATACCACTAGCTCGTTACTTGCCAGGCACGCGCCCCCAACCCTGCGCCTGCGCTTCGCTGGCTACCTTTGCGTAGACGGCTGCCGTTTGCTCGGCGATGTGCGGCCAGAGGAAGTCGTGGTAGACGGCGGCACGGGCGTTGTCCACCCGCTGGCTGCTCCAACCGGGGTGTTGCAGGGTGTGGGTGATGCCCCAGGCTAGTGAAACCGGATCGTTGGGGTAGACCTTGATGCCGGTTTCGTGCAGTTGCACCACTTCGCTGAGGCCGCCAGTGTCGCTGACCACAACCGGCGTGTTAGCCGCCATCGCCTCCAGCGCGACGATGCCAAACGGCTCGTAGAGGGAGGGGAAGACAGCGACGCTGCCCACTTTGTACAACTTATCCCGATCCTCGTCGCTGATGAAGCCAAGAAAGTTCACCCGTTCGGCCACGCCCAGTTCCTGCGCCCGTTGCTCAATCGCCTTACGGTAGCCGCCAGTGCCAGCGATCACGAAGCGGGCATTCGGCACCTGCTGCAAGATTAGCGGCGCGGCCTCGATCAGCACTTGCGCGCCCTTCTCTGGCACCAGGCGACCGACGAAGAAGATGATCGGCTCAGCGGGGGCCGCGAGGGTGGCGCGGAAGGCGGTCAGGTCGCGGCCAGCCAACTGCTCAAAGCGGGTGGGGTCAATGCCATTGGCAATGATGTCCAGCTTGTTGGCAGGTAGCTGGAAGTTGCTTACGATCTCCTGGGCCATGAACCGGGTGGTGGTGATCACCCGCCACGACTCGTAGGTTAGCCACCATTCGGCGTTGTGGATGTCGTGCTGCATCGCCTCGTGGAGTTGGCCCCGGTTGCGCCCAAGCTCGGTCGCGTGGATGGTAGAGACGAGCGGGCTGTGGTTGGTGTTCTTCAGGGCGATAGCAGAGAAGCTCACCAGCCAGTCGTGGGCGTGGATCAGGTCGAAGCCGCCTTGCTTGAACAGTTCGTTGCCCCTATTTTCGAGGTTGATGTTGGTGCGCCAGCAGTTCATGAAGAAGTTATCAGGCAGGCCCATCCGCGACATATCTTCGGTCGGGCCAGGGGCATCCACGCGGTAGACGCGGCTTTGGCCGTTGCCACCAGGGATCGCCTCCTCAGCCTCACCCTCACCGTAGCGGGGGGTGACCAGGTGTACTTCCACCCCCGCCGCGATCAGGGGCGGCACCAACTCAACGACGTGCTTACCGAGGCCACCGACGACGTGTGGCGTGTACTCCCACGACAACATCAGGACGCGCATCAATACTCTCCTCGTGAACCCTAGCCCACCCCCGAAGTGGGCAGTGGAATGAGGCTGGTTTGCTGCGCCCCAATTTACCACGTTGGGGCTGGAGAGTCAACCTGCTGCCCGTTAGCAGAGGCCGGGTCAAGTTGCTAGCATCCATCTGGCTACTTCAGCAGTAGCCCTGTAGCCAATGGCCTATGGTCATCAGCACCAGGCCACCGTGTGCGGCATAGCTGACCAGGAGCGCAGCGATCAGCAGCAAGAGTGCGCCGCCGCTCCGCAGCAGGTGGCGGTTGGGCAAGAGTAGGGGGTATGGGTTGGCTTTGCCCAGCAGCGCATCAAAGCGGGCGTTCAGCACTGCGCCGCTGCTGTCGAGCATCTGGGCTACCAGCGGGGCTTTAGGCTGTTCTGGCCGATTTGTGACCAGGCGGTAAAGTGCGGCAGTCAACGGTTGGGACGCACCCTGGGTGGCAAGCGTCGCCTGATCGGCGGCCAATTCGCGGGCGGCCAGGTAGTGCCGGTAGAGGTCGTTCGCCAACGGCAGGAGGAAGCAGACCCGGCTGATCGCGGCTGCGAAGGCCATCTTCAGTGGGTCGTGGTGCCTGAGGTGGTACCGCTCGTGCAGCAACACCGCTTCCAGTTCGACCCCCTGCCCGACTACTGCAAGCAGCGCAGTGCTGACGCAGATGCGGCCAAAGAGCAAGCCGTAGCAGAAAGCGAAGGGCTGTTCGCTCTCGATCAGCTTTACCCTACCGGCCAGGCCGATTTTGGTGGCGGTGGCTGCTACCGCTGCGGGTAGCGGGAGGCTGGTGCAACGCAGTTGCTGAACAGCAGCGTAGGTGTAGCCAAGCTGACGAACGAGTGTCCACAGCGCGAAGACGGCGTTTGCCCCTACCGCTGCGAGCAGGCTGTAAGCCAACAGGCGGTCGGCAAGGTCAGGAGATTTGAGCATCAGCAGGCAGTCTTCGGCCAGCATATGGAAACCGTGCTGCACGCCCAGCGACCCACTAGCGGCCATCAGCAGGCGCAGAGCCAACCAACCTGCTAGCAATATGGTTAGCGATACAAGAACAAAGAGCAGCAGGAGGCTACTGCCAGGGCCAGGGTTCAGAGCTAGCTTCCGCCGTATCTGCATTACTCCTCCTTCGCAGCGTCCTTTTGCAGCAAACGTTGGATGTGGGCTTGTCGCTCTGGGTCAATACTTGCCAGTTGCCCCATAAACTGGGCCAGAGCCAAGTCGCCGAAGTTCTCGACCAGCCGCGCCACCTGCCGTGCCGCACTCCGCGCCCGAAACTGCTCGCGCGACTGGGCTACGGTGTAGTAGTGGGTCTTGCCACTCAAGCGGCGGGTGAGCAAACCCTTGTCGCCCAGGTGGCTCATCACCGTCATGATCGTGGTGTAGGCCAGGCTCGGTTCACGACCGAGGAAGTGCGCCTCATAAACCTGCCGCACAGTCAGCTCGCCAGCGGGTTGTTGCCAGGCCCACTCCATCACTTCGCGCTCCAGATCGCCGAGTAGCCCCCGCAGATTGTCGCCTGCTTCAGTCAATTTCTAGCTCCTCATCTTCGCTAACTAGCCTACCAGACCATTATACCACCTTCACCAAAAGCTAGTAAGGGCTTGCCAACCAACTGACGAGAACGACCCCCCCGCTGGTGGGGAGGGTCTTCGCTCGCTTGCTTTGGCCTGGGTTTGACAAGTGATTAGAGAAAGAGGGTTGCCAGCAGCAGAGTGATCGTACTGATCAGCTTGATCAGCACGTGCAGGCTGGGGCCAGCGGTGTCTTTGAAGGGGTCGCCCACCGTGTCGCCAACGACGGCGGCGGCGTGTTCGTAGCTACCCTTCTTCACCACCTGACCGTTCTCCTGGCGCATCCCACCTGCCTCGATGTACTTCTTGGCGTTGTCCCAGGAGCCGCCGCTGGTGTTCAGCACGATAGCCATCAGCACGCCCGTAATCGTGCCGACCATCAGGAAGCCAGCGGCGGCTTCCCACTTCAGCACGTAGCCGACGATGATCGGCGAGAAGATCGCCAGTGCGCCAGGGAGGATCATCTCGCGCAGGGCCGAGCGGGTGCTGATCGCGACGCAGCGACCGTAGTCTGGCTCAGAGGTGCCAGCCATGATGCCGGGGTCGGCCTTGAACTGGCGGCGTACTTCCTCGATCATGCCACCAGCAGCCCGGCCCACGGCCTTGATTGCCATCGAACTGAACAGGAAGACGACCATTGCGCCGATGAAGCCGCCAATGAACACCTCTGGCTTGGCAATGTCAATGCTCAACAGCGCATTAGGGCGGCCCTGACTGGTAGCGACCTTCTCGCGGTAGGCGGAGAAAAGCAGGAAAGCGGCGAGGCTGGCGGTGGCAACAGCGTAGCCCTTAGTCAGAGCTTTGGTCGTGTTGCCCACTGCGTCCAGGCTGTCCGTCACCTTGCGAACCGACTCTGGTGAGCCGCTCATCTCAGTGATGCCACCCGCATTGTCGGTGATCGGGCCGAAGGTGTCCATCGCCAGGATGTAGGCGCAGGACATCAGCATCCCCATCGTAGCCACCGCTGTGCCAAAGACCCCGGCGAAGCTGTTGTTGATTGGGATGCTGCTCAAGCGCAGTTCACCGAGGGCAAGGGTGCCACAATAGTAGGAGGCACCGAGGGCGGCGCAGATACTGATCGCAGAGAGGGCGGTGGTTTCAAAGCCGATAGCCATACCCGCGATGATGTTGGTAGCTGGGCCGGTGCGACTGGCCTCGGCGATCTCGCGCACGGGCCGCCAGGTGCCAGCGGTGTAGTATTGGGTGATGAAGACGAACAGGATGCTGGTGACAATGCCAACCAGCCCGGCTACGCCTAGCCAGAGCGACTGCAATATCGTATAGCTGACCGCCACGATTGCCACCGCAGATAGCAGCGAGGTGACGTAGAAGCCGTTGTTTAGTGCGCCCATGGGGTTCTTGCTGCTGACCGGCAGCACCCGAACGACGACCAGGCCGACCAGCGAGGTGATGATGCCGATAGCAAGGATGATCAGCGGAAAGAGTACCCAGCCAGTGCCGATCTTGGCAATTGCGCTGTCGGCGGGGATATTGCCAGCTGCTACTCCTTCAGCGACGATGCGGTACATAGAAGTGCCGAGGATCATCGCCCCAATATTCTCGGCGGCGGTGGACTCGAACAGGTCGGCCCCACGCCCAGCGCAGTCACCCACGTTGTCACCCACTAGGTCGGCGATCACGGCGGGGTTGCGCGGGTCGTCTTCAGGGATGCCCGCCTCGACCTTACCCACCAGGTCAGCCCCCACGTCGGCAGCTTTGGTGTAGATGCCGCCACCAAGCTGGGCAAAGAGGGCGACGAAGCTGGCCCCAAAGCCGAAGCCAACGATCAGGAAGGGGGCTACAACGCCGCCGCCATACGCCTGGTAGATGCCCCACACCCCCAGCAGGCTGAGAGCGACGACCAGGAAGCCAGAGACCGCGCCCGCGCTGAGCGAGACGACCAGGGCTTCCTTGAGGCTACGCTGGGCAGCAGAAGCCGTCCGCAGGTTGGCCCGCACTGCAATCGCCATGCCGATATAGCCAGAGAGCGCAGAAGCCCCGGCACCGAGCAGGAAGGCGATGGCTGTCTTGATGCCCAGGCCAACCTTGTCGTTACCCTGCAAGTCGGTGGGGGTAGCCACCGCAGCCACCACTACGGCGATCAGCACCGCAGCGACTGCGGCGAAGATGGCGATAGTGCGGTACTGCGTGCTGAGGAAGGCATTTGCGCCCGCCAGGATTTTGCTGGCGACGTTCTGCATCTCTGGGGTACCTTTGTCGCGGCTCAACACATCCCGCGCTAGGTAGCCAGCGAACAGGATAGCGAGGACACCCGCAATGGGGATGACGATACTGATACTATCCATCTAACTACTTTCCTCCCTTTCAACCAACACCCTTTCCTTGAGGTGTCAGTCAGATCAAATTACCGCAGATTTGCAGCAAAGAACCCGACGGGGGTCGGTTAGCATACAAAAGGCGCGATTGCGGTTGATCGCGCCTCCTGTCTGGAAGTGAACGGCAAACCCCACTTCCCGCTAAATGGTTAGGAGGGATCGCTTCAGGCTGCCCGTACGCGGGGCGAGGTGGCAGGGGGCGGCGTACTCTTGTCGCGGCCAAAGCCCCAACCCTTCTCCCAGACCACCAGCAGCAGGCTGGCGTTGAAGATCGAGGAGTAGGTACCAGAGATGATCCCGATCAGCAGGGCCAGGACGAAGTTGCGGATCGTCAGGCCACCAAACAGGTAGAGGGCTAGCAGGGTGAAAATAACGGTCAGGCTGGTGTTCAACGAGCGAGCCAGGGTTTGCAGCAGGCTGTGGTTGACGATCTGGCCGTAGTCGGGGAACAGGTGGCGAGCGGAGTTCTCGCGGATGCGGTCGAAGACCACGATGGTGTCATGGACAGAGAAACCGACTACCGTCAGCAGCGCAGTGATGAACAACGAGTCGATCTGGGTGCCAAAGAGCAGGCCGAGGATGGCAAAGATGCCAACCACTACCAGCACGTCGTGCAGCATGGCCGCCACCGCGCAGAGGCCGAAGCGGAAGGGGTGGTCTACCTTGCGGAAGGCGTAGTAGAGGTAGAGCAGGATGTCGAGCGAGGCAGCGGCCACCGCAGAGAAAGCCAGGGTGGTTACTTCGCTACCGACCGCCGCGCCCACCGTGTCGAAGGTGAGTTCGGCGTTGTCGCTAGCGGGCTGGTTGGTGGTGGCGGTGCCGCTAAGATTGGCGGTGCTGCTCAGCCCAGTGCCAGGGGCTATGGTGCTGCTGGTGGTGCCAGTTGTGGTCAGCGTGCCGGTTGTAGTTAGCGTGCCAGTTGCAGGGTTGCTGCTGGCACTGCTAGCCCGCAGCTTGCCGTCCAGGATGCCAGCCGCAGTCAGTGCGTCGGCCAAAACCTGCTTCTCGCTAGGCTTGCCAACACCAGGGCTAACCGACTCGATCACCCTGGTGCGGATGATCATGCTGGTGATGGTCTGGCCGTTCTGGAGTTGGGTGGCGCGGATCACGATGGCTTCGGGGTGGCCGTTCTCGGCCATGATCTGCTTGACCTTCTCGGTGGTAGTGTTAGCCTGCACCTTGATGTCCCAGGATGTGCCACCGGTGAAGTCAATATTCGGCTTGATGCCCCCGGCAGCGATGGCGATGATGCCAGGGATGATGATGATCAGCGAGGCGAGGAAGAACCAGCCGCGCTTACCCACAATATCAATCATTACTGAAAAGCTCTCCTTCTGCGTTAAGAAACCCCCGCCTGCCCCTTTGTGGGGCAAGCGGTTTGGGCAGGCGCAAGGTCGCGCCTTAGGCCTTCGCTACTTCGCTGCTTGGCAGGCCCGTACCAATCGTCTGCACATCGCCATACATTGCCTTGTTCTGGCCGAGCGAAGTGTTGAGCATGATGGTCAGGAAGGTGCGGGTGATGGTGATCGCGCTAAACATACTGACCGCCACGCCGATAGCCAGGGTGAGGGCGAAGCCGCGGATGATGCTGGCTCCGAAGTTAGAGCCGAACCAGTAGAGGATGGCGCAGGTGATCATCGTCGAGATGTTGGAGTCGCGGATGCTGGGCCAGGCGTTGCGGAAGCCGTCGTTGACAGCTGCACCAATCGTCTTGCCCTTGCGTAGCTCGTCCTTCATGCGGGCGAAGATCAGCACGTTCGCGTCTACTGCCATACCAATCGAGAGGATGAAACCAGCAATACCAGCCAGGGTCAGGGTGACAGGCACTAGCTTGAAGATCGCGTAGCTGAGTGCAGTGTAGATCAGCAAGGCGACCACGGCCAGCACACCAGGTAGGCGGTAGTAGACGATCATGAACAGGGCGACAATCAGCAAGCCGATCAGACCTGCGCGGATACTGCGGTCAACCGAGTCGGTGCCGAGCGTTGCGCCGACGTTCTTAGTGGAGATTACCTTCAACTGCACTGGCAGCGAGCCGTACTTGAGGACAACTGCCAGGCTCTTTGCTTCTTCAAGGTTGGTTACGGTGATCCGCCCGTTGCCACCGGTGATCGCGCTCTGGATCACCGGGCTGCTGATCACCCGCTTGTCCAGGACGATGGGCATATACTGGTTCACGTGCGCGCCAGTGAAGTCACCAAACTTCTTGGCCGCTTCGGGCTTGAGCTTGAAGTTGACCTCTGGCTTGTTAAGCTGGTCGAAGCTCACCCCGATACCACTGACATCCAAATCCACGCCGGTGATCACGACTGGATAAACTGTCGTGCCAGTAGTCGAGATCGCAGCCTGGGTAGAAGCGTCAAGGGTGGTAGTGGTGCTGACCACGGTATCCCTTGCCAGGGAGTTCGTACCAGAGGAGATAAACTCCAGGAAGCCAGTCTGTTGCAGAGTCTTGAGGGCTTGCTCTGCGTCTAGCTTGCTGCCAGGCAGTTCAACCAGGATGCGGTTCTTGCCCTGCGTCTGCACAAGCGGCTCGCTCACGCCGAGGCCGTTGACCCGGTTCTCTACCACGCGGCGCACGTCGTCAAGCTGGGTGGAGGTAACTTCGCTCTGCCCTTCGGGTGGCTGGGCTTCCAGCACCGTTTGCAGGCCGCCTTGTAGGTCGAGGCCCAGGCGCGGGCTGGTATTGCGGCCCAGGAAGTCGCTGGTGAAGTCAATATAGAGGGCAACGGCACTGAGCAACAAGATGCCGATGAAGATGCTAACGGTCGTGTTCTGACGCAACTCTGCTTCCTCGCTTTCAAGCCATGCGGAGTCAATATGAAGTCCCGCCCATAGGGGTGCGTGACTTGTGAAGTATAATACAGATTGCCAGCGGTGTCAACTTGCCTGTGCTGGGTGCGGTGGCCCTGCTCACTTTGCGCCCCCTCGCTGGCTGTGCTATACTCGCGACAACCCCTGTGCAGAGGAGCAAGAGCTTGATCAAGGGAATACACCACATTGGCATTGCCGTCAACGACCTGGAAGCCGCCCTGCGCTTCTACGCTGATGCACTGGGCCTGGATCGCACCAGCCTCTACAGCGAGACGGTCGCCCAGCAGAAGATCACCGCCACCTTCCTCACCGTCGGCGAGACCGAGCTTGAGTTCCTGGAGCCTTACGGCGACGAGGCTGGCCCGGTTCACAACTTTTTGGCAAAGAGGGGCGCAGGTGTCCACCACCTCTGCCTGGCAGTAGACGACATCGTGGCAGAGTTGGCGAAGCTGAAGGCGGCGGGGGTGCATCTGGTGGACGAACAGCCACGTATTGGCGCACGCGGTCACAAGGTTGCCTTCATCCAGCCGAAGGCCAGCAGCGGCGTATTGATCGAACTGGTCGAGGAACAGCACGAACCAGCGTAGGCAGCGGCTGCTGAGGCAGGGCGTGGCCGAGGAGAAAGAGGAGAAGATGAACAACGAAGTTCCCTTCGAGCCGTTCAGGATCAAGACGGTCGAGCCGATCCCGATCACCAGCCGCGCAGAGCGGGTGCGCTGGCTACACGAGGCAGACTACAACCTGTTTCGCCTACGCGCCGAGCAGGTGACGATTGATCTGCTGACCGATAGCGGCACCGGGGCGATGAGCGCGGCGCAGTGGGGGGCGATGTTGCAGGCCGACGAGAGCTATGCTGGGGCGCGCAGCTTCTACCGCTTGCAAGAGGCAGTGCGCGATATCACGGGGATGCCGCTGATGGTGCCAACCCACCAGGGCCGGGCGGCGGAGCAGATACTCTGCCACGTAATGCTGCAAGCGGGTAGCCGTGTTCCCTCTAACCAGCACTTCGACACTACCGGCGCGAACATCGAGGCGGTGCGCGCCCACGCCGACGAACTGGTGATCGAGGAGGCGCATGACCCGCAGAACCTCCACCCCTTCAAGGGCAACATGGACCTGGACAGGCTGGCTGCTTATGTGGCCGAGCATCGCGGCAACATCCCCCTCGCCTGCCTGACCCTGACCAACAACAGCGGCGGCGGCCAGCCAGTCTCCATCGCTAACGTGCGGGCGGTTAGCACACTGCTGCGCCGTGAAGGTATCCCCTTCTTCCTCGACATCGCCCGCTATGCCGAAAACTGCTACTTCATCCAACAGCGCGAAGCGGGGCAGGAGGGCCGCACCCCAATTGAGATCGCCCGCGAAATCTTTAGCCTGGCTGACGGCTGCTGGATGAGTGCTAAGAAGGATGGGTTGGTCAACATCGGCGGGTTCATCGCCTTGCGCGACAGCAACCTCTACGACCAGATTTGCCAACGGCTGATCCTCACCGAGGGCTTCCCCACCTATGGTGGCATGGCAGGCTACTCAATGGAAGCTCTGGCGGTCGGCCTCTACGAGGGGCTGGACGAACACTATCTTGCCTATCGTATCGCGCAGACCCACGACCTGGGGGCGCGGCTAAAGGCGGGCGGCGTGCCGATCCTGGAGCCGGTCGGCGGCCACGCTGTCTACATTGATGCTCGCCGCTTCCTGCCAGCTATGCCCCAGAGCTACTTCCCAGCGCAGGCGATCTCAGTTGCCATGTACATCGAAGGAGGAGTACGCAGCGTAGAGATCGGCAGCGTGATGTTTGGCCGCAACGACGAAGCGGGCGGCGAGCATTTCCCCGCTCTCGACCTGGTGCGCCTGACCTTGCCCCGCCGCACCTACACCAGTAGCCACCTCAACTACGTGGCCGACGTGGGTATCCGCGTCCACGAGCAACGCGCGGCATTGGCGGGCCTGCGGATCACCCAGGCACCACCGGCCCTGCGCCACTTTACTGCCCACTTCGCTCAGCTTGCGGCGGGAGAATAAAGATGAAGCGGGCAAACAAATAACCCCGAACTTGCTCCCCCAAGCAAGACCGGGGCTACTTGTCTACTACAGGAAGGAAGGAAGGAAGGATGTGTGAAGATGTGGTCTCCACGGGAAGAAGCTAGCAGTCAACCCCACGTCGTTCCCCCAAACGGCGGGGGCTGGCTGTTCGCTTGTAAGGAAGGGAAGGGAAGGGAAGGAAGGAGAAGTGTAGTGAAGTTGGCGATTTGGCCTGCCAGTAGGTCAGGGTGGCAGCAGGAGCAGGCCGTTAGTTGGGTTTTAGCTCGCCAGAGCCAGTTCGCGCTGCTCTGCGTACTGGTACTGGGGCTGCATGGGCGGCATGGCCGCAATTTGTTGGCGGGTAATCTGGATCAGGTCGCGCACCGTCACCGTGTAGTATTCTTCGTCGCACTGGGCGGTCAGGCGGCCTTCGGCAATGGCCTGGGCGAGATCAGCGATGGTGATCGTGTTGTAGTTGTTTTCGTAGTTCTGGTTCATCTTGCTACTCCTTTAACCCATCGCCGGTTTTGTTGCTTCGCTTCTGTATAAAGCAGAGACCGTGCCACGATAGGGCTTGTTACTTTGTGGGGCCAAAACCCGTTCGGTTCCGTTTACCCTCTTGCCATCTCAGCAATGCAGAGTCCGTGCCACTGCTTGCTGCCAATGAGGGTTGCCAGTCGAGTCGGACGGCGGTGCTGCGACCAACCCTACCTCGTTCTGTCCCTCGCATATATAACGCCGCAGGGTAAGCGAAGGTTTCAGCCAAAAGGGGTATAGGATTGTCTCTAATTCTGTTCTAATAGTTAGCCAGTTTGTGGCCCTGGTTCTTCACCTGCCAGGGCTGGGGGTAGCAACAAACCAGCGGGCGGCCAGCCGCGCCAGGGTGCCGTCGGCCTGGGCGTTGGCGATGGTCTCGTCTACCAGGCGGGCTAGCTGGCGACTCTGCTTGCCGACCGCCACCACATAGCCAGCCTCGCCGAGGTTGGCGACCGCTTTGTAGGCCGGGTGAGCAACCTGCCAGGCGGTGAACTCTACTGGGTCAGCCAGGGCCGCCACCACTTGCCCGGCGGCGAGTGCGTCCAGGGCGGCGGTGGGTGTGTCGAAGGTCGTCAGTTGCAGGCCACCAGTTGGGTGGTCGCGCTGCCAGCGACGGGCGGCCTCGTCGCTGTCGCTACCCAGTTGTGCGCCGAGCTTGCCAGCAGCAATGTCGCTGAGGCTGCGGGCAGTAGAGGCGGCAGGGACGACCAGCAATGGCGCGGCGTTGAAGTAGGCACGGCTGTAGATCAGGTCGTTGCTCCGCTCGTAGATGAAGGGCAGGGCTGACACTATTGCATCCACCTTGCCTTCGCCAAGAGCCTGGTAGAGACTGTCGCTGGGGATGTTGCTAAACGCCACCGCCACTCCCACCCGCGCGCCGATCAGCTTCGCCAGGTCAACGTCATAGCCGCTGTACGCACCCTCGGCGTAGCTCTCGAAGGGGGGGTAAGTAGCATCGGTGGCAACCCGCAGCATCCCACGGGCGCGCACCTGGGCCAACGCAAGGTCGGCTGGCTCTTGCCTGCCGAAGTACAGCAGCAGACCAACCGCAACTAGGGTGGCTACAGCCAACAAGTCCAGACCTAGCAGCAACACCTTCTTTATGGTGAGGCCTCAGCTTTCTGCACCTCAAAGTAGATCGGGCGCGGTACAAAGTCGGGGGCGACGAAGGTGTAATGATCCATGTAGGTGTAGGCTGGCTTTGGCAGGCGGAAGGCCCAAAGGCTGACGCTGGCGCACCAGGGCCAGTCGCGGTTTGCCCGCTCGTAGGCTGCGATGGTAGAGCGGATGCGCTCTGGCGGGCTGACTGCGTTTACCCAGCGGGGGCTGTCGTTCCAGCCGCCCTCGGTGACGAACACCGATTTGCCCGCATCACCGTTGGCAACCATCACCGCCCTCATCTGCTCTACACGGGCGAAGTTGAGCTTGTCGGGGCTGCTGGGGTCGTCAGCGGGGGTAGTCAAGCCGTAAGCATGGACAGCCAGCGCATCGAAGTAGGGGCCGCCACCTGCCTGGTAGACCGCCGCTAGGTAGCTGGTGTCGCGCGTTGCCACGGGGCTGTCGGGTGGTTCGAGGGTGGGGGCAAGACCAGCCATCAAGATGGTAGCGGTTGGGTCAGCCGCCTTGACGCGGGGGTAGACGACCTTGAGCAGGGCAGCGTAGGCGGAGGGGTCTACGCGCTGCCCACCCCACTCCCAGATGACGTTCGGTTCGTTCCAGATGATGTAGTAATGCACCCGCCCCCGATAGCGCGCGACGAAAGTAGCAACGAAATCGGCGTAGGCGGCATAGTGGTCGGGGTCAAGGCGGCTGAGGCTGCTGGCGGGCGGGCGCGCCCAGGCTGGCACCATGTCAATACGGGCGATCAACTGCACGCCCGCCGCATTCGCTGCCGCTACCACCAGGTCAGGGTGCGCCCAGTCATAGTGGTTTGCGTCTGTCTGCTGGATATAGAGCCAGGGGAAGTATTCTACCGCCCAGGTCGCCCCCATCGCGCGCACCATCTGCATCGTCCGGCTGATCTTCTGCGGGTCGGCTTCGTCGGTCAGGCGGGTATGCACTCCCACCTTTGGGTTGCGCGGCTGTTTGGGGGCAGCAGCAGTCGGTGGCGGCGGAGCAGATGCAGTGGGAGCAGGCAGCCCAGCCTGCGCCGCCTGCTGCACAAAGAGGCCAAGCAAGAGCAGCAGGATCGCCCCTCCAGGCAGCCAGCGCAGGCGATCATGGTTGGGGCTTTGCATCAGCCTTCGCTTCCTGTTTAACCAGGTGCTGGTCGGCTGCCCAAACTGGCTTGAACAGCACCCACTGGCTGGGATGTGCGCCGATATGTCGCTCGTAACTGGCGAGGATTTGGTTCATGATGCGAGTCGAGTCGGCTTCAGTGTCGCCAGTGCGGGTGGGTAGGATCGGCTCGTCCATCTCCACCGCGTAGCGGTCGTTGCCCAGGCGCACGCAGAAGATAGGCACGATCACCGCCCCAGCCTGCATCGCCAGCCGGGCTGGGCCAGTGGGGATAGTGGCCGGTTCGCTGAAAAAGGGGAGGGTGAGACCCTTCTGCTCTGGGTTGCGGTCGGCCAGGATGCCAATAATCCGCCCCTTCTTGAGGTCGCGCACTGCCTGCAAGAGGACTGCCGGGTTGGTCTCGGCCAGCTTGAGACCTTGACTGCTACGCAGGGCGGTTATGTACTCGGAGAGGAAGCGCGGCTCGAACAGGGCGATCAGGAAGGTAGCGTCCAGGCCCTTCGCAGTGAGCGTCTGGCTGACCATCTCGAAGGAGCCGAAGTGTGCGCTAGCGATCACCACACCCTTGCCCTGGCGCACTGGCCCGATCAGCCGCTCCCACTGCTCCTCGCGGACGTGGGTCATCTGCAAGACCCGCGCAAGGGGCAGGCGCGGCAGGCGGCATAGCTCGTAGTAGTTCCGCACGTTGTTGCGAAAGACCGCCCGCACAGTGCGCGCCAGTCGTGCTTCGCTGACGTTGGGGCCGAGGACGTGGCGCATATTGGCGATGCAGATGGTGCGCGAAGTTTTGGCGTAGCGGTAACTAAGGTTGCCGAGCAGCCCGGCAATGGCATAGCCAACCGGGGTAGGCAGGATGGCAATGATCGCCCGCAGAATACGCAGGAGCCGTTTCATCTATGGTTGTTCCTCCTCTTGCACGCTGCAAGGCCTGCCTATTATAGCACACCCCAGCAGAAGCTGGCGGCTACGATCCTTGTACCCGCATCGCCAGTGCAAGAGTTTAGAACTGGACACCCCATGCCCCACTAATGGTTTAGCAAGCGATCAACTACGCTAACCATCCTCACTGTCCAAATTGTCCAGACGGATAGTTGACAAAGCCCCTATAGTCTGCTAATATCCTACGGCGTGGGTTGCCCCGACAACATACAGCCCAGCGTAGAACAAGCAAAGAGGAGGAACTAAAAGGCAGAACGATAAACGTTTGGATAGAACAAGCAGAACCAACTGCACAAGAAAGGCTGTCAAATGAAGTTTAAGAGAGTACAAGGTTTCCTCGCCCTGAGCCTGACCGCGATCATGCTGGTCTTCACCCTGGCTCAGTCGGCAGTACCAACCAGTGCGAGCAACGTCGTCAGCGCAAACAAGGCGGCTGCTCCCGCAGCACAGGCCAAGACCGAGCAGAAGAAGGCTGAAGCCGCCAAGAAGGGTGCTACCGCCCTCACCGCCGCTGAAGTAGCCCCTAACAGTGGTCAGGCCGCTAAGCACAACGTCGGCCCCGATGCTTGGGTGCAGCGCGCCCCGGTACCAACACGGGAAGGCCGCCACGCAGCAGCCAGCGATGGCACCTACCTCTACGTCATTGGGGGTGAGACCTTCAACACCGCCTACGTTGCCACCAACAGTGTGCAACGCTACAACCCAGCAACCGACGTTTGGACAACCCTCGCGCCAGTAGCTGGTGTAGCAGGCATCAGCAACCAGGAAGCCTGCTACATGAACGGCAAGATTTATATGCCGGGTGGCTACATTGGCTCTGGCCCGCCCTTTGATGGTGTGATGCGCGTCTACGACATTGCAGGCAACAGTTGGACCAACGGCCCAGCCTACTCTGGCGCGGGCGCACTGTGGGGCGTAGTTGCCTGCGATCCAGCTGCCAACCGCGTGTATTGGATCAGTGGCTACACCGGCACTACAGGCAGCACCAACACTCGTATCTACGATGCGGCTGCTAACACCTGGCTGGCTGACGGCGCAGCTCTCCCCGCAGCCCGCTACGGCTCTGAGGGTGCCTTGCTGCCGGGTGGCAAGATTATAGTCGCTACCGGCAACCTTGCTGCTCCCTCTACCGACGTGCAGATTTACAACATCAGTAGCAATACCTGGACAGCGGGGCCACCAGTGCCAGCCGGTCAGGATGGTCTCTTCGGCGCAGCTGCCAGCACCAACGGTGGTAACTTCTACATCGCAGGTGGTGGATTCGGCGGCGGCGGCAACTTCCTTAGCCGCACCCTACGCTATAGCTCCAACGACAATGCCTGGACTACCTTGCCCGACTCGCTCAATGTCGGCCTACGCCACCTCAACGGCGGCATTGTGAATAACCGCTTCTACGCTGTCGGCGGCAATGCTGATGTCAGTGTTTGCTCGGGCAACGGTACAGCAACGGTCTGCGATTACACGCAAGAGTTGCAACTGCCCGCTGAAGAACGCAGCGGCAACATCGTAGGCCGCGTGGCCGATGGTGCTGGCAATCCCCTCTCCGGCGCGACGATCTCTGCCCGCGACTCGCTCAGCGGCACGCTTTATAGTGCCAGCACCAACGCCAGCGGCAACTACACCTTGACTGTACCAGTCACCCCGACCTATGCCCTCACCGCCACCAAGTTCCTCTACAACCCGCAGTCGGTTAGCGGCGTGACGGTCATCTCTGGTGGCAATACCACCCAGAACTTCACCCTCACTGCCCAAACGACTGGCTTCATCGCGGGTGTGGTCACTGATAGCCTGACCAGCCTGCCCATCTCCGGCGCGCAGGTAATTGCGGTCGGCGGTGGCTATACCTATACCGCTAACACCAATGCTACTGGTAACTACAGCCTGACTGTGCTTATTACCGGCACCTACGCCCTGACCGCCACCAAGAGTGGCTACAACTCGGCCAGTGCCAGCGGCGTGACGGTCATCTCTGGTGGCACCACCACCCGCAACTTCTCCCTGGTTCCCATCCCACAGTGCAGCAGCTACGTCCGCACTACCAGTACCGGCGCAACCATCGTCCCTGGTACAGTGGATAGCGGCAACCACGGTGATGACATTGTCACCCCCCTGGCCCTGCCTTTCGCCTTCACCTTCTACGATGTGCTGACAGCCACCACCGTCAACCTCGGCTCTAACGGCAACATCCAGTTCAACAGTGCTAACATTGCCTTCACCAACATTGCACTACCCAACCCTAGCTTCAACTATGCGATCATGCCGCACTGGGATGACCTGCTCACCACTGCCCCCGATGGGGTCTTCACCTCCACCACTGGTACCGCCCCCAATCGCGTCTTCAACATTGAGTGGCGTGCTACCCAGTTTGGCTCTGGCGGCGGCCCGGTCAACTTCGAGGCCCGCCTCTACGAGACCAGCAACAATATCGAGTTCATCTACGGCACGCCAATGACTGGCAATGGGGTCAGCGCGACCAGCGGCATCCAGAAGGGTACTGGCTCGGCCTTCGACCAGTTCAGCTTCAACGAGGCTGTGCTAACCCCAGGCACCCGCGTCCTCTACACCTGCCTGCAGCCTGGTGGCGCAACCCCAACCCCAGTGCCAACCAATACCACTGGCCCCAGCCCGACCACCACTGCCACCATAACCAGCACCGCCACCGTGACTAGCACCGCCACCGTGACTGGTACCGCTACGGTGACTGGCACCGCCACCGTGACCGGCACTGCTACCACCACCCCGGTCGCCACTGCTACCCCAGGCTCGACCACCAACTTCGCGGCCACCCTCAGCGGCGCGCAGGAGGTTCCGCCTAACACCTCGTCCGCTACTGGCAACGGCACCATCCTGCTCAACCCCGCAACGGGCGCATTCACGGCCAACCTCACCTACAGTGGCATCACTACCACTGTCCTGTTCGCCCACATCCACCTCGGCGCGGCTGGCACCGCTGGCCCGGTCATCTTCCCGCTCAACGCGGTTAGCGGTACCAACGCCTTCACCGGCACCGGCACCATGACCCCGACCCAGATCGCAGCCCTACAGAGTGGCGGGCTGTACTTCAACATCCACAGCACCAACTACCCAGGCGGCGAGATCCGCGGCCAGATCGCGGCAGCCTGCGCCACCCCGACCGCTACCAGCGTCCCCGCTACCGCGACGGCTTCCGCTACCCCCTGCACGATCAGCTTCACCGACGTGCCAACCACCAACATCTTCTACGGCGATATCCAGTTCCTCGCCTGCCGTGGTGTGGTTAGTGGCGCGAACGGCCTGTTCCGCCCCAACGCCAACGCCAGCCGTGGTGAGTTCGCCAAGATCGCCGTCCTCGGCTTCAGCATCGCTAGCTTCACCCCGACCACCCAGACCTTCGTGGACGTGGCTCCTAGCAGTATCTTCTATGGCTTCATCGAGTCCGCCGCTCGTGCTGGCGTAGTCAATGGCCTGACCGCCAGTCAGTGCGCTGCGCTCGGTACGCCTGGCACCTGCTACGGCCCCAACGTGCAGATCACGCGCGCCCAGGTTGCGGCTATCGTGCAGCGCGCCCGTGGCTACGTCACTACCCTGCCCACCAGCCCGACCTTCAGCGACGTGCCAACTACCAACTTCGCTTATGCGGCTATCGAGACCCTCGCGGCTCGTGGCATCATCAGCGGTGCAGCCTGCGTCGCCCCCCAGGTCGGCCAGTGCTTCCGCCCGAACGACAACATCCGCCGCGGTGAACTGAGCAAGGTCGTGCGTCGCGCTATCGAGAGTGTCGGCCCCGGCAGCCGCTCTTACGTGCGGGCAATCCATGCTTCCAGCAACGCCCCAGCCAGCGTGGATGTCAAGGTTGACGGCGCAGTTGCCGTCGGCAGCCTGCCCTACACTACCACCCTTGCCGCAGTCAGCCCCTTCCTCTCCGTTGCTACTGGTAGCCACCTGGTGCAAGTGACAGCAGCAGGCGGTTCGGCAGCGGCTATCTCGGCCACCCTCAGCCTCACCAGCGGGGTAAATTACAGCATCTACGCCGTCAACGGCGTGAGCGGCACTGTTGCCGCCCTGGTGCTGACCGACGACCTCAGCGTATCTGCTACCGGCCAGGCCCGCATCCGGGCAGTACACGCTGGCACCGGCGCACCGAACGTGGACATCCGCGCCAACGGTGCTTTGGTCTTCGGCAATCTTGCCTATGGCACTGCCAGCAGCTACGCCATCGTGCCAGCTGGCAGCTACACCCTGACCGTTTCGGCAGCGGGGACGACCACGCCAGTGCTGACCATCCCCAACTACAACATCCAGACCGGCAAGGTTTACACCTTCCTGGCCCAGGGTGTCCTCGGCGGCACCCCCGCCCTCACCGTGCTGCCCATCGTGGACAGCGTGCAGACGGAACTCCGCCACGAGCAGTAAACTGCGCTAGTGGTTCAGCAGCCCCCTCCCCTGCAAAGTGGAGGGGGCTTTCTTGTGCCAGCCTATTGACTAACCAGACATAATGTTGTAACATAAAGGGGAAGTTCGCGCCTCATGTGTCACAGGGGGAGTAGCCAATGAGTACAATGCAAACCGAGGAGCTAGACCGGGCGATGCGCCGCTCGCACGTCGGCGACCTGCGCCCCAACGAACGGGTGATCCTGGAGCGGCGGCGGCACCCCTTGTGGATCGTGCAGCACGGTTGGCCCGCGATCCTGTTCTTCCTCGTCAGCCTGATCGCTGCGCTTGCCTTGTTCCTCGCCAGTGCTGGTGGGCCGCCCAGTAGCTACCTGGTGATCGGTGTGGGCGTGGCAGTGCTGATCGGCACGCTGGCTACCGCCTGGTACATCCTCGACTGGACCAACGACTTCTTCATCCTCACCAACCAGCGGGTGATCTTCCTCGACAAAACTGTTGGGGTGCATGAAACGCGCAGTGAAGCTCCCCTCAACAAGGTGCATAACGTCCGCTATGACATCCTCAGCCCACTAGCCAGTAGCCTCAACTACGGCACGCTTTCGCTCGACACCGCAGGAGTGGGGGTGCTGTCCTTCGACATGATCCCCCGGCCCAAGGAAGTGGAGCGGCTGATCATGGAGCAGCGCAAAGGGTTGACCGAGTCTGTCGGCCAGAGCCGCGGCGAACGGCGGCGCAAGGTCTTGCAGAAGATAGTCCTCGGCCAGCAAGACCCCACTGACCTGCCCCCTTCTGCCCCCTACAGCCGCCCGCGCGAACGTGGCCTCGGCACCTTCAACCGCATCTTCCCCTTCACCCCTCAACAGCAAGGGGAGACGATCATCTGGCACCGCCACTGGGCCTTCCTTGTCAGCCATGAGGTGCTGCCGGTCGCCCTCTTTACCTTGCTTACTGTGCTGCTCGTCTTCTACCTGGGGGCGATAGCTGGTTACGATGCCAACAGCTACCCACCGCCCAACGGCTTCGTCGGTACGCTGGTGGGGGTGGGCGGGTTGGTCACAGGGTTCTTTATCCTGGCCTACCTGGTCGTCCTCTTTATCATCTGGTACCAATGGGAGGACTGGCGCAACGACCGCTACAGCCTGACCCACGACCGGGTGATCGACATTGACAAGAAGCCGCTTGGCTTCCGCACCTCGGTTAAGGAGACGCTGTTCAACCGCATCACCGATGTTAGCTACAGCCTACCCTCCCCCTTCGCCATGATCTTCAACTATGGTACGGTGGAGATTAAGACCCCTGGTGAGGCAACCGTCTTCTCCTTCAACGATGTGCCGAACCCACGTGGGGTGCAGCAGGAGATCATGACCCGCCTGGAGAAGCACCGTACCCGCGAACAAGCCTCCTGGGACAACGACATTGTGGATTGGCTGAACGTCTATCATGAAGTACTGAACCGCTCTAATCGACCCTCCGTGCCAGAGTTGCCAACTACCCGCGCCAACCCCGCCCTGCCGCGGCCCAGTAGCGGTGAGCCGCGCCTGACCACACCCGCAGCACGAGGCCGCGACGACGCATATTGAGCGGCAAGCAGTTCGCAGCAGCGAGCAACTGGGGATTGAAGTGGAGATAGGTGGCGGAGGGCGGCGCGAGTCGCCCTTTTTGCTGATAGCCACAGTATTCGCATAAACAGGTACTTGTATCTTGGGCTGAACTGTGCTATGCTATAAGCAGCGACTTATGCGGCCACGAATGGTGTGCATAGAGGAGGTGTGATGGCAAAGATACGACTTGTTGGGCTAATCGGGCTGCTGCTGGGGCTGGCGGCTGGGCCAGGCAGCGTAGCGGCGCAGACGGCGGACGGCCTGCGGCTGACCGTCAAACCAGGGATTGGCGGCTACTATCGAGTCGGTAGTTGGTTCCCCGTGCAGGTGACTTTGGAGAACAGCGGCCCCAGCCTCAAGGGGCGACTCTCGCTGGCGGGCGACAGCTATGCGGCCAACTACATTGCCGTTGACCTGCCCTCCCAGGCGCGCCAGTCATACACCCTCTACACTGCCAGCAGTCGGATCAACTCCACCGCCGTCCTCCGCTTTGCCGAAGGCGACAAGGTGTATGCCGAGCAGCCGCTTACGCTCAAATACCAGCAAGACCCCGCCTTCATCATCGGTGTGGTCGGGGGTGACAGCACCGCCCTCAGCACCCTCGCGGGCGCAACATTCGGCTACAGCAACGGCCCGCAAAATACGCAGCAAGGTCTGCAATCAACGATCATCCACCCCACGCTTGACGAACTGCCCGCCAACGCGCTCGCCCTCGCTACCCTCGACGTGCTAGTGATCGCTGACGGCGACACGGCGAAGTTGAGCGCGGGGCAGGTGGCGGCGGTGCGCGGCTGGCTGGCGGCGGGCGGTGACCTGGTGATCGGTGGGGGGCGCAACGCTCGCGCCAACGCTGCTGCCTTCAGCGATCTGCTGCCCCTTGAGGTTGGCGAGCCGCGCTCTATCGACGGTCTCGCGCCGCTCGGCACTTACATCACCGCTACCACGGCCCCGCCCGCTGATCAGGTAGTGGTCAGCAGCGGGCCGCTCAAGCTGGGCAGCACGCTAGTAGCGATCAGCCCCGACCAACCGCAGAGCAGCCAACCGCTGATTGCCCAGCGCGATTATGGGCGCGGGCAGCTCACCTACTTCGCCTTCGACCCCACCCTCAGCACCCTCCGTGGCTGGGACGACTACCCGCGCCTGTGGCAACTGCTGCTGGCAAATCATAGGAGCGGGCCGGACAGCGCAGCCATCGCCCACAGCGACCAGGGTGGAAACTTCAGCTTCTCCTCACCCCAACTCGACCTGCCCAACCCCTTGCTACTGACCCTCTTGCTCCTCGTCTACGTCGTGGTGATAGGCCCACTCAACTTCATCATCCTGGGGCGGATGCGGCGGCGCGAACTCTCCTGGCTGACGATCCCCGCCTGCGTGGTCGCTTTCGGCTTGCTGTTCTTCCTGCTTGGCTATCAGACGAAGGGTGGCAGCATCCTAATCAACCGTGCCAGCGTCACCTATGGGCAGGTGGATGGTAACGAGGCGCGCGTCAGCAGCATCGTCAGCATCTTTTCACCTGGTAGGGCCAGCTATGACTTGCGGCTGGGCAGCGGGTTGGCGAGTAGCAGCGGCAACACGTTCGGCAACGCCAACAATGGCAGCCTGCACCTCGGCACCCCCAACCGCTTCGAGGGGCTGAACATCGGCAACTGGGCGCAAGGCAGCATCAGCGTGCAGGAGGCAACCAACCTGCCCCCCCAGTTCGCGGTCACTAGCCTACCCAGCAAGGGCAACTTGCAACTGACGCTCAAGAACGTGGGCGACCGCCCCTACCGGGACATCGTGCTGTTTGAGGACAACAGCCGCAGTGACCGCTTCAACCTTGCCCCTGGCGAGAGTAAAGAAGTGTCGATCAGTCAGGTGTCTGGCGGTAACGAGGAGTTCGTGCGCTACCTGGCCCACACTGGCGAGGCGATTTCTCGCTACACTGGCTACAGTTATAGCAACAGCGATCTGACAAAGGAGGAGCGTGCAGACGGCCTGCGCTACCAAACGGCACAGACAACCCTGATCAACCGCGACTTTGGCAGTTACAACCAGGCGGAACTGGCCCCCATCTACCTGACGGCCTGGAGCGACCTGGCACGGGGCAGCAGCGAACTAGAGCAGGGGGGCGCACCCACCGACAGCAGCTTCGACCTCTACACGACCCGCCTGGGGAGGGTACGGCCATGAGCCAGACGACAACAGGGCTGGTGGTGGAGACGACCCACCTGAGCAAGACCTACGGCCCCTTCCTGGCCGTGCGCGACCTGAACATGAACATTGCAGCGGGCAGCATCTACGGCTTCATCGGGCCGAACGGCGCAGGCAAGACCACCACCATGCGGATGCTGGCGACCTTGCTGCGGCCCAGCGATGGTGATGCGCGAGTGGGGGGCTACTCTGTGGTCAGCAACCCGAAGGCGGTCAAGCGGCAGATCGGCTATATGCCCGACTTCTTCGGCGTGTACGACAACATGAAGACCTGGGAGTACCTCGACTTCTTCGCTGCCAGCTACAAGGTGCCAGCCAGCCGTCGGGTGGGCATGATTGATGACCTGCTCAACCTGGTTGACCTCGGCCACAAGAAGAACGACTACGTGGATGCGCTCTCGCGGGGGATGAAGCAGCGACTCAGCATCGCGCGCACGCTGGTTAGCGAACCGACTTTGCTGATCCTCGACGAGCCAGCCAGCGGCCTCGACCCGCGCGCCCGCATAGAACTGCGCGAACTGCTCAAGGAGTTGGGGCGGCTGGGCAAGACGATCCTGATCTCCTCGCACATCCTCAGCGAACTGGCAGAGATGTGTACGCATATTGGGATTATCGAACGCGGCGTGCTGCTGGCTAGCGGCAGCGTGCAGGAAATCTTGCAGCGGGTGCAGCCGATCCGTGTGCTGCTGCTGCGCCTGCTGGCCGACCCTGGTACGGCGGTAGCCACCGTGCAGGGGGTGGCTGGTGTAGTTGGGGTGGACGTAGTAGATGAGCCAGCCAGCCCAATCCCCCCTGCTGCGGAGGGAGCGGCTGGTGGGCCACCACTTAGCCTGCGGGTGCGCTTCGACGGTGATGAGCGAGCGATGGGGCTGCTGCTCTGGCGGCTGGTGCAGGTGGGTCTGCCAGTCTACTCCTTCAGCGAGGAAGTTAGCAACCTGGAAGACATCTTCTTGCAAGTAACGAAGGGTCTGGTAGACTAGCAGCCACCCCTTCGTGGGGGGCAAGTAGGGGGGAGTATGGAGATCAATCCGATCATCGTCAAGGAGTTGCGCGGGCGGATGCGTGGGGCGCGCGCAACGATCACGATCAGCATCCACCTGATCGCCATCACTGTAATCATGATGCTCACCTATGCCAACATCTACAGCAGCCAATCTTTGGCCCAATCGGGGACGACCGGGCGCATCCTCTACTACGTGATCATGGGCGTGCAACTGCTGACCCTCACCGTGATCAGCGTGACCAGCACTACCTCGGCGATCAGCAGCGAACGGGAGAAGCAGACCTACGACGTGCTGCTCGTCACCCTACTCAGCCCGCGCCAGATCATCCTCGGCAAGCTGACCGCTGCCCTGGCTTACTGCTTCCTGCTGATCCTCGTCGCGGTGCCGCTCGAAGTGCTGACCGTGATGATCGGCGGCGTGGGGCTGGATGAGGTGCTGGTTGGCAACGTTGCGCTGGCGGTGATGAGCATCTTCTACGGGGTGATCGGCCTCTACTGCTCGACGGTCTTCCGCACCAGCGGTGGCGCGAACGGGGCGGCGATTGGCTTCGTCATCTTCCTCGCGGTATTCTGGCCGCCGCTGATCGGCCTCTTTTCGGCTACCGCCCGCCTCGGTGCCGATAGCGACACAATCTGGGTCATAGCCTGGGTATTGCTCTCGCTCAGCCCCGGTGCTGCCTTCATTACCTCGTTCGGTGTTAGCAACCTGGGTCGGGATAGCAACCTGTTGATCGCCAAAGTACCAGGCAGTAGAGACCTGTACCTCCTACAACCCTGGCTGATGTTCTGCATCATCGCCCTGCTGATCAGCGTACTGCTGCTCAACCGGGCCACCCGCCGCCTCTACCCCAGCGACCGGCCCCTCAGCCAGAAGGAGCTACGCGCCCGCATAACAGAGCAGGCGGATGGCGGGCGCAAAATAGCGGTTGCCCAACTACCAGCTAGCAGCCCAGCGAGCAAAGCAAAGCAGTTAGCCCACGCCTGCGCTCAGGAGTCCTTCAGCACGTAGCCCACGCCGCGCACGGTCTGGATCAGCCGTGCCGCTGCGAACGGTTCGAGCTTGGCCCGCAGGTAGCGGATGTACACATCGAGGATGTTGCTTTCGCCGCCAAAGTTGTAGCCCCAGATACGGTCGTAGAAGGTCTCGCGGGTCAACACCTGGCGCGGATGGCGCATGAACAACTCTAGCAGGTCGAACTCTTTGGTAGAGAGTTCGATCAGCGTCTCGCCCCACTTCACCTCGCGGGCGGCCACGTCCATCTGGAGGTCGGAGAACTTCAGCACGTCTCCACCCGGCTCTACCCGCCGCCGCAAGAGGGCGCGCACACGGGCCAGCAACTCGTCGAGGCTGAAGGGCTTGACCAGATAATCGTCGGCCCCACTATCCAGCCCCGCCACCTTGTCGCTCACTGCGCTGCGGGCGGTCAGCATCAGGATCGGCACACTGTTGACCTGGCGCAGGCGGCGGCAGACCTCTAGCCCGTCCATGCCCGGCATCATCACATCCAGGATCACAACATCGGGT
>JBBROH010000031.1:0-26678 GCA_038229595.1 Chloroflexia bacterium | reverse complement strand
CAGAGGGGGAATGCCCCGGCGTAATGCTCGATCAGCATCGCCATCGTGCGCTCCTCCGAACCAGTCACCGCACTGTGGATCACCACCGGGATGTGCGGCTGCCCATCTTCGCCGATATACTCCATGTTGAAGCGGCGCGGCTGCACCAGGTCAAGCTGGATAGTGGACATCTGCCACTCCCTACCAAGCACATCACGTACCATCAAGTCCATCTTCGGGCCATAGAAGGCCGCCTCGCCCTCAACCGCAATGTACTGGATACCCAGGCGATCCATCACCTCGCGCAGGGTGTCCTCGGCCTGCTGCCAGACTGTGGTATCGCCGTACTTGTTGGCATCCTTCGGGTCGTGCAGGCTGAGGCGCAGCCAGTAGTCGTAGAGGCCGTAGGTCGCCAGCACCTCACGCACCACCTTCAGCCGCCGCTCGAACTCGGCAGCCACCTGGTCTTCGCGGCAGATGATGTGCGCGTCATCCTGGGTGAGGCTCCGCACACGGGCCATGCCAGTCAACTGCCCGCTCCGCTCGTAGCGGTAGAGGGTGCTGAACTCGGCGTAGCGCACTGGCAGGTCGCGATAGCTGTGCAGGCTCGACTTGTAGAGGACGAAGTGGTGGGGGCAGTTCATCGGCTTGAGCGCGTAGGACTCATCTGGGTCTTCTGGGTCTTCCATCAGCGGGTACATACTATCCTTGTAATGCTCAAGGTGGCCCGACTGGATGTAAAGTTCCTTGCGGCCAATATTGTTGGTACGCACAAACTGGTAGCCGTACTTGCGCTGCACCTCGCGCACATACTGCTCCATCTCGTAGCGGATCGCCTCACCCTTCGGCAGCAGCAGCGGCAGGCCTGGCCCGGTCAGGTCGCTGATGATAAAGAGGCCAAGCTCCTTACCCAACTTGCGGTGGTCGCGCCGCTTCGCTTCCTCGATGCGGTAGAGGTACTGGTCAAGCTCCTCCTGCGCCTTCCAGGCGGTGCCGTAGAGCCGTTGCAGCATTGGCCGCTTCTCGTCACCGCGCCAGTACGCACCTGCCACGCTCATCAACTTAACTACCCCGATGCCGCCAGTGGTGGCAGTGTGGCCGCCGCGACAGAGGTCTTCAAAGTTGTAGTGGTGGTAGACGCGCAACTCTGCGTCGGCGGGCAGGTCGTTGATGATCTCTAGCTTGTAGGGGGCGTGCTTGAACAAATCCAACGCCTCGGCCCGGCTGACCACGCGCCCCTCAAAGGGGTAGTCCCCAGCGATCACCTCGCGCATCCGCTCCTCGATAGCGGCGAAGTCTTCCTCGGTGAAGCGGTGTGCCAAATCCACGTCGTAGTAAAAGCCGTTCTCGATAGCTGGACCAATCGCCAGTTGGATGTCGGGGTACAACTCCTTCAGCACGCCCGCCAGCACGTGGGCCGCCGAGTGGCGCAGCTTGCCTAGCTCGTCCTTCGCGTAGTCGGCCACATCCTCACTAGCTAGCGGGTCAAGATGCTTGTTCTCCATATCCTGGGCGTTGAGGCCGCCCACCTGTTGTGCGTTCATCCTCTAGTTCCTTCCTGGTTGTTGCGGAGCAAACAAAAAGCTCCCGTCCTCGCCTGTTGGCAAGGGACGAAAGCTGCTAGCTAACGTGGTTCCACCCTCGTTCGGGCGCACCCAACCGCTCCCCACAGGAGTGGACAGGGGTGGCCCCTCAAATGTGACCTCTATCGGGGTCAAGGCGGTGAAAGTAGTAGCACCCTCTGCACCGCGCAAGGGCAAGGCGGTTGGCGGGGTGGGTTCATCTCACTGCTGGCCGGTGGTTTTGGCGGCTACTCTCGCGGGGCGGCTTACAGCCAATGGCTGCCCCTCTCTGACGCGGGTGGTGCGGCTACTCGTCCGACGTGATCGCTTGCTTATTGCCAACATTATAGCACACCGCCCTCGCTTGCGTCAATGGCCGAGCGGTTAAGTGAAGGATTTGCAGAGTTCTTCTTGTAGATACCGTCGGGCGGTTTGGTTTGTGCTATAATCGCGCCATCTTCTCCACAATGGAGCGAAGGTGGGGGCTGCGATGGAACTGCATTACCTGCGCTACTTTGAGACGGTCGCCCGGCTGGGCAGCTTCACGCGGGCGGGTGAGGAACTGGGGCTGGCTCAGCCGTCACTCAGCCAGCAGGTACGTGCATTGGAGGCGCGGCTGGGGGTGCCACTGTTTGAGCGGCGTGGGCGGCTGACCAGCCTTACTGCGGCGGGCGAAGCCCTGCTGCCCTATGCCCGCCGCATCCTCGCCCTGGTCGCCGAGGCAGAGCAGGCAGTCAGCGAGCGGGAGGGGGAGCCGCGTGGCCGGGTGGCGATTGGCGCGCCGCCGACGGTTGGCAGCCACCTGTTGCCCCGCACCCTCGCCCAGTTCAACCGCCAGTACCCAGCTGTCGAACTGCAACTCTACGAGGCTGGAGCGCAACGTTTGCAGCGCATGGTGCAGGAGCGCAGCCTCGATCTTGCGGTCGTCACCCGTCCCGGCCCACCCCCACCCGGTGAGGAAGATGCTAGCCTCGAAGTCGCCAGCCTGTTCAGCGAAGAACTAGTGATCGCCGTCAGCCGGGAACACCCACTCGCTGCCCAGCCGGGGGTAGCGATGACCGACCTGCGTGAGGAGGCGTTCATTCTCTTTCCAGTCGGCTACGAACTGCGGGCTGCTACCCTGGATGCTTGCCGTAAGGCTGGGTTCAGCCCCCACATCTCGCTTGATGGGGCAGAGACCGACACGGCATTGCGCTCGGCAGCGGCGGGGTTGGGCATCGCCCTCGTTCCTCGCCTGGCCCTCACTGGCGTGGGCGACCTTGCCCCCCTCAGCGTCAGCGACCAACGCCTCAGCCGCGAAGTAGTATTGCTCTGGCGGCGCGACCACTACCTTAGCCGAGCAGGCCGCGCCCTCCGCTCTTTCCTGCTCACCCACCTGCCAGTCACGGCCTCCTAAGCTGGCTGGAGGGCCGCCGTGCTGTTCTGCTTGCCAGAAGTCTGACTCGTCGCCCTGTCTGCTTCGGCTGATAATAGCAAAGGCGACAGTCCGCAGGCTGCCGCCATTTGCCCGCTCACGCAGAGAGGTTACTCCTTTTCGCTGCTGTGGCCGGGGAAGATGCTAGACTTGGGATCGATGTAGTTCTTGGCGATGCAAACCGCCGTCGCTGCCTGGCCGAAGCCGGTAGCGATCAGGTTGAGCTTGACGCTAGAGCCTGCAATGTCGCCCGCCGCGTACACGCCAGGGATGTTGGTCTCCATCCGCTCGTTGACCCGGATTGCCCGCTTCTCAAGCTCCAACCCCCACTCCTTGATCGGGCCGAGGTCGGCCTTGAAGCCGAGGTTGAGCAGCACCACTTCGCAGGGAACGGTTGTGGCCTCCTGGGTCTGGTTGTTGAGCAGCACCACTTCAGTGATCCGCTCTCCGTCGCCGTGTACTTCCTTCAGTTCGTGGAAGGTGCGGATGTCCAGTTCGCCCGCCTCCTTCGCCGCCGCCATTGCGCGCACGCTGGTTTCGTGGGCGCGGAAGTGGTCGCGGCGGTGGATCAGCGTCACCTTCGCAATGTCCTTGAAGGCCAGCGACCAGTCTGCCGCCGAGTCTCCGCCACCGACGATCAACACGTCCTTGCCCGCGAAAGGAGCCTTCTCCTTAACGAAGAAGTAGACACCCTTGTCCTCGTAGTCGCTCACGCCCGGCGCATCGAGGCGGGTAGGGGAGAACGCACCCACGCCCCCAGCGATCACCAGCGTTTTGGCGTAGTGGACGGCCTTATCGGTGGTCAGCACCACAAGGTTGTTCGCCTCATCGCGCTCTAGCTTAATCGCGCGCTCGCCGACGCAAACGGTCTGGTCGAACTGCAAAGTCTGCTCAACCAACTGGGCTACAAGGTCGCGGGCCAGCACCTTCGGGTAGCCCGGCACGTCGTAGATGAACTTCTCTGGATAGAGCGCGGTAAGCTGGCCGCCCAACTCTGGCAGCCCCTCAACGATCTTGGTCTTCATCTCGCGCAGGCCCGCGTAGAACGCGCCAAAGAGGCCGGTTGGCCCGCCGCCCAGTATGATGATGTCGTAAACGTCCCGCTCGGTGGCAGGCTGCGTCGCCTGCTGTTCGACCACTGCTGTGTCCAACCCGCTTCCTCCTATGCTCTGTTAAAGCCTTCACAATCGTGCCTTTATTATACCACATCCTCTCTCTGCCCTCCAAAGCCAGCCGCCGTGGGTGAGGGTTCACGGTCGCGCTCAGGCGGGGGCTAGCGGCGTGGGCGGCTGCACGGGCTATGGCTGAGCTGCGAGTAGCCGCCCCCCACCGGGCAGATTGGCTAGCTGGCTGCAATCTGCCCATCTGCCTCCACGCCCCACAAGCGGCAACCGTTGCTCCAATCTTAGACAATTCACCCAAATAGGCCATTGCACTCAGGTCTGCCAGCGGCTATAATCAGAGTTGGCAGACGTTAATTGCCCCTTTTACCTACAGAAGGGGCTTACAGAAAGGAATAGTACCATGTCCCATAAGAGTAAGCTGCGGGCTACCCTGCTGTTCATCGCCCTGACCCTTGTGTTCGTTCCGGCCCTGGCTTCGGCCTACGACTGGACGCAGTTTAATGGTGACGCGACCAAGCGGGGTAACAACATGCTGGAAACCACGCTCACCACCGCCAATGTCAGCCAGTTGCAGCAACGCTTCCAGGTGATGCTGCCCGATGTGGCCGACGGTAGTGCGCCTGTCTTCCTTGAGGCCGCCAGTACGATCAGCGGTACCCGCAATATTCTGTTCCTGACCGTCAGTAGCGATAGCACCCACCGCTCCCAACTGCTGGCCCTTGATGCCAGCAATGGTCAGCAAATCTGGGCAGCACTCTCGCAGACTGGGCCGCGCTACACTACCTCGCAGCCCGCTGTTGACCCCAACCGCCAGTTTGTCTACAGCTATGGCGTAGACGGCAAGGTACACAAGCACAACGTCTTCGACGGTGTAGAGATCACCACCACTGGCACGATCACCAACTCCTGGCCGCAGGTTGCCACCCTCAAGCCGGGCGTGGAAAAGAGCGCGTCGGCCCTGGCGGTCAACACGATCAGTGGCACCAACTACCTCTACGTAGTCAACGGTGGCTACCCCGGCGACGGTGGCGACTACCAGGGCCACGTGACAACGATCAACCTCAACACAGGGGTGCAGAAAGTCTTCAACGCCAATTGCAGCAACCTGACCATCCACTTCGTTGAGAATGGCACCCCTGGCGTAAACGATTGCGCTAGCGTGCAGACAGCAATCTGGGCGCGGCCTGGGGTGGTCTACAGCCCTGCTACGGGCAAAGTCTACATGACTACCGGCAACGGCCCCTTCAGCCCTGGTGCCAGCAACCGCGACTGGGCCGACACCGTGTTTGCGCTCAACCCCGACGGCACGGGCAACGGCAGCGGCCAGCCGCTAGACAGCTACACCCCCAGCAACTACGTCTACCTCAACAACACCGACAAAGACCTGGGTAGCACCGCTCCCGCCATCGTCGCCGCCCCTGCTGGCAGCACTTACCAGAACCTGGTAGTGCAGGGTGGCAAAGAGGGCTACGTGATGCTGCTCAACCTCGACAACCTCAGTGGGCAGGGTGGCCCCGGCAATGTCGGTGGCGAACTCTACCGCACGGCCCTGCCGCAGGGTACGGGCGTAGTCCTCAGCCAGCCCGCAAGCTGGGTCAACCCGGCTAACAACGATAGCTGGGTCTTCGTTGCCAACACCAACGGCCTCAGCGGCCTGAAGGTCGTCCTCAGCGGAACGGTGCCGATCCTGGCGACTGGCTGGACTACCAGCACTGCTGGCTTCACCCCGCTGGTCGCCAACAACGTCCTCTACTACGCCCGCAGCAACAGCGTCTACGCTCTCAATCCAACCACCGGCCAGCGGCTCTGGACAGGTAGCATCGGCGGTATCCACTGGCAGTCGCCGCTGGTAGTCAACGGCACCGTCTACATGACCGACGGCTCAGCCAATAGTGGCGGCACCTCGCGCCTGACCGCCTTCACCCTCAATGGCGGGCCAATCCCCACCCCTGTCCCCAGCACCGCGACCGCAACTGCTGCTGCCTCCACTGCGACCGCGACCGCTGCGGCTGGCAGCCCGACCGCAACCGCTGCTCCTGGCAGCCCGACTGCGACTGCTGCTCCTGGCAGCCCAACCGCAACCGCTGTGGCTGGTAGCCCGACTGCGACTGCTGCTCCTGGCAGCCCAACCGCAACCGCTGCCGCTGGCAGCCCAACCCCCTGCGCGATTAGCTTCACCGATGTGCCAACTAGCAACATCTTCTACGGCGACATCCAGTTCCTCGCCTGTCGCGGGGTGGTCAGCGGCTTCCCTGGTGGCAGCTTCCAGCCGAACGCCAGCGTGCGGCGCGGCGAACTGTCGAAGATTGTCGTCCTGGGTCTGGGCATCGCAGCCTTCACCCCGACCTCACCAACCTTCGCCGATGTGCCGCCCAGCAGCCCCTTCTACGGCTACATTGAGACGCTTTATCACGTCGGGGTTATCAGTGGTTTTGGTTGCAACCCCACCTGCTCCTTCGCCCCCAACAGCACGGCTAGTCGCGGCCAGATCGCTAAGATCGTGGTGATCAGTGGGGCGGTGTCAGCCTTCACCCCAACCTCACCAACCTTCGCCGACGTGCCGGGCAATAGCACCTTCTACTCCTACATCGAGGCAGCCAATCATGCGGGCATCATCAACGGTGCAGCGTGCGGCACGAGCCTCTGCTACCGGCCTAACGACAATGTGAAGCGGGGCGAGACGGCCAAGATCGTCCACAGGGCGATCATCGGCCAGTAGTCCTAGCCGCAAGCAAGTAAAGGGGCTGGATGGCACGCCGTCCAGCCCCCTGCTTGTCCCTGCCCGTCGCCATATGCTACAATACGCCCAGCACAATACAGGACAGAGCGAGGGTCAGTATGGACGAGCAGAAGGATCAGCATGAGATTGAGATGACGCGTATTGCCGACGCGCAAGTGGCGAAGGTGCGCCTACCCGCTGCGCCCACCGCCCCCACCAGCAGCATCGCCGACCTCGGTCAGCACGTCGGCGCAGAAGTAACGCTGCGGGGCTGGCTCTACAACAAGCGCGGTAAGGGGAAGCTCACCTTCCTGATCGTCCGCGATGGTAGTGGTCTGGCGCAGGCGGTGGCCTACAAGCCCGACCTGCCAGAAGAAGTCTGGGCCGCCACTGAGCAGGCCAGTGACGAGACCTCTATCATAGTGCGTGGTCTGGTCAAAGAAGACAGCCGGGCAGTTGGCGGCTACGAACTGGCGGTCAAGGACTTCCAGATCGTGCAGCAGGCTGCTGACTACCCCATCAGCGCAAAGAAGCACAGCGTAGCCTTCCTGATGGACGAACGCCATCTCTGGCTGCGGAGTCGTCGCCAGCGCGCCTTGCTGCGCGTGCGGGCGACCGTGGAGTGGGCAATCCAGGACTTTCTCAACGGGCAGGGATACACCCGCGTGGACTCGCCGATCATCACCCCCACCGCCGCCGAGGGTAGCGGCAACCTCTTTACCGTAGACTACTTTGGTACGCCCGCCTACCTTGCCCAGACTGGACAACTCTACATCGAAGCGGCGATGATGTCGCTGGGCAAAGTCTACTCCTTCGGCCCCACCTTCCGCGCTGAAAAGAGCAAGACCCGCCGCCACCTGGCCGAGTTCTGGATGGTTGAGCCAGAGGCTGCCTACATGGAGTTCGACCAACTGCTGGAGCTTGAGGAGAACTTTGTTAGCTACGTGGTGCAGACTACGCTCGACAAGTGTGAGGCCGAGTTGGATGCCCTGGTGCAGGTGGCGAAGCTGGACGAGGACGCGGCTCAGGCGGAGCGGTTGGAGCTGCACTTCGCGGTGCTACGCAATGTCAAGGCTCCCTTCCCGCGCCTGGCCTACGACGAGGCGATCAAGGTGCTGCAAGCGGCGGGCAACCCAGCAGTCTGGGGCGACGACATTGGTGGCGATGAGGAGACGATCCTTGCCAGCCAGTATGACCGCCCAGTATTCGTCACCCGCTACCCCGCTAGCATCAAAGCCTTCTATATGCAGCCCGACCCTGACCGCCCCGAACTGGCCCTGGCCGCCGACCTGCTCGCCCCAGAGGGCTATGGCGAGATTATCGGCGGCAGCCAGCGCATCCACGACTTCGACCTGCTTCTACAGCGGATGGCTGAACACAAGCTGCCCCGCGAAGCCTACGAGTGGTACCTAGACCTGCGTCGCTACGGCAGCGTCCCCCACAGCGGCTTTGGCATGGGCCTGGAACGGTGTGTGGCCTGGATCACCCAGGCACCGCACCTCCGTGAGGCGATCCCCTTCCCGCGCATGATGGAGCGGATGTACCCGTAGCCATTGGCGGCTCTGCAAGCACAACGCAAAGAGGGGATCGCTGTCACGCGATCCCCTCTCCTCTTGCCCTCAGCGGCTACGGTTGCGGTTGCTCCTGGGGCTGCGGCTGCGGTTGCTCCTGGGGTTGCGGCTGTGGTTGTGGCTGCTCAACCGGGGCAGGTGGCAGGGGTGGGGCTGCTGGTTGCGTCTCACCATTGCTGCTGCCGCCCGTGCTGCCGCTGCTGTTGCCGTAGACGGTGCCACCATTGTTGTTGCTGTCACCATTGCCGCCCGTGCTGCCGCCAATAGTGCTGCCACCGGCTGGGGTTGGCATGGCGGTTGGTTTGCGGCGGGTGGTCGTGCCAGTGGTGGTCTTGCTGCCATCACCGCTGCCCGCGTCACCCATAACCTTGTTGTCGGGCGGGTCCTTGTAGCCCTTACAGCTAGTTGGCACCCGACCCTTGATCGCAATGTCGGTGATCGTCCCCTTCGAGACGGTGCAGATCGAGGTGCTGATGATGTTGGCTGGGCGGCTGAAGTCGCTAGCCAGCGTGTTGCCCGGTAGATTGTAGGCGATCATGGCCCGCAAGTCGGCCCGCTTGTAGACTGCCTCCATGAAGTCGTGCCAGATGAAGGCGGCACCCTTTGCGCCAGTGACCGCTTGCATCTGCTTGTTGTTGCTGTTGCCCACCCATACGCCAACTGCAAAGTTGGGGGTGTAGCCCATCGTCCAGCTATCGCGGTTGTTGTCAGTCGTGCCGGTCTTGACCGCAGCGGGGAAGGTGAGGCGCAGGGGGCTGTTCGCACCGAACATTCGGGTGCGTGCGTCATTGTCCTTGAGTACGTCGGCGATCAGGTAGCTGACTTCGGGGCTGACTGCTTGCTTGCTCTCTGGCTTCGGGTTCAACTCCTCCACCACATTGCCCAGGCTGTCAGTGATCTTGAGGATCGGGTTGGCATCCACCTCGCGGCCCATGTTGGCGAAGGTGGAGTAGATGTTGGTCATATTGAGCAGTGTCACCTCGCCGCCACCCAGCGTCAGGCTGAGGCCGTAGTATTCGGGCGGGTTGGGGAAGGCATCCTTGCCGCCCATCGCACGGGCCAGCGCAATCGTCTCCTTGATCCCAGCGTATTGCAGGGCTTTGACGGCGGGGATGTTGAAGCTGTTCGCCAGAGCCACCCGCGCTGTCACCCAGCCGTGATCGTCCTTGTCGTAGTTCTTTGGGCGGTAAGATTTGGCCGCCTTGTAGCCAAAGATCGTATCCACGTCGAGGATCGAGGTGGCGGGCAGCCAGCCTTTGGTGAACGCCTGGGCGTAAGTGACTGGCTTGATCGAGCTACCAGGCTGGCGCAGCGAAGTGGCGACGTTCACCTGTCCGTCAATCTTGTCGTCGTTGTAATCCACACTGCCGAGCATCGCCAGGATTTCGCCGGTGTCTGGCTTCATGGCGACCAGGGCGGCGTTAGTGGCTGATAGTTCGCGCAGCGCATCAATACGACTGCGGGCGATGTTCTCTGCTTCCTGCTGCATCCGCAGGTCGAGGGTAGTGGTGACTGTCCAACCCTTGCGGATGTAGTCGCCCCCATACTTAGTCTCCAGATACTCTTTCACGTACTGGGTGAAGTGGGGAGCTTTGATCTCAGCCCGCGCCTCTTTGAAGATCAGTTCGGTGTTGAAGGCCTGGTCGGCTTGCGTTGAGCTGATCTTGCCAGTCTTTGCCATCAGGTCAAGGACGATGCGCTGGCGGTCTTTAGCCACGTCGGGGTGGTTGGCGTAGTAGTCAGGTAGCTGACCGAGACCAGCAATGTAGGCGGCCTCTGGCAGGCTAAGTTCGTTGGCGTGCTTGCCAAAGTAGGTGAGCGACCCGGCTTCGATACCGTAAGCCAGTTTGCCGTAGTAGATTTCGTTGAGGTACATCTCCAAAATCTGGTCTTTGGTGTAGGCCCGGTTTAGCTGGATCGCCAGGATCGCTTCCTTGATCTTGCGGTCATAGCTCTGCTTGTACTTCTCCTCTGGGATGATCACCATGCGGACAACCTGCTGGGTGATCGTACTCGCGCCCGAACTGCCTTTGCCGCTGAAGTTGATGAAGACGGCACGCACCAGGGCGGTAGGGTCAATGCCGATGTTGTCGTAGAAGTTGGCATCTTCAGTCGAGATCGTGGCTGCGATCAGGTTCTTGGAGATGTTTGCCAGCGGCACGTAGGTACGCCGCCCCTCATCGAACTGTTCGGAGAGCAGCACGCCATTGCGGTCATAGATGCGCGTGGTCTCAAAACCTAGGCTCTTGAGCTTCTCCACCGAGGGTAGGGTATTGGCGTAGGCCATGAAGCCGCCGACGCTGCCACCAATCATGCCAATGCCGCCCACGCCACCGAGTAGCAGTAGGATGATGAAGATGCGGAGGCCGACCGCACCGCCGCCCTTGTGTGCGCCACGCCGATTGCTGGCAGTGGCTCGCCCGCGCAGGAGAAAGAGGGGATAGTTGTGGCCGCTGCTGCGCTGCTTGCTGCTCTGCGGGCGGGGGCTATACTGGCGGCTGCCGCTACCGTTCAGCCCGCGGCTACCGGCTCCCGCTAGCGGTGCGACCTGCTGCCCGTCGTCCAGGGTCAGGCGGGCGTAGGCACCCTCCAGGCGTTGCTCAAGGTGGGGGTGGCGCGCGCTAGTCAGCCGCCCGCCACGGCTGCGCCCAACCTGGGGACGCATGGGCCGTCGGGCGGGCAGGTAGGTGAGCGTCTCCACCCCAGCTTCGCGGGCGGCAGCCTGGATTTCGGGCGGGGCAGCAAGGTTGGCGGCATCGTGGTGGCCGTTACCGTTTACGCCATTGCTGCTGACCCCGTTGGGGGAGGCATCGTGGTGGCCGTTACCGTTTACGCCATTGCTACTAACCCCATTAGGGGCGGCATTGTGGTGGCCGTTACCGTTTACGCCATTGCTACTAACCCCATTAGGGGCAGCATCATGGTGGCCGTTACCGTTCACGCCATTACTACCAACCCCCTCAAGGGCGGCATCGTGGTGGCCGTTACCATTGGCCGCCTCAGGGGTAGGGCTGGGATGGGCGGCGGTGATCGGCTGGGTAAGGGCGCGCTTACTCTGGCTGCTACCCTTCTTGTTGCTTGCTTTGCTCATCAATCAACCTTTTCTGCTCTGATCTGCTCAATTTGCACGGCCCGACCGCAATAAACAGCATCGTCTATTCTAGCTGGCTAGTTACTGGCAACCAATCTGCTACTTTGTGGCACACGCTTGCCCCTGCACTGAAGCAAAGCGCAGCTAATTATACCCGCCCCGCCCGCGCCCGGTCAAGTTGCGGCAGGTTAGAGGTCGGTTAGGGGTGCTGGGTGCAATGGCTAGCTGTACTTGCTGCCACTTAGCAGGCCGACAGCCAGGTGGAGAGGGGACGCACTGCGACGTGCGGGTTTGGGGCGGCGACGCTCCAGGGGAAGATAGGGGAGTTACTGCGGGGTTTCGACGGGGGTGGCTTGGTAGGGGCGCAATACCAGGCGGCCAGCTTCGGCGGTCAGGTAGGGCGCGACCTCGCATACCCCGGCATCGGAGACGGCTACGCTGTCGGCGGCCCAGCCGTAGCGCAAGAGGTGGTGGCCGCCACTGCACTCGTTGATCGCTGCCAACAGAGCGCGACGTGAGGGGCGGGCCGGGTTGTCATTGTATTCAGCTACGTAGCTGAAGTAGAGACGCAGGGCCAGCGTTGCGCCCTCCTCCACCATCCGGGCTGCCGCACTACCCTTGCGCCACTTGAACGGAGCCTTGCTCTGCTTGTCCTGCCCTGCGTCTTTGGCGGGGCTGGCTGGCACAGCATTGAAGGGGATGAATGGGTAGCGGGTGATCGCCCCATGCTGTTCCTCCTCCAACTCGGCGGCTACCTCGTCGCCGACGAAGTGGCGGGCCTTGACTGGCGAGTGGTCCAGGGCTACATAGTCGGGGTCGTCGTCCTGGGCGATCAGTTGGGCAATCATGCTGGCTGGACGATTGTCTAGCTTCGCCTCTTGCCGCAACAGGTAGAGGAGGTAGCCACCGACGATCACATCTTCGAGGCATATCTTGCTGCCGTGTTCGCGCCCACTGGCAACCACCGTGACGTGGCAGCCGCGCTCACGGGCCGCGCGGAGGGCCGCCGCCGCGACCGCAGGGCCGTTCCGCACGCAGCCCGAAAAGACGAAGGGCGCACCGGCACGGTGGAGTTCGACCATCGCCCGCGTGCCGTTCGTAGTGCTGAAGGCTGCGCTGAGGCCGGTCAGGTCAAGCTGGCTAGCCAGAATCTGCGTCGGCGAGTTGGAGAACTGGAAGCCGGGTGGGGCCATCCCCCCGCGCTCACCCCCCTTGACGCAGCCAGGGATGCTATCCGCTATCGCCGCCACCTCGTCCAGGTCGCTGCCAATGTAGACCTCGCTGATACCACGCTCGAAGAAGGCGGAGATGGTGCTAGTTGCCCGCAGTACATCTACTACGATGCAAACCTGCTGCTCGGCCTCGCGTACCAGGCTGGGGAGCAGGGCCATTTCGATGTTCAAGCTATAGGGTACTCCTTTCTCATGCTATGCCGCATTATAGCATACCGCCCACCGTTCTGACCGCCCGACTCGTCTGCTGGTGGCTGGCCCATCGCCCACGCCGCCGCTGGGCTGTGGTATAATGCGCCATCTTGGAGGTAGCGTGGACGATGCAACCATTGGTGATCGGGGTGGCGGGTGGTAGTGGCAGCGGCAAGACAACGGTCAGCCGCGCCATCGTTGCTGCCGTTGGCGAGACGAACGTCGCCTTGCTACCCCACGACCTCTACTACCGCGACTACAGCCACCTGCCGCTGGACGAGCGACGCAAGATCAACTATGACCACCCCTCGGCGTTGGAGACTGACCTGTTGGCCGCCCATGTGCGCGCCCTGCAAGCGGGGGCGACCATAGAGCGACCACGCTACGACTACGCCAACTATACCAGGCTAGAGCAGAGCGAACGGATTGAGTCGCGCCCGGTGATCCTGGTAGAGGGCATCCTGATCTTCGCTGATCCCGCCCTGCGCGACCTGTTTGCGATCAAGGTGTTCGTCGATACCGACGCAGACCTGCGCTTCATCCGCCGCCTGCAACGCGATCTGCGCGAGCGGGGGCGCGACCCAGAGCAGGTGATCGAGCAGTATCTCAAGACAGTGCGCCCCATGTACCTGGACTTTGTGGAGCCGAGCAAACGCTACGCCGACGTGATCATCCCTCGTGGCGGCCACAATCGGGTGGCAATCGAGATGGTCGTCGCCCGCGTCCTGGCTGCCTTCAGCCGCCGGGTAGGGGAGTAGCAGTGGCTAACCTGCTGCTGGCTATTACCCTGCTGCTGCTGACCGCCGCCCTCTACTTCGCCCTACGAACGGGGCTGGGGCGGCGGGCGAGCGGCCTACCCGCTGGTGCGGTCATCTATCAGGACACAGTACGCGAGGGAGAGCAAGCCGCTCCCACCCTCGTCTCCCGCCGCTACGGTCTGAGCGGCAAGCCGGACTATCTGGTGCGTGCAGGCGCAACGATCATCCCGGTGGAGGTCAAGACGGGCCGCACTCCCTGGGAACCCTACGACAGCCAGCGCATCCAGTTGTTCGCCTACTGCCTGCTGGTGGAGGAGGAGTACGGCGTGACCCCGCTCTACGGCATCCTGCGCTATCCAGCGCGGACTTTCGAGCTAGAATATGGCACAGCAGAGCGTGAGTGGGTGCTTGAGACCCTGGCCGACTTGCGGGCCGACCAGCACGCCGTTGACGTGGCCCCCAACCATGATGCGCCCGCCCGCTGCCGTGGCTGCGAGTACCTGGACCTCTGCGGGCAGGATCGCTTGGGCGAAGGATTATCTTTGTTGCTAATCTGCTGCTGAAAGGAAGGGAAGGATGAACGAACTTGCTGGCAAGATAGCCCTGGTTACTGGCGCGTCGCGGGGGATCGGGGCAGAGGTGGCCCGCCTGCTCGCCGGGCGTGGCGCAGATGTGGTGGTCAACTACCGCAGCAAGCGGGCGCGGGCCGAGGAGGTGGCTGCCGAGATAGAGGCCGCTGGGCGCAGTGCGCTCGTTGTTGGGGCCGACCTGACTGCTGCGGGCGAGATGGCCGCCATGTACGCCGCCGTTACCGCACAGTTTGGCCGCCTTGATCTGCTGATCCTCAACGCCAGCGGTGGTCTGGAGAAGGACAAGGAGGCCGATTACGCGATGAAGCTGAACGTGGAGGGGCAGATGCGGGCGGTTGACCTCGCTCTGCCGCTGCTGGTCGCCGGTAGCACCATCATCTTCGTCACCAGCCACCTGGCCCACTTCTACGGCGAGAAGCCAGTCTACCCCGGCTACGAGGCGGTGGCCGCGAGCAAGCAGGCGGGCGAACGTGCCTTGCAAGCGCGCCTGGCCGAGTTCAGCAGCCACCGCCTGCGCCTGCTCTTTGTCAGCGGCGACCTGATCGAAGGGACGATCACCCCCAAGCTGATGCAACGCCAGAACCCCGGCCTGATCGCCGCCCGCAAAGAGCAGGCAGGCGGCCTGCCCACCGTCGCCGAGTTCGCCGAGGCGATAGTCGCTGCCGCCGCCAACCCCAGCCTGGCTAACGGCGAGTTCGTCTTCGTGGGCAGCACCGAGTGGGTGGTAGAGTTAGGGGAGCATGACAGCCCCGCTGGTGGCGGAATCGCCGCTTCTATACCTGGTGCGCCAAAAGTAGTATAATGAGGCTACATTGTGCGGAGCGAAAGGGCAGGGGGTGGAAGCTGATGGAAGTGGAACGCATCGCTGTGGTGGCGGCCTATCTGAAGCGGCTGGTAGATGATACCGGGGCCAGCCATGTGATGCTGCTAGACGGGGAGGGTCAGGTGGTCTCCTCGCAGGGCGGCGACTACCGCCAGGAGGTTGCCAGTCTGGCGGCTCTGCTGGCTTCGACGGTTGCCAGTTCGCAGGCGGTGGGGCGGCTGTTGAAGGAGAAGGATTTCCGCGTCCTCTTTCAGCATGGCGCAGAGGAGAACATCATCGCCGAGCCGGTTGGCGGCCAGTGGACGCTGATTGTGATGTCGAGCAAGCGCACTCACGTTGGCCTGCTCAAGACGCTGCTGCGCCAGGCCGTAGACGAACTGAGTCGCTTGCTGACGGCAGAGGGCCGCCGACTGCCTGCCAACTACAAGGCCACGCGAGAGTTGGCGGCGGGCTAGCAGGCTTGACAGCCAGTAGCCAGATTGTATATCATTGCCGCGTTGTTACGATTGCAGCCCAACAACGCTGCCATTCTTATAATTGCAAAGAGGAGCGAAGCCGTTGATGCGCCTTTCTATCGTCATCCCTTGCTACAACGAGAGAGATACTATCGAGCAGATTATCCAGCGGGTCAAAGATACCCCGTTTGAGAAGGAAATCATCATCGTAGATGATTGTTCGACCGACGGCACCCGCGATATCCTGCGTAATCTCCCCACCGACGACGCGACCCCCGTGCGTATCTTCTTCCAGGCCCGCAACCGCGGCAAGGGGGCGGCTCTGCGTACCGGCTTCAAGTACGCGAGCAACGAGATCGTGATCGTGCAGGATGCTGACCTTGAGTACGACCCCGCCGACTACCCCCAGTTGATCGCCCCGATTGTGCGGGGCAATGCCCAGGTAGTCTACGGTTCGCGCTTCCTCGGCACCCACCGTGCTTTTGCTTTCGCCAACTATATGGGCAACAAGCTGTTGAACTTGATCACCAACATCCTCTACAACACGATCCTTACTGACATGGAGACTGGCTACAAGGCATTCCGCCGCGAGGTGATCCAGGGGATCGACATCATGTGCGAACGCTTCAACTTCGAGCCAGAGATCACTGCCAAGCTGCTCAAGCGTGGCTACCGCATCTACGAGGTGCCGATCTCCTACTATGGCCGCGACATTCAGGAGGGCAAGAAGCTGAACATCTGGCGCGATGGGCCGCAGGCTTTGTGGGCGTTGGTCAAGTACCGCTTCGTCGGTTAAGCCAGATAACTGGCGGAGAGGAGCGATCAGCGGTGAAGATGCGGGTCTTGCGTGCTTATTTGCGCGAACAGGAGCGAGCGGAGGAACTGCGGGCGCGGCGGCTGCGCGAGGGGAAGTCGGTCGCCGATCTTCAGGTTGGCTCAGAGACGCTGCGGCGCATGGCCTCCGTCAGCCGCTACAACGACTTCATCTGGCAGCGGCTGCGCCCATATGCGGGGCAGCGCATCCTTGAAGTGGGCTGCGGCATCGGTAATTTTACCTACTACTTCGTAGACCGCGAGAAGGTGGTGGCGGTTGATCCAGTGCCAGAGGCCATCGAGTCGCTGCAAACCCGCTATTTGCACACCGACCACGTGCTACCCGCCGTTGGAGATATCCTCAACCCAGAACTCGTCGCCAGCCTCAAGCCCTTGCACTTCGATACGGCGATCTGCGTCAACGTCCTGGAACACATCCCCGACGACGAACTGGCCCTGCGCCATATGTATGAGGTGCTGGAGCCGGGTGGCCGCCTGCTACTGCTCGTCCCCGCTGGCCGCTGGCTCTATGGCACGTTGGACTACTACCTTGACCACTATCGTCGCTACAAGTACAGCGAGGTGGTTGCTTTGATGGAGCGGGCAGGCTTCCGCATCGAAACCGCGTGGCGGATGAACCTCCCTGGTATCCTCGGTTGGTGGCTGAACGCGCGCATCTTGCGCCGTCCCTTGCTGCCCAGCGGTCAGTTGCGCCTCTTTAACTTCTTGATGCCCATCTTCCGCCTGGAGGAGAAGCTCAACCTGCCGCTGGGCCTCTCCATCGTGGCTATCGGCAAGAAGGACTAGCGACTGACCGCCGTCAACCTGTCGCCGTCCAGCCGATAGCTGGGCCAGCCGGGGAGGGCCAGGGCGGCGGCCCGGTTCTGCTCGTCACCCAGGTCGCGCAGGTAGATCACCGCGTCGCCCCCCTCGCCCAGCAGCGGGTCGTTGAGCCAAAACACCTTGCTGTAGTCCTTACGTGGTGCAGCACGGTCGAGGGTAACGAAGACTATGGCGTGGCGCAGACCAGCCCTTTGCACTGTATCGCGTGCTAGCCCGCTTAGGCCGTTGTAGCCCTGGTAGCTGTCGAGGTAAGCAGGCAAGTAGCCACTCAGGTTGTAGCTGACCAGCAGAGCCAGCAGCAGCCATGCTGCCCAGCCTGTACCCCTCCACGGCTGCGCCGGGAACAGGGCGGCCAGCTTGCATACGCCCAGGGCGGTGAGGATGCAGAGGAAGGGTAGCATCTCGTACCAGTAGCGCGGGCCGAATACACGCGCTGCTGCCCACCAGAAGTAGTAGCCACTCGCCAGGCTGAGGATCGGGGCGAACAGCAGGATTTCGGGTCGCACCAGGCTGCGTTGCGATCCCCTTGCTCTGCTTGCCAGTGGCGGCAGGCAGAGGCCGAGTAGCGCGAAGCTGAAGGTAAAGAGGGCAGGCCAGCCGAAAAGCACTTCGGTTAGCGTTCGCAGGTAGGTGGCAGCGTTGACCAGGCCGAGGGCGGGGGTGTGGCCCGCAGCGGTGCCGCCGATGCCAGGGCCGAAGCCGAGCTTGTCGAAGTCGCCCTGCAAGTCGTGGGGGAAGCTGAGGAAGCCGCCCGTCAGTACCCGATTGTCGAGCAGGAGAAAGAGGAGCGCTGGCAATGCGCCCGCCACCATCAACAGGTAGCGTTGCAGCGTCGCCCGATCACGCTGGCGCAGAAGGTCGGCGACGGCGTAGACGACGAACGGTGCAGCCACACCAACCGCGGTCAGTTCGCGGGTGATCGCCAGCCAGCCTATGCTGAGGCCAGCAGCCAGCGGGTCGAGGGCTGGTCGCAGCCTGCGCCAGGCCGCCCACCCGCCTTGTAGGGTGGTTGGCTGCTCAATCACGCTATCTGCACCCAGGTGTGCCGCCCGAATGAAGAAGTAGAGGAAGGTGGCGGTGCAGAGCAGGCCCAGGCTGTGGGAGAGGAAGGAGCCAGACATGGTGAGGAGGAAGGGCGAGGTCAGGCCCAACCCCGCTGCCAGCAGCCCCACCCTTACCCCCACCAGGCTCTTGCCGCTGAGATAGACGAAGACCAGGGCGGCGGCAGTGCAGAGTGGGTCGATGAGCGCAGGCTGGCCGAGCAGGGTACCGACCGCCAACACCAGCGGGTAGCCGGGCGGGTACTTGCTGAACCACGCGCCGTCGTAGAATAGAACGTAGGCGTGGTCGAGAGCAGCGTGCAGTGGCAGACCTGGGTCAGGAACGCGCAGGCGGCCTTCAGCGAAGATGCGGCTCTGAAACAGGTAGGCCGCGCTATCTTGCACGTGCGGCACCGCTTCCAGCACGCCGTATGCGACATAGCCCGTGGCTAGCAAAGCGACGGCGAAGATGAGCAACGGCACAAGCCAGGCCCACTGCTGCCACTGTAGCTTAGCTGCTAGCGACCAACTCCCCGCCCCCGCCAACCGCAGTAGCCCGCCAACTAGCAGCACTAGCAGCAGCACCAGGCAGGCGTAGAGGCCAACCAGGGCCACTTCGCCCAGCAGCGTTTGTAGGGCCAGCACGAAGTTGGGGGTGTAGGTTGCGCTGGCTAGCTGCTCCGCAGGCTTACCAGCGGCTAGCAACCACCAGGCGACGCTGCGATCATCCGGTTGCAGCAGCAGCAGGTACTGCCGACCGTCCAGCCCAGCGTACACTAGCCCCGTCGCTGCCCCACCGCCCGCGAGACCGACCCCGCTCACCTCAGCCAGCCCGACCCCGCGATCCTGCCAGCCGAGGCCGGGGCGTAGTGCCTGCGCCCATGCCAGCCAGCCGAGCAAGCCACTGCCGTGTAGCAGTGTGTCAGCCTGATAGAGGGCGGGCGGCTGGCTCAGGTCGAGGCTGGCGGCGAGGCCAACCTTCTGATCGAGGATGCGCGCACTGCTGCCGCCCGGCCCACTGGCTAGCCGCAGTATTGCGCTGCCACTGCTCGCCCACCAGAGCAGGAGCAGGAGCAGCAGCGGGACGAGCAGCAGGAGCAAGCGACGATCTCTCATGTGCTGATTATACCATTTGGGCAAAGGAACGCCCCCCTCCCGCAAGCAGGAGAGGGGCGCAGTCAGGCTTGCTGCTTACTGCATAGCGGTGAAGCGAATTACGCCCTGCTGGGTGGTATCCACCACGTAGATGTTGCCAGCCTTGTCTACGACGATGCCAGTCGGGGTCTTGAGGCTGACTCCCGCCTCCTTCGCCTTTTTGCTTGCCACCGTGCCGTCGGGCCGGAACTTGACTACTTGGGCGTTGCTGGGATCGGTAGTGTAGATGTTGCCCGCCGCGTCGAGGGCAATCTGCGGCTCCATGTAGGCACCAGGTAGCCAGCCGTTGTCGGGCAGCCGCCAGGCAGCCTGCTTGTTGCCAGCCGCGTCGAACTTGACGATGCTCTGGGTGCGGGTGCTGCCGACGTAGACGTTACCCGCCTGGTCAACTGCCACCCCAATTGGCTCGTCAATTGTCTCCACCCCACCGATGGTACGGAGGAACTTGCCCGTGCCGTCGAAGATTTGCACTCGCTTGTTGCCAGTGTCGGTCACGTAGACGTTGCCCTGCGCGTCGGTCGCCACACCGCGTGGCCCCCAGAACTTGCCGGGCGCGTTGTTGTTGTCGCTCGTCTTGCCGCCAGTGGCCGCGAAGCCGCCGAAGCTGAGGACGAACTTGCCATCCTTGTCGAACTTCTGCACACGGTGGAACCAGGTGTCGGCAATGTAGATGTTGCCATCCTTGTCCACCGCCATGCCATTGGGGCCACCGCCACCGTTCACCAGCACACCGAGGGTGTCGCCGTCGGCGGTACCAGGGTCGGCATCCTTCGGCTCGCCGCTGGCCGTCCCCTTCTTGCCAAACTGACCGATGTACTTATAGTCGGCGGTGAAGTGTTCAACCCGGCCATTGTTGGTATCCAGTACGTAGTAGGTGCCATCGGGGGCAAGGGCGATCTGGCGCGGCTGGCTGAACGCGCCATTGTCGCTACCCTCCGCTCCCAGGTCGAGCATCCCGTAGGTCTTGCCAGTGGGCGGCTTGAGACCACCAGTGTCGGTAGTTACGGGCGAACTGGCTACCGTACCCTCTGGCACGAAGCCGATCATCTGGGCGTAGTCGTTCTTGACGAACAGGTAGAAGTCAGTGCTACCCAGTTGGAACTGGGGGTCGCGGTAGAAGAAGTACTTGCCGAACTTGGGCAGGTTCTCACCCTTAAACAACTCGCCCACTACGGTGCCGAAGTCGCGGGGCTTGTAGTTAGCGTCGCGGTAGAGTTCTTCTGGGAACCACCAGCGCAGCGGGTAGCGGCGCACCACGTACTCGGTGCCGAGGCGGGTTTTGAGGTCGGCCACCATCTTGTCACCAGCCGCATCCGCCCCATTGGTCTCCACGCGGGAGAGAATTACGCTCGCGTTGCGGGCCAACGGTGTACGCTCGTTGAAGTAGGAGAGGCCACGCTGGTCGCGGAAGTACCAGTCGAAGGGCCATTCCACCGAGTTGTCAATAGCGATATCCAGGCTGCGGCCACCGAGCGGATCGTCTGGGCCGCGCTTGGTGAAGGCGGTCACGTCGCGGCTGAGGCGGCTGATCTGCCCAGCCACCTGGCCGGTACTGGGAGAGGACTGGGTGTAGATCAACATCTCCACTGGCGTGGCGGTGTTGTAGAAGTTGAGGTTGATCGTCGAGTGGACGGTGTAGACCAACAGCACCGCGCAGAGGGCGTAGCTGAAGGCCAGCACGCTCTGCTTCAGCCCCAGGCGGCTGCTGAAGCTGAGGATCAGGGCGACCAGGCCAACAATGAAGGCAGCAGTGAGTAGCGACCGCCACAGCTTGGCTGCCTGCGCCGCCTGGTCGGTGACGGTGCCGCTTGCGTCTACTGGTACTACCATCCGCAGCGCATCACCAAAGGCAATGAAGGCGAAGGCCAGAGCCACGAAGACGAGGCCCAGCCACAGGCCGCCCGCGTTGAAGAAGCTGCGCCAGTCCGTCCCCTTGAGCAGGCGACCAATCGCCATGCCCGCCATCAGGCAGAGTGGCAGGGCAATCTGCATGGTCAGCCAGGGCATCTTCTCGCCCGCGAGGGTGTAGACGATCAGTGCGCCCAAGCTCCAGTAGCCGAGGGCAGGCAGCACCAGTTCGATCACCGAGCGAGGGGTGGGCAGGTTGGGGCCAGTCGCCACGTCCGGGTCGGTCAGACCAGGGTAGCTGTCATCTGGCTCAATGCGTTGGCGCAACTGGCGGAGGAGCAGGTAGACCCCCCCGGCAATGCCGAAGGTGAGCGGCAGGATTTCGTAGATGAACAAGAGCATGAAGTAGTAGTACCAGGGCTGGCCGCCCCGCGCTTCCACCTGCTGCCCATTCCAGTAAGTCAGGCCACTGAAGAACTTGCCGAGGCTATCGAAGTTGGTTAGCAGGTTGCTGAAGAACAGGACGATCAGGGTAACGAAGGTGATCACTGCCCCGCCGATCATGCGCGGTTGGTGCAGCAATGCCCGCCCTGCGAGCAATAGGGGGCGTTGTTCCAGCGGCTTACGGCTATTGTAGACCGTCTCGAAGATCGCAGCGAAGGCGAAGAAGCTGACGAAGATGAAGCCGTTGAGCCACATCATCTCATGGCTGCTGATGCCGACCGCCGCCCCGATTGCCGCCCAATAGATGTAGCGGCTCTGGTGAGTGCGGATGAAGTTGAAGATCGCCAGGATCAGCACGATGGTGGCGACGGTGGCGAAGATGTCGTGGCGCAGCGAGCGCGAGTAGTAGCTGATGCTGGGGCTGAATGTGACCAGCGTTGCGGCGGCCAAAGCCCCCCACTTGCCGATGAAGATGCGGAACTGCCAGACCAGCAGCACCAGGACGATGCCGAAGATGGCTGGAGCCAGGCGCATTGTGTAGTCAGATGCACCGAAGAAAAGGAACGCAATCTGGGTCATCAGGTAAAGGAATGGCCCATGATAGACTGGGTCGTAGGTGTAAGGCGCACGGCCCGTGAATGCGCCGTAGCTGTAGACAGCGTGGATGCCTTCGTCGTGGTGCGGCGCACGGTTGTCGAGGGCTAGCAGGCGGGTGAGTACCACCACTACCAACAGCGCGACAAAGCAGACGACCTCCCAATTGACGCGGGCGAGGCTGAGGTAACGGTCGAGCAGCGCAGGCTCGGCAGCAGGCTGCTGCCCATTATCTTGCGGCTGGCCGCCACCGGGCCGGGGGCTGGTAATATCCAAAACTAACTCTCCTTGCTTCCTGTTTGGTGAAATCTGCGGTACGCGCCCTGCTGCTCTGCTGCTGCCAGCCTCCCCACTATGGAGGAGGCAGGCGGTCATGGTCTGGCTTAATTGTCGCCTCTGGCTAGCTCGTTGTAGCTGGCGTAGATGTCGCGGCGGACGAGTAGCTGGAAATCGAAGCTGCCACCGCTGCCGACAATCGGCGCATCGCGGTAGAGCAGGTAACGCCACAGCTTGCTTTGGTACTCCGGGTCTTTAAGGGTCGCGACTGTCCCCCACATCGCGTTGATCGTCTGGGTCGCGGTGGCATTGTCGGGGGAGAACACGCGGTAGAACGACTCGTCGAACCACCAGCGCAGCACGTACTTCTGCTTGATGTAATTCGCATCTATCGAGAGGTCGGCCCCCTTGCCGAGCGCAGGGTCGGCATAGGAGGAACCAACGACGATGAACTCTGGCAGCTTAGCGTTGCTACCCTTCGCGTCAGCCAGGCTGCCAGGGCCACTGGGCATGAAGCGGGCGTTGGGGAACTTCCGCATATACCAGGTCATCGGCCAGGAAGTGTCGCTGTCGTAGATGATGCGAACCGAGTTGTCGCCGAAGGCATAGCGGCTATACTGCTCGATCTGGTTGACCACGTGGGTTACGTCGGGCGAAGACTGGGTGTAAACCGCCATCTCCTTTGGAGCCACATCGTTGTTTTGGAAGCTGAGGGCGATTGCGCTGCGAACCGAGTAGATAGTCAGCACCAGGAAGATACCCATCAGCAAGGCTTGCAGGGCTGGCTTGACCCCGCGCCAGATCGCGTAGGCGACGGTCAGCACCAAAATCAGGACTGGGAAGATGGCCGTCCCGCCCCACTCTGGGGTCTGGCGATCCACCGTCAGGCTGTAGCTGCGGGCGGCCATTGTCACCCCGAAGCCGAAGACCAGGATGGTAAAGAGGAAGACGTAGGCGACCAGGGGGCGGTAGGAGCCAGGAGCTAGCCAGGCACGGAGGACGCGGCTCTCCTCATCGTCGCCTGCCACCCACGGGCGCGGGCGGCTGATCGCCTTCGGCATAGCCGCCGCGAAACCGAGAGCGGCCTTCGGGCGGCGGCCACCGAGCGCATCTGTGGGAACAGCTACTGGCTCTGCCAGCGGCACTTGCTGAGCGGCCTGCACCTTGTGCCAGGCGTAGATGCTGAGGAACAGGCCACCGAGGAAGCTGCCACCTGCGATGATCGCGGGCTGGGCGATGTGAACCAACAGCCAGGGCATCTTCTCTCCAGCCCAACTGTAGATGGCGAAGGTGCCGAGGAACCAGACGAAGGAGAGCAGTACCAGGAACGAGCGGGTGTCGCTGAAGGGGACGCGCTGTGGCACGATGCTAGCGCGATCACCCCGGTTGGCGCGCCATTCGCTGTACCAGGTGTAAGTAAAGAGGCCAAAACCCGCCACCAGTAGCGCAGCAGCGAGACCAAGCAGCAACTTGCCGCCCGTATTGCTCGAACCCTGTGCGACGGCGAAGAAAAGAACTGGCAAGGCGGCGACCCAGAGGATCAGCCCTGCCTTGATGAAGCGGTCGCGGCGGCCCTTGATCCCGACGTAGCTGGCCCAGAAGATGGACACGACGGTGAAGAAGACGGCCAAGATTTCGTAGAGTGGCACCAGCAGCAGGTAGTAGAACCAGGGTTGGTTGCCACGGCGCACGTCATGCTGCGATAGCCAGTAGCCGATCAGCCCGAAGCTGCCAGTACCCAGCCCCTGTGGGATGTTTTCGTACATACTGGTGAACAGGAACGACCAGATCAGGAAGAAGGCGGCCAGGCCAGTGTAGAGCAGGTGCAGGCGGCTGGTGATCGAACCGACTACGTTGGGGATGCTGCCCGTGGGGTATTGCAGCAGGATGCTCTGCTGCTCCTCACCTGCTACGCTCGCCCGCCGCGCGAGGAAATGGGCGAGCCAGATGCCGAAGAACAGGCCGACCACCCCACCAATCACGTAGTTGAACACTTCGCCCCCAGCGATCTGCAACGGGGTAAAGGCTCTCATAATGTTACCGAGGACTACTACGCCTACCAGTGCGCCCCCAAAAATCGCGGCCACGCTGAAGCCGATCCGCTTGAGGAAGACGTTGTTGGGGTCGCCGAAGTAGGCGCGCCGCTTCTGGTAGACGAGGCCGCCCATCACCACCAGGAACAGGCCGAATAGCCCAAACTGAACCAGGGCAAGGGGGGAGCTAAAGAGGCTGCCGAAGTAGCCGAGGATTAGCTGGATGGTCGGGTTCGAGCCAGAAGGGAGCGGGGGCAGGGCGTACTTGAACTCCTCCTTGCCGGTCGCGGCGTTGAGGAAGGTCTGTCCTTGCATCCACCTGAAGACGACAGCAGCGAAACCCAGGTAGGCTGCACCCGCGAAGAACAGCCGCTTGCTGAACTGCCAGGCAAATAGCCCGACCAGCACGATGATGAAAATCAGGGTGGTGATGTAAGCGGTCGCCTTGATCGAGAACAACAGGCTGAGGGCGACGATGAAGGTGTAGAAGTAGGGGGTCTTGCGGCTGGCGATGTAGCCGATCAAGCCTACCAGCAGCAGAGCCTCGGCGAACATCAGGAAGGCATCCTCGCGGGCAAAGCGGCCAAAGTAGAGGAAGCCAGGGGAGACAAGAAAGAGGAAGGTCGTCGCCAATGCTGGTAGCCGTCCAATATAGCGGCGTAGGAAGAAGGGCGACATGACCACGAAGATAGCAAGAGTGGCTGAAACAGAACGCACTGCAGCCTCGCTGCTACCAAACATATACTGGAACAGCCCCCAGAGGTGGAACTGGAAGGGGCCGTGCATCATCGGATCGTGAGTGTAGCCGTTGCCCTTGAAGAAGTACCAACTGTAGGTGGCGTGTAGGCTCTCGTCATGGTGCAGAGCCATGCGCCCCAAATCCCAAAAGCGGCTAAACAAGGTCAGGATCAGGAAAAGAAGGTAGAGACAGTTCTCTACCGTCAACCAGGACTGCCCACTGACTGGCTGAGCCAGGGTGACGCTGCTGCCCTGCGGCACCAGGCCACTGTCCAACAGCAGATCGTCCTTAGCACGGGCTACGCGCACGCGGCGGCGGATGAGGCTGGCATCATCCTTCGCCAGGTCTACGCTCTCTACCTGGGTGCTGCTGCCCGCGCCACTGTGGCGGGTACGCACCGTGCCAAAGCTGCGTTGGGGGGTGGCCTCCGCTACTTGCTCCGCACCATGCTGCTCATCACCTTGTGTGTTCATCTTTTCTCCCTGGATCGCATATTGCTATCTACAAATTACTATCCGCTGGCCTGCGCTCTTGTTGGGCCAACTCTACGCCAATCTGCGCCGAGTTGTGGGGAGCGGCAAACCGGTTTGCAACGGCGGGAGCGGCAAGGCTGCGCTCACTACGCTTTGGCCGTATTGTACAATATACGCTCGCCTGCTGCAAGAAGGCTGTACCGCCTCACTAGCAATGGTAAGGTGCCGGTAGGGTGGCTGCGCGCGGGCTTGACAAGCGGCCAAGCCAGCGGGTATAATACAGCACGTTACGGCGCATTCGTCTAGCGGCCTAGGACACATCCCTCTCAAGGATGAGACCAGGGGTTCGAATCCCCTATGCGCTACCACTTTACCGCCCAGGCTAATCGCCTCGGCGGTTTTGCTTTGCTGCCAGTAATACTCTGCTCGGCCTGGGTTGGATTTACGCTTGACGATCTGCAAGCGTTGGTATGACCGTTGCATCAAGATGCTGATCCTGCTATAATAGACGCAGCTTGCAGAAAGGTCGTAACTACCAATGAGGCTCAAGATTGTTGGCGCACACCAGGGTGAGGCGAAGAACTGCCGCTTCCTATCTGTTCTTGTAGACGACTATATCGCCCTTGATGCAGGTAGCATCGCTTCTGGCCTGACCCTGGCCGAGCAGGAGCAGGTGCGCTACATCTTCCTCAGCCACTACCATTACGATCACATAAAGGATGTGCCGATTATCGGCTTCAACACCCTCTATAGCACCACGATTGATGTGTACTGCCTGCCGGTGGTCAAAGATGTGATGATGGCCCACATTTTCAACGAGTCGGTCTGGCCCAAGCTGGTTGAGATACCTTCGCCGAAGTCGCCTAGCCTAATCTTCCACGACCTGGAACCCTACCAGTCGGTTGAGTTT
>JBBROH010000030.1:0-26704 GCA_038229595.1 Chloroflexia bacterium | reverse complement strand
GTGTACGTGGAGCCAAGCACCAGGACTCGCCCACTGTACTTTACCGCTCAAGCGATGATGGCGCAAGCTGGCTGCCCCAGGGTGACTTCGCTACTGTTCTACCTGACAGCTACACGGCGCGCCTCTACCTCGCCGCTGCCCCCGACAGCAAGACGTTGCTGCTCGTCGGGGATCAGGCTTACCGCTCCAGCCCCAACGCCTTGCTGATCGGTAGCAGCGACGGCTAAGGAGCAGGCCTACCAGAACCAGCTCGTTCGTTAACTTAAGTAGTACCATACATAGAGGAGAGTTACAATGATTAAGCTGAAGCTGATCGCCACCCTAGCTTTGCTGTTGACCGCCGCCGTCGGGACCAGTAGCGACCGTGCTACCGCCGCTACCGGCACCGTGTACTTCCCACAGACCGGCCAGCAGGTCAGTGGTCGCTTCCTCGCTTACTGGCAGCAACATGGCGGTCTCATCGTGCAGGGTTATCCCCTTAGCGGTGAGTTCAAGGAGCAGAGCGAACTCAACACAGTCGTCTACCAAGTGCAATACTTCGAGCGGGCGGTGTTCGAGTACCACCCAGAGAACCAGCCACCCAACGACGTACTACTCTCCCAGCTAGGCACTTACCAGTACCGCCAGAAGTACGGGCGAGACGGCGCAACCAACCAACACGCCAATCCCGATAACTCGCTCAAGTTCAAGCAAACTGGCAAGACGTTGGGTGGCGGCTTTCGCACTTACTGGGAGAGTAATGGTGGAGTGAACCAGCTTGGCTACCCCATCAGCGATGAGTTCAGCGAGGAAAGCGGCTTGGACGGCAAGAGCTACACGGTGCAATACTTCGAGCGGGCGGTATTCGAGTACCACCCAGAGAACCAGCCACCCTACAATGTGCTGCTTAGTCAGCTTGGCCGCTACCGTTACATGGCCCGCTACCAGCAGCCAGCGCAGCCTAGTCAACCATTGCCCGATACTAACCCAACCCCTGCACCATCTCCGGTCTTGCCTGCAGCAGCGGGTACCCCTTACTCACTCTCGGACAGCACTGTGGGATCACCACCGCTTGGTGGTGGCAACCATGCTTACTGGCTCGGTAACGCCGATCGCATCATCAGCTATGACCCCAGCAAGCAGCAAACCATTGTGCTGCTCAACACGGGAGCGGGTCGCGACCTGCTAGCAGCGGACGAAAGCACGATCCTCTGGCGCGAGTACAGGGGTGGCGAACCGGCGGCCTTCTACCAGCTACCTACGTCCGGTGGTACGCCGCACCTGCTGGAGCTACCCGCTGACAGCAGCAACCTCGCGCTCGATCACGGCACGCTCTATTACGTCAGCTACAGCGGCCAGCAAGGCGCGATCTATAGTCGCCCTCTCAGCGGTGGGGTCTCTAAAGCGGTAGTCAGCTTTGCCAGCACGATCCGGGCCTATAGCTTGGTTGCGCACGACGGGAACCTGCTGTGGTCAGAGGGGGACAGCACGTTCGGTTCAATTGGCTACCGCCTGCGCCTACACAGCCCCAATCAGCAGCCGGTAGAGCGGGTGTTGGCTGGGGCCGGCTCACCAGCTTCGGCAGATGCCACCAGGTTCAGCTACGACCTCGGCGGAGACTATGCAGTGTGGACAGAAGCGGGGGCGAAGAACGGTGTCTACAACGTGCAGATTTACAACTTCAAGACGCAAGCGAAGCGCAGCCTAGCAGTGGGTGAGGCGGGCGGGATCGAGATCAGCGGCCAGCGGGTGGTCTGGGCAGAGCAGGCCAGCAAGGACGGTATCAGCAGTTGGGGCTTGCAGTTGTACGACCTCCAAAACGGGCAGCAGCGCAATTTGTTGCAGGACAAGCCAACGTTCCCGCTGCCTGTCTTTGCCGACAACAGCACCATCGTCTACAGTTTGGGCTATCCCAGCATGAGCCACATCCCTGGCTACAGCTATGCTGGCAAGATGTACGACATTAGCCTAGGCCAGTGACTACGCGGAAGTGCTGCACCGCGCTCTGCTGCTTGCTCTGCAAGCGGCAGGTGCAGGCATCCCGCTGAAGGATGAAGCGGTGCAAGGCCGTCTGCGAACAAGGAGTGGCCCTGCACTTCGAGCCATCAAGCAGCGTAAGCATCCCGTTCGAGCGGACGGGCGGAGCTACGGCAGCGGGTGGCGGTGGAACACAGTCTGGCTCATGGCGGGCAGTGGCAAGGTCCCCGCGCCCGGTACATCGGCAAGCGTAAGAACCTGGCAGACTTGCGGCGGGTAGCAGTGGTTCACAACCTGCACGTGTTAATGCGGCAGGCTGGCCCGCTGCCAGCCACTTGAAGTTACTTTACCGATGCTCTAGCTGGTATAATAATAACAAGCCCCCACTGGCAGCATTAATGAGCTGCCGATGTGGACACGACAGGGATATTGGAGGGAACATGGCGAACCTGGATGTGTTCCGTGAGCGCATACACGAGTTGTACCGGCGAGTTCTGCTTTATGATGGCCGTAAACCCACCCAACAAGATTTGGCGGATGCAGTGGGTCTCAGCCGGATAGAACTGAGCAGGCGGCTAAATGGCTATGGGGTAGCGCGGCTCACGCACCAAGATGCTCGCTCCATCATCCGCACCCTGGCTGTCTGGGAGGCGATTTGCACTCAGAGTGAGGCTCTGGAGCTGTTTAGTCTGGCTGACTGCCCACCCTTTACTACGGCTGAATGGCAGTCACCCCCGCTCGATCGACTTGGGCCTGGTAAGCTGGTCAGCGTCAGCGGAGCTAATGCAGCAGCTGCCGCAGGCAGCTATCTACCGCAACCACTAACCAGCTTTGTTGGCCGTGAGGCTGAATTGGCTGAAATTATTCAGTTGGTAACTGAAACCAGGCTACTTACCCTGGCGGGTGCTGGGGGATCGGGCAAAACGCGGCTGGCTCTGGTTGCTGCTCAGCGGCTGAGCCACCAATTCCCAGATGGGACGCAGCAGATCGAGTTGGCAAGGCTACGCGATGAGAGGCTACTCATGCCGCTGCTTGCTTCAGCCTTTGGCCTTATTGATCAAAGTGTCCAACCGCTACTGGCAACGGTTGTAAGTTACTTGCAGGCCAAGCGGGTGCTACTCATCCTTGACAACTGTGAACATCTTGTCGGGGCCGTAGCAGACCTGGCGCACCAGCTACTGACGGCTGCACCTAACCTGGTGATCCTAACTACTAGCCGCGAGGCACTACGGACTGAGGGGGAGACGATTTACCAGGTGCCGCCTCTCTCCCTGCCAGGGCCAGACCAAAAGCTGACGATTACACAGATGGCGAGTTACGAAGCGATCCGCCTCTTTAGTGAACGCGCCAGGCTGATCGAGCGTCATTTTGAACTTAACCAAGCTAACTTCGAGGTGGTGCGCGAGATTTGTGAACGGTTGGATGGGCTGCCACTAGCAATTGAGTTGGCGGCGGCGCGGTTGGCGGTGTTGAGTGTGGAACAGATCGCTGAACGTATAGATGACCGCTTCCAACTACTAACCAGCGGCTCTCGCACGGTTCTACCACGTCAGCAGACCCTTAAAGCGTTGATCGACTGGAGCTACGACCTACTCTCCCCGGTTGAACAGGTGATTTTTGCCAAACTGGCGATTTTCCCGGCGGGCTTCTCGCTTGCTGGGGCTGAAGCAGTTTGCAGCGAAGGTGAGCGGTTCGACCTGCTCGATCCCTTGAGCGGGTTGATTAGCAAGTCCTTGGTGATTAGGGAGCGGCAAGGCAAACAAGCGCGCTACCGGATGTTGGAGACGATCCGCCAATACGCTGCCGAACGATTGCAGCAACTGGCTGTTGGCTCACTGGTACGCACTAACTACATTCACTACTATATGCAACTGGCACAGGTCGCCAGCGATGCCCTCATCACCCCTCAACAGAGCTACTGGTTCGGGCTGCTAACTGAGGAACAAGATAATCTACGCTACGCTATCAGTCTGGTACTTGAAGATCAGGACGGTGAGACAGCTTTGCAACTTACCGCCCCATTGTGGCGTTTCTGGATGACCAACGGTAGCCTGAGCGAGGGACGTAGTTGGCTAGATGCAGCCCTGACGATAGCGGCCAACACTCCCACCAGCTTGCGGGCCAAAGCCTTGGGCAGTGCTGGTTCGCTGGCAATCCGCCAAGGTAATTTTGTAGCTGCTAGGTCGCTGATCGAGCAGAGTCTGGCGACACCGTAGCCTGGGCGACAACCTCAACATTGCCAGAGCGATCAACAACCTGGCTATCGTTGTGATGGAGCAGGGTGACTATGAAGCTGCCAAGCAGCTACACGAGGAGAGCTTGGCGATCAAGCGTGAGTTGAACGACCAGCGGGGCATCGCCGTAGCGATGATGAATCTAGGGAACATTGCTTACGCTCAAAGCGATTTCACATTGGCCCATCGCTATATGGAGCAGAGCAGCAGCATGATGCTCGAACTTGGCGACCAGCAGAGTCTGGCCGATGCGTACGGCAATCTTGGTAACATCATGTTGCACCTGGAGCAATGGGAGGAAGCTCGCCAGTTGTATGAGCAGGTGATTGAGATTAAGCGCGAACTGGGGGATCACATAGGCATTACTACCTGGTTGCCTAATCTGGCCGATGTGTTCGTTCACCAGGGTGATTATGTACAGGCATACACCCTACACCGTCAAAGCCTGACTGCCCAGCACGAGATGGGTAATCAGGAAGGGATTGCTACTGGCCTTGAAGGTATGGCTCTGCTGGCTATGTATCAGGGTGCGGCAATCCGTAGCACCCGCCTCTATGCTGCTGCCGCTGCAGTCCGCAGCAAGCTGGGGATGCCGCTGCACTCGCCTGAGATACCGCGTTTGGAGAAGATCCTTACTCAGTTGCCTGAGCAGCTCGGCGATGTTGCATTCAGGGTCGAATGGATAGTTGGCGAACAATTGACGCTTGAGCAAGCAGTTAGCTACGCACTGGAAGGCTCTGGAAGCTAAGAACGGTTGGGAACTCAGGATGTCCGCTGCACAACGAAGCCTGCACCGCTCTTGGCGCAGGCTTTTCATATGATCCGAATATGACATTTAAGGCAGACATAACATTCGTTACAAAACTGTCTACTGTAACCTTGCCCCCGGTTACAAGAGCGTACAGTTTCCAGTAGCCCACCAGCTAGAATGTGATCAATGCTTTTGTAGCAGCCAAGTCTCGTCACTATGTTAACCCACCACGTAGGTCTTTGGAAGCCAGGTTGTTGGCAAGGCCCAACTACGGTTGTTCCTGTGGCTGTACAGCCTGACGCACGAATTAGAGGAGGTTACAGATGGTCAAGCATTCTCGTAGTCTAGTCTCAACCGTCCTGCTGTTGATTACGCTGCTGGCGACGCTACCTGTCCAGGCAGCCCCTGATGGCAAGGACGCGAAGCCACAAGCGCGTGCTACTACAACATCGTTCGTCCTTGATGGGGTAACGTTGACAATCAGCACTCCCACCCTGCCAGATGCTGATTTTGCGGTTGCCCCAGCAGGGGATGCCAGCCAGCTAGCAATTGCAACCGCCCACCACCCATACCGCGAGTTCACAGTCTTGGCTGTTCCCTTCGGCACCAAGCCCGGCTTCGAGCGCGTACCAGTAGCGCGGACCGGCGGAGTTGAGCAGTACCGCACCGCGCTCAGCCAGTATCGTCAAGAGCAGGGTAGCCAGCCACAAGCAGGCCTTGCGGTTTCGCTGTTCGGGCAGCCAGTTCCGGGTCTGGTTAACTTGGTTAAGCTCAATCTCGACAGCCCAACGCTTAAGCCGACACTGATCGTTGAATGGGTGGTTGAGGCGGGCAACCGGCTCTGGATCGTGCGCTACGCCAGCGAGCAGCCCGCCACTACCCGCGACCAGGGCCAATTGCTGCCCGATGAATTGAGCCAGCTTACCCTCAGCAGCCTCAACCTTGAGGTTCCGACCACCCTCACGCCCGATCAGCCAGCTGCAGCTAAGTCGCCGCAAGCGGTGGTGGCGCAACCCGGCAACCTGCCGACCCCAGCTTGGTGGAACGGCGACTGCGATTATAATACCTACTACAACCGCTCTGGCTGGAGTAGTTATCGCCTGGGCGCGGTCTACCAAGGGATGCCCGCTTGCGGCCCACGCCCCTACTCCGATGGCGCACCGGATGTGGATGTCAGATTCTTCTCTGGTGCCTGGGGTGTCTACGAGTGGGAGTGCGTTGAACTTTCCATGCGCTTCCTCTATCAGGCTTATGGGGTCAACCCCTACCCCGCCAACGGTAGCCAGGTAGTCTGGAATTACAGCGGCAACAGGATGCGGCAGATCAGCAACGGTGCCACTGGCAATGCCCCTCAGCCCGGCGACGTACTCAGTTACGGTGCGACCAGTACTGATGGTCATACCTCCGTCGTTACTGAGTCGAACGTTAACAGTGCAGGCAACGGCACGATCGCGGTAATCGAGGAGAACAGTTCGGCGGGTGGCAGCAAGAGCCTCGCGGTTAACGGCTGGTACGTCAGCAGCGGGGTCAGTGGCTGGCTGCGCCCCAACAACGTTAGTAGCTCCTACGAGGCCGAGTCTTGGGCGAATAGCCTGAACAACGGTGCCGCCCGCAGCGATTGCGGTGCTTGCTCCGGCGGGCAGAAGGTCGGTTGGGTTGGCTACAACGCTACCTTGCAGTTCAACAACATCAGCGTCGCCAACGCTGGTACCTACCACCTGACGATCTACTACGCCTCCGGCGAGACGCGCTATGCACAGGTGAGCATCAACAGCCAATGGCCTAGCTACCAAACCTTCGCTAGCACCGGCAGTTGGGAGAACGTCGGCAGCATCAGCGTAGATGTCTGGCTCAATGCAGGCAACAATACCGTCCTCCTCTACGACGGCGGTGGCTGGACACCTGACTTCGACCGTATCACGATCAACTAAAACCGGCAGCCTGGTGCTGATTAGGTGATCAGCACCAGGCTCACGTTTGGCCCCGTGCCGACAACCGACTAAGTACGCAGTCAGTCGGCTTGAGAGGAAGGCAATCATGTACTACTACAAGTCCGTAGCTTACCGTCTGAGACTGGCCTTGGTGTTGACCCTGCTGCTGACCAGCTTCAGCTCGCTGGTTGGGTATGGGGATCGGGCCGTCGCCCAGAGCGATAAGCCTGCTACCGTTACCAGCCTACCTTCGGTCTCCTCTGGCCCGATCATACCGAAGAACCCCACACCCTTCACCCGCGAGGAGATGCTGAACGCGATCCCTGCCGACCTGCCGACCATCAGTGCGGAGGAAGCGGCTGCTAGTAGCCAGGGGCGCATCGAACCGGAAGGGCCGCTCGTCACGATCCCTGCCCTGCTACCCAACCCTGATGGTGCGCGGGTGATCGAACTCAAACAGCCAGAGCCTAGTCGTCCGCTGCTGGACAACCAACCTTATCCTTTTGCCTACAACCGCTTTGATGTCTCGAACATCAACGCCTATACAGACTATCCATTCAGCACCGTTGGTAAGGTCTTCTACAACGTGGGCAGCTTGGTCTACGCCTGTTCGGCCTCAGTTTCGGGTCAGCATACCCTTGTCACCGCTGGACACTGCGTCTACAGCCATGACCCCAGTCGCCCTGGCTGGTTGACCGACCGCTGGGTCTTCGTCCCGGCTTACCAGAGTGGTGTTGCCCCGTGGGGGCAGTGGTCGCCTCGTGAGTTCGCCACTACCGGCGAGTTCCTGAACAACAACTGGGCATACGATGTTGCCATCGTCATCCTCTTCGACCGCGTTGACGGCCGCTCGATCAGTTCGTTTACTGGCAGCCTGGGGTCGGAGTTCAATGGCGACCGCTCTCAATACGAGGTCAGCCTCGGCTACCCGGAAGCTGCCCCTTTCACGGGCGGGCGCATGATGGCCTCCTACGGCTGGAAGGCGGATGACGACCTCTCGGTGAGTCCGGCTAGAATAGGCATGGGCAACGACATGACGGAGGGGGCTAGCGGCGGCCCCTGGGTGCTGCGCCTCGGAACCTCCAACCTGGTTAACAGCGTCAACAGCGTCAAGCTGGCTGGGAAGCCGCTGGCGATGTATGGGCCTTACTTCGGCGACAGCGTGATGAACCTCTACAGCAACCACAACGGGCGAGGCGGCGTTGCGATCACCTCCTACGAAGCTGAGTCGTGGTCAAACACACTCAACGGCGCGGCACGGGGCGGTTGCAGCAGTTGCTCCGGGGGGCAGAAGGTCGGCTGGATCGGCTACGGCAACTCACTACAGTTCAACAATGTGTGGGTGCCGAGCAGTGGGTCGTACCAGCTAACCATCTACTACGCAACAGGCGAGACGCGCAATGCCAGCCTCAGCCTCAATGGCGGCGGCCCCATCCCACGCACCTTCAGCAGCACAGGCGGGTGGGAGAAGGTCGGCAGTTATGTGCTGATCATTAGCCTGAACGCAGGCAACAACACTATCCGCTTCTATAACGATGGCGGCTGGACACCCGACATCGACCGCATCATCGTGAACTAGAGGCTGTTGGCTCGTCCTGCTCCCCAACGGTGAGCGGGACGGGCTGCCGATGCCTGATCCCTAGTGCGTCCGTTCACTACCGCCCGCCATAACCATGCGTTCATGGCGGTAAGCCAACAAAATCAGACCCCAGAAAGAAGGTACGAAGTGAAGAAACGTCTCCCTCTGCTGCTCCTGCTGCTTGTCAGCCTGCTGGCTGCCCCCTTCGCCGCCGCAGCCACCCCACAACCGCTGGTCGGCACAACCTCACAGCAAGCTGATACCAAGAACAGTCAGCGAGTTGTGGGTCTTGCCGCACCCGGAACGGTCGAGCGGCCCACCCAGTGCGGCCAAATCTACAAGAACGGCAAGTTCCTCTACGACTGTCATGGTCGCTGGTCGCCCAAGGGCATCCAGTTCTTCCACCCCGACTTTGACGGGAACACTGGCACCTTCTACGAGGTGAACTATAACCCACGAGTGAGCGATGGTAGCATTGATTATTGGCTCGACAAGGCTCAGGCACTTAATGCCAATATGCTACGCATCTACGTGGAGTTGCCAAACCTCGACCGTTGGGCAACGCCCCCCACTAGCGTCGCCACCATCTACGACTTCGCCTTGCGGGCTAACGCACGAGGGATGCGTCTGGATGTAGTGTTGCACAACAACGGCCAGTTCAGGATGAAGGATGAACAGCGTGCCTGGATTCAGAGCTTCATCACCGCTTTCAACAGCGAAACCATTGACGGACATCGGGCTAGCTCGATGATCGCTTTTGTCAATGCGGACAACGAGATCAACAACCAATGCAGACGGTTGCCGGATCCACCGCTACCAGCCCCGCCGACACCACACTACGACTGCTATCGCCCCTGGCCCGGCGTGCCTCCAGCAGATGTGGAGTTTTACCGCAACTATGCCAACAGTTGGGTGCGTAACTTTACCGACATCTTTAAGAGTCTCGGCAGTGCGATATTGCTAACTGTTGGTCTCAGCAGCGAGACTGTCCAAACTGGTGGTTTTCAGGCTGCCGATATCTTCTTCATGTCAAGTACGAGCGGCAGGTTGGTAGACATGGTGGACTTCCTCTCACCTCACAACTACACCGGCTTCGCTGACGATGTTCGCAGCCGCATACGTGATAACTGGGGCTACCAAGGTCCTCTTGTGCTGGAGGAATACGGCTTTGGCACGGACCCAAAACCCTATCAAAGTGGACAGTTTGACGAGGGACCAGCTGTCTGCCGCACCACACCCAACGACCCCCAGTGTGTAGGCAAAGCCGTGTATTTTACCGAGAAGAACGCAGCTACCATTCGCAACAGCGATTACGCGGGAGGCAGTGCCTACTCCTTGGCCGACAGTCGGGCTAAGAGTTGCGCCAATGATGCTGGCTACACCGGCCTCTACGTGGTTGGTGGTGGCTACTGTGGGGGCACCATCACTCAGGGCGACGGCAACCTCAAGGCCACTGGCTACCGCGTACAACTGCATCATCAAACCTACAATCCCAGCGACGCACCGAAGATGTACGAGGCAGAAAGCCCGCTCAACACCTTGAGTGGCAGTGCGCGGGTGAGTAGCTGCAACTCCTGCTCTGCAGGGCTGAAGGTCGAGGAACTCGATCATGGTGGTCGCTTGCGGTTCAACAACGTACAGACTAGCATTGAAGGCGAACAGCAGATCAACATCTACTACACCTCTGGCGAGAACGGCGATGCGGCTTGGGTCAAGATCAACGGTGGGCCTAGCTATCGCTACGACTTTGCCAACACTGGTAGCTGGGGTACACCCGGTCTGCTGCGGGTCCAACTCGGCCTCCATGCCAACTACAACAACGTAATTGAGATTTACAATGACAGCGGTGATGCGCCCTTCGTTGACGGCATCACACTTGCACCACCAACGCAACCGCTACCCCCCACCCCCACTCCACAACCAACCAACATCCCGACTAACACCCCAACCAGCATCCCCACGCGTACCAACACCCCAACTAATACACCAACTAGTACCAACACTGCAACCCCAACTAACACCAATACACCAACCAGCACTGCAACCAGTACCAATACTTCCACTGCGACCAATACCCCGACCAACACCAACACGCCTGATCCCTGTCGTGACCGCTTCCGCGTTGCTATCCTCTACAATGACAGCACCGTACCCGCTGCGCTCAAGGATAGCCTAGTGGCCCAGCCAGCCGTGGGTGGTATCGCCCTCTATAATACGCGCTTGACCGTACCAAGTGTTCAACTGCTACGCCAGTACCAAGTGGTTGTGGCTTTGAGCAATGACACCTACACCAACGCCGTCACCATCGGCAACAACTTGGCTGACTACCAGGATGCGGGCGGCGTGGTAGTTGCCCTCAACTACTCGTTCGCCAGTTCGCCCAACGGCCTCGCTGGTCGCTGGCTCACCAGTGGTTACAGCCCTTACGTAGCGGCCAACAGTAACGTATCACTATTGGGTACGCTGGGCAGCTACAATACGGCCAGCCCACTGCTGCAGGGGGTCATGAGCCTCAACGCGACCTACCGTGCCAATCTGCCACTAGCCGCTGGGGCGGCATCGTTCGCAGCCTGGAACGATGGGTCGCCACTGCTAGCTGTTAAGGGGCGGGCCGTCGGCATTTCAGCCTACCTGGGTGACAGTTACGGGGCGAGCTGGTCAGGGGATTTTGCTCGCATCATCACCAACGCTGCTTACGCACTCCACCCTCGTTGTTACACCCCAACGCCAACTACGACCAGTACCCCTGTGGTCAGCACCCCAACCAGTAGCAGCACGGCAACCGCCACTAAGACCCCGACAGCTATAGCTAACACCGCAACAGCTACAGCAGCGGCAGGAGCCAATCTACCCATCTACGATGAGACACCAACTAACGGCTGGGAGGACTGGTCGTGGGACACTAGCCTCAACTTTGCCAACACTGCACCCGTCTACGCTGGTAGCCGCTCCATAGCCGTGAGCTATAACCAGGCCTGGGCCGGGTTGTCCGTCTATCACAGTGCGCTTGACATCAGCTCGTACCAGAGCCTACGTTTCTTCGTGCATGGTGGTAGTGCTGGAGGACAGCGCGTCGAGGCCAAACTGGTGGATGCAGCCGGTAACTATGGCCCCAGCCGTCTCATCAGTGACTACATCGTAGGCGGCAGCATCCCAGCCGGGCAGTGGCAGGAGGTCATAATCCCGCTGCGCGACTTGACTACGGCCAGCAACATCACCCGCCTAACGCTACAGAGTGCCTCATCCAGCTCGCAACCTATCTTCTACCTCGACAACATTGAACTGGTCAGTAGCAGTGTTAGCCCCACCGCCACCCAACCAGCGACCAGCACCGCGGTCGCAGCTACCAGCACACCGCTGCCAGCCTCCAATCAGACGCTCATCTACGACGAAGAGCTGACCAGCGGCTGGCAGAACTGGTCGTGGGACACCAACGCCGATTTCGCCAGCACCAGCCCGACATACAACGGCAACCGCGCCATCAGCGTCAGCTACAGCGCAGGTTGGGCTGCACTCTACTTGCATCACAGCCTGCTAACCACTACTGCCCGCACCCGGCTGCATTTCTTTGTTCATGGAGGCACCGCTGGTGGGCAGCAACTCACAGTCAAGGTTGCCGACACAAGCGGCCAGGTTGTCGGTGAGCGGCTGCTCGACCCCTACATCGCTGGTGGCGGCATCGCGGCAGGTACATGGCGCGAAGTCAGCATCCCGCTTAGTGAGCTAACCCAAGAGCAGGCGATCAGTGGCATCGTGCTGCAAAGCCACACGGCGAACACCCAGCCCACGTACCACCTCGACAGCCTCAGCCTGGTTGAACCGTAACTGCTTGATACAAGCGTAGCCGGGGTGAAAACTCACCCCGACTGCGGCTGTATCAAGCAGTCATCTTGGGGTGTGATCGTGAAGTAACTATAGCATTGGCTGATCTGTGGCCGCTCCGCTATTGCCCGTGGTCACCAGCGGCGTTAGTCCGTAGCCGCTGGTGATTGCACCATGCTGAGTTAAGCTGCCATGCCGCTCAGGACGTTAACGGTTCGATCTATCTCCTGCGCCGCCGTTGCCACCCCTCTGGCGGCTTACTTGATTTGCAACATCACCACTGCGCTCTGGCTAGCCGCACTGCGTTACTGCTGCGTCGCCAAAGCGATAACTTGCATCCGGCTGATGCTCAACTCCACGCGCTCGATGGCCGCCACGGTCGAGTCGGTCGCGGTCTTGGTGCATTGACCCCCGCTATGGGCATCCTTCAGCCCTTGCTCAGTTGCCATCACGCTAGCGACATTAGCTTGCTGCACCTCAAACACCAGGCTGCGGATGCTGCGGGCTTCTTCCTGTGACCGCTGTGCCAGTTGCTTGACCTTGCTTGCTACCACCGCAAACCGCTCACCGACGGCTCCTGCTCCCGCCGCTTCGATGGCAGTGTTGAGGGCTAGCAGGTGCGCCGCTGCCGCGACGCACTTCAGCGTCTCGACAACTCTGCTGATCCGCTGAATCTGCTCGTTGAGGGCGATGCTGCGCGTCACAATCTGTTGTACCTGGGAGCGGATAGCCAACATCGCCCCACTACTGTCGCTTACTGCTTGTTGCGAAGTGGCGAGACCTTCGAGGGCTTGCTGCGCTTCTTCCTATACCAATGCTGCCGTCTCAGCAATGGAGAGCGCAGTCAGCTCCAGCTTCTCAATAGTAGTTGTCACCTGACCGAGGGCAGCGGCCTGTTCATTTGCGCTGTGCAGTTGCCAGTTGGAGACCGCGCTGAGGTTGGTAACTACCTCCGCCGCGCCACTGCCCAGCAACGACATGGTGTTCCGGCTCGATGTAGTTGTCGAGCAGTACATCACCACCAGAATTGTCGTTGGCATCGCGCAGTTCCAGCTTGATCTGCAGACTGCCTTCGCTGCCACCATGGATGTAGAAGCGCAGGTCGCTGTAGAGTGCGAGGCTGACATTGTTGCGCTGCAACTGGAGTCCAGCCCAGCCCAGGTTGTACTTGACTGCCAGCGAGTGGCTGCCGCGATAGACTGGGGTGCTGTTGCTGGGTGTGATGGTGGTGTTCCACGACCAGTTGTTCCAGCCATTCAGTTGATCGTCGTAGATCAGGTGGCTGAGAGCAAGGTTGGCAGTTGGTGTGCTAGTGGGCGTGGGCGTGTTGGTGGGTGTGCTGGTGGGGGTATAGGTTGGAGTGGGCGTGTTCTGCCAACCTGGTGGGCTGAAGACGACCGAGCGGTTGCTCATTCGGTTGGTATTGCTACCATCGTGCTAATCCATACTTAGCCTGATTGCTGCTAACTGGCCCTGCCAGTTGAGCCAGGTCTGGCAATCCGGCAGCTTCGTCACGCTGCCGTTCGGCGCGGTGGCGAAGTAGAGCGTGTTGCCCGGCAGACAGAACTTGTCGGCGGTCGAGAAGTCCTTGTCGATCACCCGCACTGGCCCACTGCCTGCTGGCCGCAGCATATAGTTCAGCCCTCGGTTGCCCACCACGTAGGCGTTGCCGTAGAGGTAGGGCACGTCGCGGAAGTAGATGATCGCGTCAGCGGGCAAGCTCGGCTGCAAGCGACGGAAGTCGCGGATGATACGGGCGTTGATCTCGCCTGCCATGTACCAATCGTAGCTGTGTACCGCTGTACCCCACACCGCCAGCAGCAGCAAACCTGCGCTGGTCGCGCCAACCAGCAGCCGCCCCACTCGTTCGGGCCGAACCCGGTGGTAGAGATAGACCAGCAGACCAGCTAGCAGCAGGCAGGTACCCACCGACGGCAAGAACACCGTGCGCTCGGTCAGGTTGGTGGCCTGCAAGCTGATCGCCACTGGCGCAAGCGTGAGCAGCAGCCAGAGCAGGCAGCACCAACCCGCCTTGCCCAGCCGCCAGGCTACGGCGACCAGCAATCCAACTACCAGCAGACTGAGGAACCCGCCCAACGTGTCCAAACTGTAGATGGGTAGCCCTACGCTGTGCAAGATGTAGAGCAGGGTGCTGGGCAGCAGCTTGCCGGGGTCGGAGAGGAACCAGGGCTTATAGAGGATTACTCCACCGCTGCTGAGAGCTAGACCCTTGAGCAGCGCGTAGATTGCCAGCGGCAAGAGGAGACCAGCGTACTCTAGCAGGGTGATGAACTTGCGTCGCCACCCCTGCCGGGCGTTGAACAGCAGGTCGCCGAGGATGATCACGAACGGCATGGTGGTCGCCGCCTCTTTGCTGAGGAGAGCCAAACCAAGAGAGGCAACCGTCAGCAGGTAGCGGCTGCGTTGGCCGCCATCCCGATAGCAGAGCCACAACCAGGCCGCTAGCAGCGCGAAGGTGGCAGCCTGCACGTCGGAGAGCGACGAAATCCAGTCCACTGCACCGGGGTGAGCGGGATGGATAGCGAATAGCAGGGTGCCGAGCATTGCCCCTGTTACCCCCAGCAACCGCCGGGCCAGCAGGAAGCAGGCGTAGACGCAGGCGAGATACCAGAGCAGATTGACCGCGTGCCAGGCAGCAGGATTGTCGCCAAACAGGGTGTAGCTGAGAAAGTAGCTGACGGCACTGAGCGGGCGGTAGAAGAAGCGCGTGGGGTCGAGGATGTTGAACATTCCCGGCACGGCTGACCAGGGCTTGGCTACCAGATACCAGGCATCGTCTGCTGCCCACGAGTACCACAACGTCGGCAGGTAGAGGGCAAGCGTGGCAATCAAGGCGGGCCATAGCGCCAGCCTGCTCAAAATGGCAAGGCTACGCGGTTGCGGTAGGTTGGGGCTGGCTAGTTCCATCAGGGGGCGTAATCCATCCTTTGCTGCATAGCTAACCTTAGTATAACAAACAGCAGGCACGTCACCAAAGCGGCTACGGCTTGATCGCAGCTAGGTACTGTGCCCGCGTAGGGTAGCCTTGCAGTTGCCCCTGCTCTACATCCCCCTGCCAAGCGAAGTAGTAGCTCGGTGGCGGGTTCGTTTCGGCCAGGGCTTGGTCGAAGTCGCCACTAAAGCCCCGCTCATACACCTTCACCGTGTCGTTGTTAGCGTAGTTCATCCGCACTGCCCAGTAGACCCCCGCCCCGTAGATGATCACCCGCTTGTACTCGTAGGGCAAGTTAGCGATGAAGATGCGGCTACCTACCTCCGGTTGGGGCACGGCAGCCTTCATTGCAGTGAGCATCCGCCGCCCGGAGTCGCCGCTGATCTGGTACTCCTGATTGTAGCCGATTGTGCCCCAGCTACCGTAGGCGATAAGTAGCACGGTCAACCCGGCGGTAAGCAACACACGAGGGCGACTTGCTGAGGCAGCAGCTTCATCAGCAGGCGCACGCAGGTAGAGCAAGCGGCTGAGGGCAGCGGCGAGCAACATGACCAGCCCCACGCTGGGCAGGTAGAGGTAGCGGCTGTCCGACTCGATCACCGGGATGTTGAGGATCGGCACGATGGTGATTACGATCCAGGCGAGACCGAGCCAGCCGAGCCGCCCACCATACCATGCCAGTAGAGAAGCGATCAACAGGAAGCCAGAGACAAAGAGCAAGGCCAGCGTGCCCTTGATCGGGTTGATGCTGGGTACGCCGACCAGTTGGCCGAGGAAGCCTGCCAGGTTGTCGCGGATTTCAGCAGCGTTGAACTTGGTGCCGTAGCCGAGCGAGGAGAGGCGCAGGGCCGCGTAGAGCAGGCGCAGGGCGATGTAGCCGCCGCAGACCAGGAGCGGTAGCCAGTGGCGGCGCAGCTTGGCAAGGATGAAAGCAGCAAACCGCCTTGCCCGCAACTCTGGCTGGGGGAAGAAAAGCAGGTCGGCGAGGAGCAAGGGTGCGGGCAAGGTGACGGCCATCTCCTTCGCGCCGATGCCGAGCAGGGCGAAGATGCCGACCGAGAGGTACAGCCACCGCTTGCGTGGGGTACGCAGGTAGCTGAAGAAGCAGGTGGCAGCCGCGAGGTAGAACAGGGTGGAGAGCGAGTCGCCGCGCCCCTGCACGAAGGTCACAGAAGCGGGATGGCTGGGGGCAACGGCAAAGAGGATGGCGGCGAGGCCAGCAGTGAGATCGCGTTCGGTCAGCTTCCGCACCAGTTGCCAGACGAGGGCAACGGCGATCAGCATGGCGACGATGTTCTCCAGGCGCGAGGGGAGTGGATTCCAGCCCCACAAGTGGTAGTCGGCAACCGACGAAATCCAGGTGATCGGGCGGTAAAAGACGCGCCAGGGAAGGAAGACGAAGAAGTTGGCGATCTGCTGGGGTGGCTTAGGGATGGCAAAGTTGTAGTCGTCAGCCACCCACCACTGGCCGAGGGTGGGCAGGTAGAGGATGAGGGCGAGGCCGAGGGCGGCCAGCAAGAGAAGCTGGCTGAGGCGCAGGCTGTTGCTTGTTGGGCCAGTGTTAGTTTCGGCTGGGGATGCTGATGTGGAGACGAGCATGGGGATTAAGAGGTACTCCCTTGCGGTTGATGGCGGGGAAGTATAACAGAAGGGAGGGGAGGGTAGCAAGACAGGCACCAACTTGTTTATCCAAGAACAACCAACAGGAGCAGATGATTGGCAGTTAAAGGATTACACAAGAAGGAGGAGCAGTCGGTAGCTTATAACACCCGTATCCTACAACCCTAGGTTCTTCAGCTTCTGCTCAATTTCTCGTTGCTTATTGATCAAATCTGTCTTCTCCACATAGGCAGATGTACCAGCGGTGCGTCCACCATCGATTATGCTAAGAGCAGTTCTATAATCATCAGCAGAGCTACCCTTGTTTCCAACTGCTCTGTATGCATCTCCCCTAGCCTCGAACCAAGCGTACTCGCTAGACCTAAGCTGAATAGCCTTAGTGTAATAAGTAATGGCATCTTGGTACTTGCCTTGAGTCGCATACAGTCTTGCAGCCGAAGCATACGCACTAACATAGTCTGGGTTTATGCTTGTAATGCGGATATAGTCACTCAAGGCACAATTATAATCGCCCTTGAGATAGCAACTAGTGGCACGGCTGTCAATGTAAGCTAGGTTCGGATCGAGTGCGATTGCAGATGTGTACTCAGCAATCGCATCATCATAATTGTGTTGAGCTGTGTACTGTATGCCTCTGATATAGTGTGTCATCGCAGTGTCATTCTGGACACCCATTTGTGGGTTGGTACAGCCAGCCACCATTATGACAACACCAACTACTATTGCTAGATACAAGCAAGGGCGCATGATCTTCATGTGAACATTCCTTCCGTTTTTAACTACTTCTCTTCACATTGCTACTGGTTGAGTTTCAAGGTTTAGCCAACCAAGAGCCGCAGAGTGACAAGTGGGCTTGTCAGCTAACCGTACACTAAATACGGCTCTTAAATAGCTTCTCATCGTAAGCGTCATGGTGACATCTGACCACCACCAGTGTCAGGAAGGCTTGGCGGTGGATCATTTGCAAGACCTGCTATGTCATCATGGAAGATGTGGCCCCAATGATGGCTGCGGAAGTAGCTTATACTTACGACTCTAGCATGGCCGTTAACGATAGCGAAAGGACACTGAAGGTTAAATTGCGCCCATGGTATGAGGCCTTGCATCTGTTTAACTGCGTTGCCAGAGAGATTTACTGCTCCAGCATAAATGCCACTGCCATCAGGACTCTCACCATCCAGACCGAGTATGCCCCACGTACCATCTAGGTTAAACGCAAGAGCTACACCATCGGGATTAAGACTAGCCATAGCCTCAAGTTGACTACCCATTAGACCTATAGCATTAGCATCACTGCCTGTCAGGGCGGAGAGAAAAGCCATGAGACCTGCTGCTGCATCAGCAGCAAGAGCAACCGTAGGAAAAACCAATCCCAGTGCTGCTAGAATAGCCGCTCCCATGCCCTCCAAGCTAGCCCCGTTGCTCAGTTTCGCAGCAATGTCCGTTAGCACCATACCCAGCTTGTACGCTTGGTTGTAGTCCATATACAGAGCATGTCCACTCGGATCCCTATACTTCAGCGGGTTGTTCTGCACGTAGCTGTAGCGGTTGAGAGCCTGCGGGTCGCTGTTGCCGTTCGGATCCTCCGCCTGCTGCTGGTCGCGGCTGCTCAGTTGGAAGTAGAAACCTTTGGCGTTGCTGCTGTTCAGATTGGCAACGAAGCCAGTCTCGTGGAAGTCGGTTGTCAGGTTCGACTTGCCGCCACCACCTCCAGCCGCATCCGGCACGATGCTGTCGGCTTGCAGGAAGCGGGCGGTGTTCGGGTTGTAGTAGCGACTATTGTAGTACAGAAAGCCAGTATCGTCAAGCCGCTGGCCGGTGTAGTTCAGCTTGGTCGCCAGCGTTGGGTTGCTGTGGTTGACTACCTTGCCCCAGGGATCGTACTCCTGCCAAGCACTCATGCTGCCGTTTTGCAGGGTGGTGAAGCGTGCGCTACCCATGTGGTCGGGGTGGATGTAGGTCACGTAGTTGACCGAACTGTTGACCGTGCGCTGGGCAATAGTCTGGCCGTTGAGGGTGTAGTAGTAGCGGCTCTCCGCTATCGTCCCCACTTGGCCGTTCGGCTCGTCGTAGTCCATCAGGCCGCCCTGGTAGAAGGTGTTGACGTTGTTGGCCGTGCGCTTGCTACGGTTGCCGTCAGCGTCGTAGGCGTAGACCTCTAGGGGGTTGTTGTTCGTGTTGTACACGCCGGTCATCTGGTTGAAGCCGTTCCAGCCAAAGTTGTGGCCGTAGCTACCATCGTCGATCATGTTGCCGTTGTTATCGTAGTGGTAGGTGTTGCCGCCAATGCCGGTAGCAGCATGGGGGAAGCGGTTGGTGCCCTGCGTGTCGTTCTGCTTGTAGCTATAGGCCGTGTTCGCCTTGTTCGTGATGTTGCCCAGCACATCGTACTGATAGTTCTCGGTCGTGCTGTTGTGCGTCCAACTCGTCAGGCGGTCACGCTGGTCGTAGGTAAAGCTCTGATTGTCCTGCACCACGCTGCTGCTGAAGGAAGTCATGTTGCCGACGGCATCGTAGGTGTAGGTGTTGTTGAAGACAGTGCCGACGTGGATGTTGCTCAGACGCTTCATCGTCGGGTCGTAGCTCCAGGTCTGGTGCAAGCCGTTACCGAACGTCCAGTCCTGTGGCTGGTCGAGGGCAGTGTAGGTAGCGTTGCTGGCGTAGCAAATGTAGTAGTTGTTGTTGCTACATACACTGGTTTGCCGCCAAGCGTAGTCGTAGCCATAGGTGATCTGTTCGCTGGTAGGATAGGTAATCCCCGTAACCTTGTCGCTACTGTCGTACTGGTACTGGAAGGTGTTATGGGCGCGGAACTTGACCCAGTGATCAACCTGGCTCTGGCGGCCACGTGTGTCGTAGTTATAGTAGGTGTAGTAGGTGCCGTTGGATGATTGATCGCCGACCTGACCTAGACCATTACTCACCCCCAGCTTGTCATAGGTGTAAGCAATACCGTCTGGGCCAACGCCTTTGCCTTTCAAGCGATCCAAGAGGTCGTAGCTGAAGGTGGTGGTCTGGTTCTTCGCGTCGATCTGGCTCGTCAGGTTGCCATTGGCATCGTAGCCATAGCTCCATCCACCCATATCCGGGTCACTCATCGTCTTCTTACGGCCCAGACTGTCGTAGGTCATGGTGGTGACGTTGTTCTGTGCATCAGTGACAGTGGTGAGCAGGTCGAGTGCGTTGTAGTTGTAGTAGGTGGTAGCCTCAACCGACCAGGGATTCTGCGGCGTGCTATCGCCCCGGTACTCATCCACCCGCCAGAGCCGCCCAAACGTGTCGTAGTAGGAGTTGACAGCGTGGCTTTTAGCATCAATGACCGAGCTAATCATACCCCGGCTAGCTGAGTCCATGTAGTAGTTAATCCAGGTGAAGTTGTTGTCAGGGGTCTGTACCCGAGTGGTGCGGCCCAGCGCGTCGTAGCTTGTCTGCGTCCACAGGAAGGTAGTAGCTGGGATTGCATAGTTACCGTGATCGCTGCCGTCTGTCACCTCGACCGGCTGCGAGGCGTTGACTACGCGACCAAGCGCGTCATACTGCTTGTCTACCACAATGTTCTTGCGGTCAGTCATGTTCGGGCCGTAGCCACTCTCCGCCTTGCTGCGGATCAGCCTACCCAAACCGTCGTAGAACTGGAGCGTAGGCCGATAGTTGGAGCCGCTACCGAGGCGCGAAACCTGATAGCGCACGGGAGTGCCGTACTGCTGGTAGTCGAAGTCGCCATAGTAGGTGCTGAAGGTAGGGGTCGTGTTGATGTTGTCGCCGGGCTTGGCAACCTTGAGTAGGCGGCCAAAGCGGTCATACTGGGCAGTGGTCACATTGTTGTTGTAATCTTTGATGGAGGTCATCGTACCCATGACTGGGTCGTAACCAGCACTCTCAACAAGGGTCACACTGGGCGGATGGATGCCGTCGTTGCCATAGTTAATCGTCGGCAGCGTAACCGTCATGGGGCGGGCGTTGAAGACTAGATCATAGCCCGTAGTAGTGGTGCGGGCAGTACCACCGTTGGCGTTGAGGGTGGCCGAGTCGCCCGTCCACTGCCCCTCTGCGGTATAGCTCGTTGCCGCCGTCTGGTTACCGTAAGTTAGATCATAGCCATAGCTAGTATCAGTGCCGTAGAGAGTCTGGCCGCTGTAGCTAGTCCAAAGTGTACCAGTCGTCGGCAGGTTACGGAACTTACGCACGAGGGTGGTGCTACCATGTGTGCCGATACTGCCCCACGTGCTACTGCTATCGTAACCGTAAACAGTGAGTGCTAGATAGTGGCCGCCCTGCCCCTCCACCCCGTCAAGGATCGCTTCCATCTTCGGGCGGTCAACAATATAAGTGGTGTTCAGGTCTGCAGGTGCGGCGTACTTGTAAATGGTGCGGCGCACGATGGCGTTATTGTAATCGCGCTCCTCCTTCGCCGTCAGGTTGCCATACTGCTGACCATTGGGTTGATACGAGGGGTCATAGTAATAATTGGTGGTCTTGCTGCGGCTGAGGCCGCTGGCGTAGCTGGTCTCCACAGTTTGGTTCTCATAGTTCCAGGCGTACCAAAGGCCAGCATAGGGAGCGGCCTGATCCATGCCCATGTCGTAAAAGTTGACAGCATAGCTGTGTTGCGTAGCAGACATGGCATTCCCGCTACTGTCCTTCGCCACCGTGCGATACTCCATGCCCTTGAGGAACTCGCGGTCACGAAGGGGCGCAAAACAAACGTCAGTAGTAGGATCGCTGGGGTTCGAGGGATTGAGCTGGCGGTTGCAGCCACTCACGTCAGCAATGTCGCCCTGATAAAAGTCGTGTTCAGTCTTGGCACCAGTGGGGTCGGTTTCGATCACCATACTGTGACCACGGAACTCCTTACCGCCAGCGTGTGCCAGGTTAGCCACCTGGTTCAGCTTGTAGCTGTAATAGTAAGTGGCCGAGTTAGGCAGTTCGTTGTTCTCACCACCACGCAGATTAAGGATCGGGTGCGTATAGGTGTAGCTCCAAGTGCCAACCAGACTATTGCGGTCATAGATGGTCTTGGTATCGACCCGCCGATTGTTGATGAAGTTGGTAGCATTCACCTGTCCAGCGTTAGCCTGGCGGTCGCCGACATTCTGGTAGGTGAACACGACTCTGCCGCCTTGACCATTGTCGGCACTGATCAGCCGGTTCCAATCACCATTGGGGTAGGGACTGCTGGTGTTACCAGGGTTGGTACCATAGGTGAGGGTGGTGGCTGGAAGAGTAGCAAGGCCGTCGTTAGCACGTTGCTCTATCTTCCAAAGTGTCAGCTTATCAACTGCGTTCCGGCTGTCCCAACTCGTGCAGGGTCGTGCCGTACTGCTGCAATCCCAGCTGTCCGACTTCATATTCGGGATCGCCCCGCCGGATTGAGGTGCATAGAACAGATTATACTGCTTAACTAGTTGCCAGCCATTCGTATTATCTGGCCTACTCAGCACACGTATCTGGTTCAGCTGGCGAGTCTCATGAGGACCTTCGCCGATCCGCTTGTCGGGAGTACGATCATAAGCTAGATCAGTCCCCCGATCACCAGAGTCGAAGGCAACCTTAAAGCGATGCTGATTGGGATCCGCGCCTGGCCCCCAGCTTACTTCCGTCAGCCAAATATCGTTGTCTACGGTGCCTTGCACCGTGCCAGCGTCACTGGCAATGCTCTTCCACTCTACAATGTCAGTGTGCCCAGCAGCATTGCGCCCGTAGCGGTACTGGATCGTGTTGCCATATGTGTCTTGTACATTGGTAAGCATCCACTTGTACGCGCTCATGGCTGCATCTGTGTGGTCAACAGTAGTGCAGAAGCCGTAATGACACTCGAAGCTTGACCACTGGTTCAAGAAACCCCACCACACATCCTCACTGTACTCGTAGAGAGTACCACTCTTGTCCCAGATTTGCCACTTGTAGCGACGGTAGGGCACACCACCCTTCGACCCTCCACGTCCACCTTGAGTGGGGTCGGAGTTACCCACGTAGACTGCCCGTACCTTGAGGAAGGACTTGTTAGTTGTATCCCAGTTCCACTGGTCAGGTTGATTGTTGTCGCAGATAGTTTGACCAGTGCTGGGGCGGGCACATTCACGACGCACCACATCGAAGGATTGACCGTTCAACACCAGAGTGTAATAGCCAACGATGGTGTCATAGGGTGAGTTCTGGATGTTGAGCGCAATAGAGCCGGGATCAAGGCTCCAACCCTTACCTACCCAGGGAGCCTGAGCTAGGGGACGCTGACTGCCACCACTATCGGTAGCGGCACTGTTATAGGACAGGGAAAGGTCGGGCTTGATCCCACTAGGGCCAGCAGGTACGTCAACCGACATCCCATAGCTGGTGCTGCCGCTGAAAAGGCCAACCTGGAACCCTTGCAGCGAGGGGATAAAGGCGGCAGAAGGAGAAGAACCATCACTTAGCTGAAAGACACTAAAGTGATCTACGCTGGTGGTGGCGGTTTGGTTGATTACATCTACATCGGTTGGTAGAGCTACCCATTGCTTGTTGCTCTCATCATACCAGTAGATAGTAAGGTCTTGAGCACTGATACCCAGTGCATCAAGCTGCTGGGAGGTATATCCCACCGTGAGCTTGAGCGGATGGGCGAAGTGATGAACAGCCACGCCTTTGTCGTCAAGGGCGGTAAGATAGAAGGCACCGAAGCCAGCATGGAAGCCAGCTACGGTAGGAGGTACTACGGTGTCCACAATAGGCTTGCGGCTGTAGCTAATCGTGAGTGCTTGATCAGTGCTACCAACAGGCATTTCCACCTTGATGCGGCTTTGTTCACTGCTCAAAGTGGTTTGATTGCTAGGGTTAACGGTCGTAGTCGGCTTCTGATCGCGGTCAACAACGATGGCACCACCCTTACCACTCACAGGTATGGGGACGTTGCTGGCACTAGCTGAAGGCTGCAAAAGAAGTGCATCACCTACAGGTACGCTGTCCAGCCGCAGCGCGCCGACAAAAGTCGCTTGCTCGTGGGCAGCCAAGCTGGGCAGGTTCCAACTAAAATCTTTGCGTGCTGAGGGGAGAGCATCGGCATCAGCAGGGACAGGCAGGTTGATTTGCAGGTTGTTCGCCGCCGCATTACCCTGATTAGCAACAAGAATGGTGAAGGTAACAATTTCACCAACAGCAATGGTGTTGGCGTTCAATTGGATGCTAACCGCAAGGCTGGGGCTGCTGGTGTTGACAGCAGGGTTGCCGTAATGATAAGCTGGCGCAGGCGGCTGCGGAGAGGGGAACTGGGGGGATTTGTCGGCTGGCTTGCCGCTAACAAGCTGGGGGGAGCCTGTTACAGCAAACTTCTGCATCTGGGCGGAACTAGCCTGCGGCACGAGACTAATGATCACCGCCATCAGGATTACGACCACTACCTTGCTGTATGCCTTGCGTACCATCTCTATCTCCTCTGCTCCAAGGTTGAAGTGCTATCTCTTAGCTGTGGTGCCACTTACCCAATCGTGACTGGCCGCGGCACCTCGGCCAGTCGTGTCTACCAAAGGCAGGTCTTTCCGTGTTACTGTAGCAGCGTTAGAGGATCGTGTTCTGCCACCCGATCAAGGTGATCGTTTTCAACAATGCTGATCTGTGCGCTGTATCCAAGCCCCGCTATAGCATAGACGATCTTCGTTGTGTAGCTAGGAAAGATGCTTAGGAGCTTACCAACCAATTCAACTGTGGCAGGACGTTTGCCCAACAGACAATCGGACAGCGTAGTTTTCGGCAAGCCGCACAATCTTGCCAAACTTGACTGGCTGAGTTGATGTGAGGCCATGATCTCGTTCATGATCTGTACAAGGGGATCCTCTTGCGACCATCTGCTGAACATCGCCACATTGCTCCTGCTTAGTCTTGGCCTTATTATAGTGGCACTTTGGTTCAAGAGCAATAGTTTTTTCACCTTTTGCTACAAAAAGTGACTATAATCGTCACTTGTTCGCTGTGATGATAACTAGGTTAGATTATTTTCCCGGCTATGTTGTTTTACGTGAGGGAAGGGTGATGAGGGGGGAGAGTGGCACAACAGTAGGACTTGCGGTTGCGACTAACCTGCTGCACATTCAGCATCGCAGCGGCTTGTCGGATGCCGAGTTGGAACGGCGGGCTGACCTCGGCGACCGCTACTTGCAGAAGCTACGCCTGGGTAGAATCGCTGACCCATCCTACTCCTTGCTGGTACGACTGGCAACTGCTTGTGGGGTAAGCCTCGACCATTTGGTTAGCGGCTACAACCCAGTGTCCGTTGTGGTGATACCCGCTGCTTACTACGTAGCGCAACATGGCCTGGTCAATCCCTTGTTTGTCACTGCATTGTCGGTAATGGCAGGCGAACTGGCAGCTTGGTCAGAGATTAACACCCCACCTTTGCTGCCAACAATGGTCTATCGCCGCACTCCTACGCTAGTACGCCTCGTCAACCTGTTGGACTGCGCCATCAACCTGCTAGTGACTAACGCAGAGCAAAACGAAGTTGAGCTAAAGTTGTGGGAGGCAGAGTTTGCCATCCTGAGTGCCACTTACACAAGGTTGACCGATCAGCATCGCCAGATCGTACACTCTGTTGCTAACAACATGGGGGTAGATGTAATCAAGCGCAGCAGGCCACAGTACAGGCTCAAGATCGCATGGCTGATTGCGGAAATACGTAGCTTGGGAGAAGGGCAAAACAAAACCCTAGAGGGGGAAACTATAGCTAGCGGTAGCGGCAGCCTGGGTAGCAAGGTAGCAGCAAGGCTAGTCACTATTCAGCGGCGCATCGGGGTGGGTGATGCCGAACTTGAGCGGCAGGCACGCATAGGACGCAGCTACTTGCAAAAGCTGAAGCAAGGGGCAATCAGCGATCCAGGCTATAAAGTGGTGACTCAACTTGCAACCGCCTGCGGGGTGGGTACTTATTACCTGGCTGGTGGAAACAGCAATCAGCAGCTTGAGCTAACTCCTACACCCTTTTACCTCGCCCGCTTTGGTCTAACCAACCCGCTGTACGTACAGGCACTGGAAAGAATTGCCCAGTTGTTGGCGGCGACCACTATGAAATCGGCTGAGGATTGGGCGGCACAGATCACCACCTTCGGCAAACACCTAAACAACCTTGGTGCCGAGCAGTCGAAGGAGCTTACTGCCCTACGTACTACGTTCATGCAACTGAGTGCCAGCCAGCGAGAGGCGTTGCGCTCCGCCGCTCTCGCTTTGGCAGCAGCACAACAACGATAGGGCAATTAGCAGTAGAGCAAAGGACTGGCTATGGCTCCTTGGTGATCAGCGCGTCTAACCAACGAGCCAACAACCCCATTGCTGCTTGAACCCTTACCTCAAGCTCAATCGTCCGATATAGTTTGATCGCTTGTTGGAGAGCGTTGTGCGCTCGTTTAGCCGTAGCTTCGCTTCCCGCTCGTTCAGCCCATTGGTGCAGCATCTCTGCATACTCCTGCCATAGTACCGCCCGGTCGTAGCGTTTGGTACGGCTCACCGCATCTATGGCTGAGCGGAAGAAACCATCAGCAGCGGCATACTCCTGTTCGGCAGACGTGATCACGGCGTGAGCCTCGTTGTTCACTGCCCCGTACTGCTTGCGTAGTGAAGTGCTTGCTTGTGCCGTTAGAGCCTCAATCTCCAGCAACAGAGTGTTGGCGACCCCCTGCTCCCCTTGAGCCAGATAACAGCGCAAAAGTATCAGACAGTTGAGGGCGTGTTCGTGAGGTGAGCCTTGAGTGGTGGCTAGTGTAAAGTCAAGTCGGTAAGTTGGTATGTGCTGCCGCCATGTGGTATGGTTGGGCCATGAAAGCTATCTTTGTCCGCCAGCCTACCCTTGAGGAACAGGCTGCTTTGCAAGCCGCTCTGCGCGGCCACGATGCCTTT
>JBBROH010000029.1:0-26884 GCA_038229595.1 Chloroflexia bacterium | reverse complement strand
GTATTCTATCGGCGCGACGGCAGGCTAGGCAGCTATACCATCTGGCACCCAGCGATGGAGTTGACCACAGGTAGGCTGCTGCACGCCCGCTTTGCTCTGCTCGAACGGCTTGGCATCCTTAGCCGCCAGGAGACGCAGCAACCCCATTCGGTGCTACTCAGCCCCAGTGTAGAGTTCCAGATCAGCCTGCCACCTGCTTTGTACAAGGAGAAGAACTAGCCTCTGCTCTCGGCGGCGTAGTTCCGTGCTTCGGCTACGTAGTGATCGCTGGTCAGGCGGATGCGGGCAGCCTCAGCCTCCGTCACCGCGCGGGCTACCTTGCCAGGGGTGCCAACAACCAGCGAACGGGCGGCGATCTGCCTACCCTCGGTGACGACGGCGTTGGCGGCAATGATGCTCTCCGCCCCTACAGTGGCCCCGCTAAGAACGATTGCGCCCATCGCCACCAGTACATCATTCGCCAGCCGCGCCCCATGCACTACCGCTGCATGGCCCAGCGAACAGCCATCGCCCAGGATAGCGGGGAGATCGTCGTCAGTGTGGATCGTGCAGTTGTCCTGCACGTTGCAGCGTGCGCCCAGCACAATCGGAGCGTTGTCGGCACGCAGCACCGCATTAAACCACACGCTGCTGCCTGCGCCAATCGTCACGTCGCCGATCACGCAGGCGGTCGGCGCGAGATAAACGTCAGGCGCGATGCGCGGCCACTTGCCCTTATAAGGATAAACAGGCATCGTTCCCCCAAGTTGCTGGGCCGCCGCTAAAGCGTCTACCTTGATGATCAGCGCGTCGCCTTGCGCGGTGCCAGAGCAGATTGCCGCCAGACCAATGCCGCCGCCCCGCCGCCGCAGTTCGTAGGCGAGGGTGAGAACGAGGCGCGCACCGCTGGCCCCGATTGGGTGGCCCAGGGCGATAGCCCCACCGTTGACGTTCACCTTGCCGTCCAAATCCTTGATCCCCAGCCGCTTTGCGCTGGTCAGGGTCACACTGGCGAAGGCCTCGTTGATCTCGATCAGGTCGATGTCGGCGATGGTCAGACCTGCCCGCTGCAAGGCTTGCTCGGCAGCCATTGCCGGGGTATAGGCGAGATAGGGAGGGTCGTAGGCCGACTGGCCGTAGCTGACGATCTCCGCAAGCGGCTTGAGGCCGTGCGCCTTTGCGTACTCTGCGCTGGCAAGCACCACCCCTGCCGCCCCATCGTTGAGGCTGGGAGCGTTACCGGCTGTCGTTGAGCCATTGGCAGTGAAGGCAGGCTTCAGCTTCGCCAGAGCCTCCAGGCTGGTGTCAGCCCGCGGCCCTTCATCAAACTCGATGATGGTGCTGCCCTTCTTCTTGTCTACGATCTCAACTGGGGCGATCTCCTCGGCAAGGGCGGAGCGGCCTGCAATGGCCCGCTGGTGGCTGCGGAAGGCCCAGGCATCCTGCTCCTCGCGGCTAACGTGTTCCTCGGCAGAAACGTTGTCATTGAAGTCGCCCATCTTCATGTTGTGGATCGGGTCAATTAGTCCATCAAACTGCACCGCATCAACAAACTCTGTGTTGCCCGCCTTCAACCCCCAGCGTGCGCCGCGCACCAGGTAGGGGCCATTGCTCATACTCTCCATGCCGCCCGCCAGCACCACCCGCTGGTCGCCAATCCGGATCAGGGTGTCGCCAAGATAGATAGCGCGCATGGCACTACCGCAGACACGGTTGATCGTCTCGCTGGTCGTCTCTCGACGCAGGCCAGCGGCAAAGTTGGCCTGGCGCGAGGGTACCTGGCCTAGACCAGCCTGCACCACGCAACCGAGGATCGTGTGTTCTACTTCATCCTTGTTAATCCCCGCCCGCTCTATGCTGTGGCGGATCATGTGCGCCCCCAGTTCGACCGCGCCCAGGGGGGCAAGGCCGCCCCCAAAGCGGCCAAAGGGGGTTCGCGCCCCGGCAAGAATAACGGCGTGCGTCGTTGCCATCGCCTCATCTCTCCTTCTATGCTAATCGACAAAAGTCGGCTGCTACCATTCTATTGTACTCAATCGGGCCAGGCTATGGCAAGCCGAGGGATGACGGTAGTGCCTACCGCTCTAACTGCCCCGGTTGCGCGGATCGACACAACCAGCGGCGAGGCCGCCCCCCACAACACGGTGGTGAGCTTGCTGTGGCACAGCGGTGCAAGCAACATGGCGGCGGCTCTGCACCGCAATCAGATGCACCCACACCGTGCGCTAGAGCTAATCGGCCTTCAGGTTTTGCAAAAACCCCATGCTGAGAGGTCATGGTTGACAAAACTGCTGCTTGGCTCTATAATTGCTCATGCTGTCCAACAAACAGCAGTCCTGGGGAGAGGACATCATTCTAGGTTAGGAGGTACACGCTTGAAGCTCTTGTTTAGGATACTTGGTTTGCTTACGCTAGTTGGCTACCACAACCCTGCTGCGCTCGACCCTATTCGTGATGAGGTGGATGTTCTGTTGTAGGCGCAACTATGCTGCTAGCCTGTCATACAGTAGGTGCAGAGAAGCCCATTGGCTGCTAAGGCTAGCGGGCTTTTTGCTGCCTGCTTTTGGCTATCTACTGATTTTGCGCCAACAACATGACATAACTATTGCAATCTGGCGGTAACGTGCTATAATAGGGCCAACGGGGAATGTCCGCGCAGGCGAGGGCTGCGCCAGCCACAGAGGTTTTGTAAATGCCAAAGTTGAAGACCACCGACCGCCGGGGCCATCTGTACGGTCAAGGGCTGCGCCTGCTGATGTTGGCGTGGCTGCTGCCAGCTATCTGCTACCCCCAGCCATCCGCTGCGGAACAGGCTGGGCCGCCGCTACCCCAGATTGAGGCCCGCTCTGCAATCCTGATCGACTATAACAGCGGGCGCATCCTCTACAGCAAGGTTCCCCACGACATCATCGCTATTGCCAGCACCACCAAGATTACTACTGCCATCGTCGCCCTCGAACACAGTAGCCCAGACGAGATCGTGACTGGCGGGGTGGATGACGAGGTTGGCGAGTCGGTGATGGGACTGGCGGTCGGCGAGAAGCAGACGATGCACGATCTGCTGTATGGGATGATGCTGCCCAGCGGCAACGATGCGGCAATGGCGATTGCTCGCCACGTCGGGGCGCGGCTGACCGAACCGGCAGGCGAAAGAGACCCGCTCAAACGCTTCGTGGCCTTGATGAACCAGCAGGCCCAGAAGCTGGGGATGCACGATACTCATTATGGCAACCCGCATGGCCTGGACGAGGAAGACCACACCAGCAGCGTCTACGACCTGGCGATTATCACCTGGTACGCGATGCACAACCCCACTTTCGCCGAGATAGTGCGTAGCAGCAGCTACACGATCCCCGGCCACTACCTGCTCAACACTAACGAACTGCTCTCTCGCTACCCTGGGGCTGATGGGGTGAAGACCGGGTTGACCGACAATGCGGGCCTCTGCCTGGTCGGTTCGGCCACTCGCAACGGGCAGCGGTTGATTTCGGTGGTGCTGCACAGCCCTAAGTGGTACGATGATAGCAAGCTGCTGCTCGACTACGGCTTTGCCAGCCTGGAGGCGATAGCCAGCAAGCAGATGCCTGCGCCCAGCGAGCAGCTACCAGTTGCCGAGCGCGCTGGTATCTCCTGGCTGCTGGCCGATGCACTGCCAACGGTGGCAGCCCCACAAGTGACCGTGGCCCCAGCCCTGTCACGCCTGACCCCCAGCCCAACCCCGCTGATTATCAGCCAGACGCAGGGGGGAGCGCAGCCAATCAACGCAGCGGGCGGTGACAACGGGGTGGTGGCTACCGTGCTGGTCAATCGCCCAGTTAGCAACAACGACACGCTGTGGGCCGTGGGCATGGTAGTGCTAGGGCTGGCGGTGGCGATGCTAGGTAAGCGGTATGGGCTGCTTAATCCAGCACTGCCCACCTTCAGCCGGGGGCGCAAGCTGGTTGCCGTGGCTGTCAGCGGGGTGGAGCCAGAGCCAGTGGTCGCCACTGTCAGTCGCAGCCAACACTACGAGTTGAGCTATGCCGATGAGGGCGCGCAGGGGGAGGACGTGCCGCTGGCAGTGAGTAGCACGCCGCTGGACTTTGACACGGTGTTCAACCTACCGACTGTGGTGGTGGAGGATGGCGGTAATAGACTACGCGAACACGCTTGGCGGGCTATCGAGTACAGCTACGCCGAGCGGCAGGGGTCTGCGCTGGTCGAGTTCATGACGGTGGTCAAGGAGCAGCCGCGCTTTGAGTTCAGCGAGTTGCCCGGCTTCTACGAGATGCCAATGGTCGGCTACCTTGCCCTCGCCCGCGCTTACTACAACGTAGGCCACCCCCGCTTTGCTAGCGCATTGCTTACCCTGGCGGGCCAACGCTACCCTGGCGACCTGAGCGTGCGGATCATGAAGCGGCGGGTCGAGCAGGACCTGCAGACGTAGCCTGAAGCCAAGCTGCTTTGCGACCAGCATAGGCAAAGCCGCCGCAAACCAGCTTGTTGGGGCCGCCCTTGCAGAGGTAAACTCCTTAGCATAGCCACGCTGCTGCAAAACCAAACTAACTCCGGATGACCCCTCTACGTACAAGAAGTACCTTGCCACAACCTTGCTTACTACCGCAGGGCTGTTGACAGGCGATCACGCCAGTGCTACAATCAGACTGGGTTGATCGTCTTTTTGGCATAATAGCGTGGAAGGAAGGGCAAATGAGCGGTTACAGTAATCGGTCGAAGATGTTGATCGCGGCAGGGGTACTACTGGCGGCCCTCTGCTATCTAGTGGGCGGCAGCCCGGCAGCAGCGAGCAAGGTAGGGCTAGCAGCGGCTCCTACTCTCCCCATCTCAGCGGGCAAGACGCTCTACACTAGCAGCTTCGGCAACGCGGCTGCTCTGGGCGACTACGACTTCGTGAACATCGGGACTGGGCTGGAAGTGGACTACCCAGCTAGCTGGCGGCTAGATGAAGGCCTGCTACGGCTCGATGGTACCGCCTCGCTCGCCAACGGCTACTTCGACACACTTGCCCTGCTCAGGCTGGCGGGCGAGAGCAACTATCGGGTGGAGGCCGTTGCCCTCGGCAGCCAGGCCGCAGGCTCGTTCGGACTCGTCGCCCGCTACAGCTCCGCTGGCTACTATCGCCTGACACGGGGTGCTGCCAACCTCAACCAGGCGGGCTGGCAACTGGATAGCTACGACGCAGCGAAGGGTAATTACACCATGCTTGCCCGCGCCAGCCAGCTAACCGACGGCTACACCCGCAACGCATGGACGACGCTCGGCCTCGAAGTGCAGAGCGACAATCTCCGCGTGTTCGTAGACGGCCAACAGGTCGGCCAGGTGCGCGATGCCAGTCACAGCGGCGGGCGGGGCGGTCTCGTCAGCCAGGCCAGCGGCGGTCTCCGCTTTGCCAGCCTGCGCCTGATCAGCCCCAGTGGGAGCGCAGCAGGCGACAGCACAAGCCAGCAAAACAGCGAGATGCAACCCGCCAACTTCGGCAGCGCGAACGATGTTTCGCTGACTGGCCCTTCGCAGTATCCCTTTGCAGCAGGCCGCCAGAACATCCTCACTACCTGGACGACAGGCAACGTGACTGGCGGCATTGGCAGCGCACGCAGCCTCGATAGTGGAGCAAGCTGGAACTCGCAGGCGGCAATCCCCGGTGGCAACAGCACCAACTACCGCCCCGCAGTCGCCGTCAGCCCTGATGGAGCAACCGGCTACGCAGTATGGGCCGACACTGGCAGCAGCGGCAACATCAAGCTGGTCAAGTACACCTTCACCACCGCCACCTGGAACGGCAGTACCTTTGTCACCAGCTACAGCGGACGCACGACCAACTCGCCAGGTATCGCAGTCAAGCCCGACGGTAGCATCCACGTCTTCTACACCCTACGCGAGGACAGCGGCAGCACCGTCGCCGGGCGCATCTACTACCGCGTCTCCTACGACGGCGGGGCAAGCTGGCAGAATGGCCTCAACTGGTTGCCACAAGGTGACAGCAGCAGCCTCTCGCAAGCTAGCGTCGCTACGGTTGACACGGCGGGCCGCCTGCACGTAGTCTGGATGCGCTATGGCCTGACAATCAACACGGCAGACCAGAGCAGCAATGGTGGCTGGACGTTCGGTGAACGGCGCAATGGGCGCACCTACTGGCCGTTCATTGCCGCAGCCAACAACGGTGATGTGGGCATCGTCTGGCAGGAGAACGCGAACGGCCAGGCTGAAGTCTACTACGAACGCTGGACGGCCAGCAGTGGCACATGGCCCGCCACCGCTACGAACGCCTCCAACACCGGAGACACCTCTACCGTGCCAGCCCTCTCCTTCAATGGCGGCCAGGCCCGCGTCGCCTGGGTCGAAGGGGACACAGTGAAGGACATCTACTATAGCGAGGAGAACTTCGGCAGCCGCACCGTGGTAGTCAGCAATGGAGTGCGTCACGATCTACCCTTCCTGCTCAGTGTCTGTGGGGCCGACCACATCTTCTACATGGGTGAGGAGGTAAGCAATTTCCACATCTACGTCCGTGACCAGGGCGTAGGCGATTGTGGCGCGGCGGCAACCAGCACCCCACAGCCAACCAACACCCCTGGCCCGACTTTCACCCCCGCCCCCTGTGGCACCTTCACCGACGTGCCGAGCAGCAACATCTTCTACAACGACATCGTATTCCTTGCCTGTCGGGCTGCGATCAGCGGCTTTGCCAACGGTGACGGTAGCTTCCGCTTTGAGCCGAACAGCCAGACCAATCGCGGCCAATTCGCCAAAATCGCTGCTGTCGGTTTTGGCCTACCCCCCTTCAGCACCAACATCCCCACCTTCGTTGACGTGCCGACCAGCAGCCCCTTCTTCGGCTACATCGAGACAGCAGTTCATGCAGGGGCGATTAACGGCCTGAGTGCAGCCCAATGCACCGCCCTCGGCCAGCAGGGGGCTTGCTACGCCCCTAACCTGAACATCACCCGCGTGCAGGTAGCGATCATCGTGCAACGGATCCGCAACTATGGGGTGTTTACCCCCGCCAGCTCCAGCTTCATTGACCTGCCAGTTGGTAGCTTCGGCTATGAGGCAGTAGAGACCCTGGCTGGGCGCGGCATCATCAGCGGCGCAGCTTGCAGCGGTGGCGTTGGCAACTGCTTCCGGCCCAACGACGGCATCAAGCGTGGTGAACTCTCCAAAGTCGTGCGCCGGGCAATCGAGGCCGTTCCCCTGCGCTAACTGACAGAGCGAGGCACAGCCTTGCCCTGGTGCTTGTGCTATAATAGGGCGGGGCTGGTAGGCAACATCTGGCCGATACTGGCGCAAGCAGTGAAGCAAAGTGTGGCAGAGTGCCTATATAACCTGTGAGCGACGCAACAATTCAACTAAGGAGCAACAAGATGAGCAGCGATGTGATGCGAACCGTCCTCGACCAGATGCTGGACGACGACGGCTTCCGCCAACAGATGATGGACGACCCCGACTCGGCCCTCGCGGGCTATGACCTCAGCGAAGCTGAACGCCACTCCCTCCTCAGCGGCGATACGGGCAGCATGGAACAGCACCTCGGCCAACTAGATGAGCGGGTCAGCAAGTCTGGCATCTTCCCGCTCGGCGGCAAGGGCGGGGTGCCAGATGGCCCTCCTGGTATCGGCGGCGGTAGCTGCTAACCTGGCAGCCTGTAAGTTAGTTCCTGATTAGAAAGGGCAGTGGCGCGGTTTGCCATTGCCCTTGTTGTGTTATAATGGGATGTCCACCTTGATGCTAGCTCAGCAGCGGAGCGCACGCCCTTGCAATGCCCAACCTGCCAATTTGATAACCCAGCCGGGATGAAGTTCTGCGGCCAATGCGGTAGTCGCCTACTCGCGCCTGTCGCTGCTGAGGACGAGCGGCGGGTAGTCACCGCTATCTCGGCGGATGTCTCTGGTTTCACCGCCATGTCTGAGCAACTCGACCCAGAGGCGGTCAAGGAGATCATGAGCGAGTGCCTCGGCCTGTTGGCTGATGAGGTGGTGCGCTTCGGCGGCAAGGTGGACAAGTTCGCGGGCGACGCGATCCTCGCCTACTTCGGCGCACCAATCGCGCATGGTGACGACCCAGAGCGGGCTGTTCGCTGTGGGCTGGCGATGCAAGAGGTGCTGGGTGGCTTCGCGGCGCGGCTTGAGCAACAACGCGGGATTGTGCTAAAGATGCGGATTGGCCTGCACACAGGAGCCGCCGTCACCGGGGTGTTGCACAGCGACCAGAGCCAGAGCTACACTATCACCGGCGATACCCTGCTGGTTGCCACCCGTGTGCAGGCGCAAGCCAGTCCTGGGCGGGTCGCTGTTAGCGACAGCACCTATCGCCTGACCAGCAGCTTCTTCCAGTTTGAGCCACTGGCAGCAGTTAGCATTGAGGGCAAGCAAGAGCCAATACCCCTCCACCACCTCGTCGGTGTGCGCCAGCAAGGGGGCAAGGTGCAGCCTGGCGAGGGTCTGGCAGCACCACTGATCGGCAGAGCGGTCGAGTTGCAGCAGCTGAGCGGCACTTTTGAGCAGGTCGTGGCCCTTCGCCAACCGGCACTTGTCACCCTCTGGGCCGCAGCAGGGCAGGGCAAGTCACGCCTGGTCGCCGAGTTCCACGCGCAGCTTGGCGTAGCCGAAAACCCGGCCCTGCTCGTTCGTGGTCGCTGCCTACCCTTTGGTCAAGAGATCACCCATTGGCCCCTGAGCGAGATGCTGAAGGATGATTGCTCTATCCGCGATAGCGACACGCGGGCTGATGCGGAGGCGAAGCTGTTGAGCGGGGTTGAGCGGGCAGTTACGCGGGCAGGTGCGGTGCTGGATGCGCGCCAGCTTGCCGCCCGCCTCGGCTGGAACGTCAATCTGCGCTTGAGCGGCAGTGGCCTGGACAGCCTCAGCCCTACTAGCCTACGCGAGGAGGTAGCCTGGGCCTGGCGCACCTGGTTTGGCCTCAAGGCGGCCTTTGCCCCACTGCTGATCTTCTTTGAGGACATCCATTGGGCCAAGCCAGAGTTGCTCACTTTCATCGCTGATCTTGCCGCCCGAATGCGCGACGTGCCTGCCCTGATCCTCTGTGCTAGCCGCCCAGATTTGCGCGAGGCCCAACCGCAGTGGTCGCTCAATTGCGATCTCAACCTCGATCTCCAACCGCTGAACGACACCGAGAGCCGCCAGTTGGTCAACGCCCTCTTGCTGGTGGATGCGCTGCCAGAAGCAGTGCAAGTGGCGATTGTGCAGCGAGCCGATGGCAACCCCTTCTTTGTGGAGGAGATCATCCGTAGCCTGATCGACAGCCAGTTGATCGTCAGTGAAGCGAGTCGTTGGCGGGCGGTGGCCGATATTGGTGAGCGGCTGGCAATCCCTGGCTCGATCCAGGCTCTGCTGACTGCCCGCATAGACCACCTGATGCCTGCCGAGCAGAAGCGCATTCTGCAAAATGCAGCGGTGATCGGTAGCACCTTCTGGTCGGGGGCGGTCAGCACCATGCTTGAGGGCCGCTTGACGGCTAGCCAGCTAAACGGCCACCTGCATAGCCTGGCCGAAAAAGACCTGGTACAGCCAGCCAGCCAGTCCGACTTTGCAGGCGAGGATGAGTTCAACTTCCGCCACGCCCTTACCCACGATGTCGCCTATGAGATGCTACCCCGCGCCAGCCGCAGCCAGAAGCACGCGCACGCAGCGGCCTGGCTGGAACGAGCAGCAGGTGACCGCCGCAACGAACAGGCCGAGCGCATCGCCTATCACTACGAGCAGGCTGCTACGCTGGCAGGCTCCAACGTGCTGGTTGCGGGCGAGGAGCAGCAACGGCTGGCGGAGAAGGCGGTCATCTACCTCAAGCTGGTCGCAGAGAATGCGGTTGGTCTGCAAGATTATCAAGCGGTACAGTCCCACTGCCAGCGGGCTTTGGCACTGCTGCCGCCAAGCCTTGTAGAGACAAGGCTACACCTAGACATGATTTGGATGCAGGCCAATGCTGATATGCAGATGGGCAATCTCGACTCCGCTGCCGAACAAATTAGGAAGATGTACTATCTCTCTGTCTTGCTGCCAGCCCTCGACATACAAGCGCAGTCGTGCTGGGTGCTTGGTCAGGTAGCCCACAGCAAGAGGGATATGCAGACCGCTGCCTACTTCCATCAGCAGGCTCTCGACCTGTTCAGGCAGTTGGACGACAAGAAGAACGAGGCGCGCATCCTCCTTGCTCTGGCCGACATCTACGCTTCCAGTGGTGGCACCCTCGGCGCGCCAGAGCAGTCGGAGCAGATGGTGCATGGGGCGTTGGCGATTGCTCGCCTGATCGACGATAAAGCCACCCAGGCGCGGGCCTTGAACTCGCAAATATTCGTCTACAACTATACCAGGCCAGACTTCTACAAGGCAGAGCGGCTAGCCAGCACCTTGCTGCTGCTGCTCGAAGACCTGGGCGACCGGCGGCAGCAGGCCAACACGCTGGTCAATCTAGGCTTCACCCGCTACTATCTGGGCTGGTTCAGCGAGGCGATAGAGGCGGCAAATCAAGCCCTGGAGCTAGCAACTATGATGAGCTACAAGCTGGCCGAGGTGAACGCGCACCATGCGCTTGGCTTGGCCCTCACCGCCCTGGGCCGCTACGAGCCAGCGGTAGCTCACTACCAGCAGGCGTTGGCGATCAGCATGGCTATGGGTGAACGCAATCTCTTGCCAGAGATTCGGCGCGGCCTGGCCGAGGCGCACCTGGGGCATGGTGAACTGGATGCTGCGCTGGCCCAGGCCGAGATCGCCCGCGATGTTGTGCTGGATGACGACCTCTACTCGCAGGCGACCACCAGCCGGGCCTACGCCCTGGTGCTAGCCGCCTTGCAGCGTACAGAGGAGGCCGAGGCTAGCTTCCTACGTAGCGTAGAGCTACTGGAAGGGAGCGGCTTCAAGGCCGAGCTTGCCAACAGCCTCGACCGCTATGCCGCCTTCCTTGACGCGCAGGGCCGCCCCGCCGAGGCAGCATCCGTTGCCACCCGCGCTGCCACCCTGCACGACGAGATCGCCCACCCATCCGTCGGTGAGGAGATGGAGCCGTAGCCATGTCTATCCGTACCCGCTTGATCACCTTCTACGGCAGTTTCTTCGCCGTTACCATCATCCTCTTTGGCTTGATCGTCTACGGCATCTTTAGCCGCAACCTGCACGACAGCCTCGATACCAGCTTGCAGAACACCGCCCGCTCGCTGGAAGCCAGTGCCGTGACCGTCCTCAACCAGTTCACTGGCGAACGGACGATCAAGATACCGCTGCTTGACACTTTCGCGGCCCCCTCGATCTTCATCGACGTACTAGACAAAAAGGGCCAGTCGTTCATCGACCTCGAAAACCAGACGATGCGTAAGCAACTGGTCAATGAGGCGGTGGTCAACCAGGCTCTCAGCGGCAGCCCCAACCTCTACGAGGTGCCAAAGAGCGGCGCGCCGGTGCGGGTGCTGGCAACCCCCTTCCACTATGAGGGTCGCATCGTTGGCGTAACCGTTGTCGCCCAGTCGCTGGCCGAGGTGCAGAATGGGGAGACACAGTTGGCCGTGATCATGGTGCTGGTTGGCTTCGGCAGCCTCGTCACCTCGCTAGCCATCCTCTTTCTGCTCACCCGCCGCGTCCTCGCCCCTATCGCTAGAGTGACCACTACGATCCAGAAGATTGAGGTTTCGCAAGACCTCAGCCAGCGCGTGCCAGGCCAACGCACCCAGGATGAGGTGGGCCAGCTAGCCGATACCTTCAATCGAATGCTGGATCGCCTACAACTCGCCTTCAGCTTTCAACAACGCTTCGTGGCCGACTCCTCGCACGAGTTGCGTACCCCCCTGACCGTGATCCGGGGCAACGCCGCCTTGCTGCACCGCCTACCCCCTGGCCCAGAGCGGGAAGACGCACTGCGCTCCATCGAGAACGAGGCGATCCGCATGAGCCGCATCGTAGATGATCTCCTGCTGCTAGCCCAACTGGACGCGCCTACCCCTCGCCAGCGACAGGATACCGACCGCTTGCGCCGTGTGGTAGAATTGGATACGTTGCTGCTGGATGCTTACAAGCAGGCGAAGGTAATGGCAGGCAATAATCTGCGCGTCACCCTCGGCCATGAGGACACCGCCAGCGTGATTGGCGACGCTGACCAACTGCGTCAACTGCTGCTCAATCTGGTCAGCAACGCGGTTAAGTACACGCCAGAGGGGGGACAGATCACCCTCAGCCTCTACCGCGACGAGCAATGGGCAGTGATCGACGTGGCCGATAGCGGGATCGGGATCAGCGAAGCCGACCTGCCGCACATCTGGGAACGCTTCTACCGGGTAGACAAGGGGCGCAGCCGCAGTGCCGGGGGGACTGGCCTGGGTCTGCCCATCGTCCGCAGCCTGGCGGTGGCGCACGGCGGTGGGGTAGCGGCCTACAGCAGGGTGGGAGAGGGCAGCGTCTTTCGGGTCTGGCTGCCGGTGATTCGCAACGAGGCGGCGGCTTCGGAGGGTGCAACCCCCGGCATGGAGCAGCAGCTGATCCGTCCGAGCAACGAAGCCGTGTCAGCGGGCAACAACAACGCGCCAGCCGAAACCTGGGCGCGACCAGGAGGGGTAAGTGGCAACGAGCAATAACAAAGGCGGCAAAATCCGGGTGATGATCGTGGATGATCACGCCGTGGTGCGGCAGGGTCTGCGGAGCTTCCTGGAGCTTCAGCCGAACATCGAGGTGGTGGGCGAAGCAGTTAATGGGGCCGACGCGGTGGACAAAGCGTTCGTCCTGCGTCCGAATGTCGTGCTGATGGATTTGGTGATGCCCCAGGTGGACGGAGTACAGGCTACCCGCGAGATACGGGCGGGGCTGCCCGGCACCCAGGTGATCGTCCTCACCAGCTTCAGCGAAGATGAAAAGGTCTTTGCCAGCATCAAGGCGGGGGCGGCTGGCTACCTGATGAAGGACATCAGCCCCAACGCGCTGGTCAACAGTATCGAGAAGGTCTATCGCGGCGAACCTTCGCTGCACCCCGACATTGCCCGCAAGATCATGCAGGAGCTTGGCCCTACCCAGGCGCGCCCTGCCGCCAGTGGCGCAGCGGCAAAGGCGGGCGCAAACGTCGAACCGAGCCTGACCGAACGCGAAATCGAAGTGCTGCGCCTGATCGCCCGTGCGCTCAGTAACCGCGAGATCGCTGATGAACTCGTTCTTAGCGAGAAGACAGTCAAGACGCACGTCAGCAATATCTTGCAGAAGCTCCACCTCTCTGACCGCACCAAAGCCGCCCTCTACGCCGTCCGTCGCAAGCTGGTGGACGTGGAGGATGAGGATTAGAACGCAGTGGCTAGCACTCCATTTGCGCCAGGGCAGCGAGCCGCTGCTGGGCCGCTGCTGCTACCGCCCCATCCTCGCTGCCAGCCGCCCACGCAAGGTCTACCCGGCCTTGTGCCTGCTGACCGAGATGTAGATAGGCCGTGCCACGCTCCAGGTAGGATGCAGCATGGTCTGGTTGCAAGGCGAGCGACTTGCTGAAGTTGCTTATCGCCCGCTCCAACTGACCGTCGCTGGCGTAGGCCAGACCGCGCTGGTGGTAAGCCGCGTAGTATTCGGGGTCAAGGCGCAGGCAGTGGTCGAAGGCCAACACCGCCTGCCAGTGCTGGCCGTTCCGCTGGTAAGCCAGGCCGCGCCAGTAGTGACCCTCAGCGTCGTTCGGCACCCAGACGAGATAGGTGGTGAAAGCGGCTACAGCCCCTGCATACGCCCCGGTTGTATAACAGGCAATAGCGTGATTAAACCAACCATCGGGGTCTTTCGGGGGGTGGTCATCCTCGGCGGACGGTTGGGCAGCATAGCTTCTCTGCTGGTTGATACGTAGCTCCACAGCGATCTCCTCCTAAGCCAAGCATAGCAAACCAGCCCGCCTAGCTGATAAGTTCTGTTAAGGAGCTTGCAGCAAATCCACAATATCACAGATGATCAGCGCAGCAGGCTGGCGATTCGCAGGCGGCGTATGATGTGCAGCGCAAGGAGAGTAGCAGTTATGGACGAGCGGGAGCAGTTGGAGCAGTTCTGGCTGACGCTGACCGAAACCGGCAACCAGCAGCCGTACTATAAGACACTAGGCATTGTGGTTGAGCGCGTGGATGCGGAGGGTAGCCACCTCAGATGCACGATTGAGCCGAAGCTAGGCCAGTTCCACGGGGTGGCGCATGGCGGAGTAGCTGCCTCGCTGATCGACAGCGCGATTGGCATGGCAGTGGCGGGGTCAGAGGTCGGTGGAGCCAACGTGATGACCCTTGAACTGAAGCTCAACTACTTGCGGGCCTTGCCGCTGGGTGAACAGGTGACGGTACACGGTTGGGTGGCGCACAAGACGCGCCGCACGATCTACGGCGAAGCGGCAATCCATGACCAGGGCGGCAGGCTGCTGGCGAAGGGGTCGGCTACCTTCATCCAGGTGGATCGCGCCCTAAAGAGAGGTGGGTGAGGCTAGCAGCAACGGGTAGTTGGTCGCAGGCCGCAAGGATGGTGAGCGAGTAGAAGAATGTAGTCGCTGGGGCAGGGAAGACAACGCGCCCTTCTTGTAGTTCTGCGACCTCTATGCTATAATGTTCTTGCTCCTCCCCGTACGGAGGCGTACCAGGGCGCAAGGTGGCAAGATAGCTGAACTCAAGAACACAGAAGGAGCAAATGCGATGCTGACTGAACTGCGAGCCAGGAAGATGGCAGCGTTCTTCCACGCTGCCGACGAGAACAAGGATGGCATAATTGAACAGGCCGACTACGAGAAGCTGGTCGAGAACCTCGCCAACCTGCGCGGCTGGCAGGTTGGTTCCCAAGAGTACCGCCAAATCTACGATGCGTATATGTTCATGTGGCAGCCCATGCAGACGATCAAACTGACGCTGCCTGAGTATCTTGATGTCCTGGCGGGCATGATAGATACGCCGGAAGCGCGGGAACTGAACCGTGTGACCACTAAGACCGTCTTCGACCTGATGGATGACGACGGTGACGACAAGATCGGCCTGCCAGAGTACGCCGAGTACCTGGCCGCGCACCGCATTGGGGGCGACCTCGCCGCCAGTGCCTTCACGCGTATGGACACCGACGGCGACGGTAGCATCACCCGCGAACAGTTCCGCCAAATCAGTAGCGACTTCTTCTTCGGCGAAGACGAACACGCGCCTGGCAACTGGCTGTGGGCAGGCTACTAAGCTAAACCAGCCCGAAGTCGAACAGAGAGGCCGACCTTGCCGCCCAGCAGCGTCGGCTTCTTTGTGCCACGAACCATAGCTGATCCACAGCTCCAAACTATGTTACAATGGCTCTCGGCGACCACTACTTTCCCACACGGAGCAAACATGGAACAACATGATGACCCACGCATCGCCAAACTGCGCGATATGCAGGCGCAAGCTCGCCTCGGCGGCGGCCAGAAGCGGATCGACCAGCAGCACGCCCGTGGCAAGCTGACGGCTCGTGAACGGCTCGAAATCCTACTCGACGACGGCTCGTTTGAGGAGATTGGGATGTTCGTGCAGGGTGGCGAGGATAGCAGCGTGCAGTTCCTCGGCGACGGGGTGGTGACAGGCTACGGGCGCATCGACGGCAGGCTGGTCTACGTCTACTCGCAGGACTTTACCATCTATGGTGGTTCGCTAGGTGAGGCCCACGCACAGAAGATCGTCAGGATCATGGAGCTTGCGGTTAAGAACGGCGCACCGATGATTGGCCTCAACGACAGCGGTGGGGCGCGCATCCAGGAGGGGGTAGTCAGCCTCGGCGGTTATGCCGACATCTTCCTGCGGAACACCCTGGCTAGCGGGGTGATCCCTCAGATTTCGGCGATCCTAGGCCCTTGCGCGGGCGGTGCCGTCTATTCGCCTGCGATCACCGACTTCATCCTGATGGTGCGTGATACCAGCTATATGTTCGTCACTGGCCCGAACGTGGTTAAGACGGTGACGCAGGAGGATGTGTCGTTTGAGGATTTGGGCGGGGCTACTATCCACAACAGCACCAGCGGGGTCGCCCACTTCGCCTACGACAGCGAGGAGCAGTGCCTGCTTGCCCTGCGCCGCCTGCTCAGCTTTATGCCCTCGAACAACATGGACGACCCACCCTACACCCCAACCGACGACCCCCTCGACCGCGAGGATCACGACCTCAACGGCATCGTTCCCGCCGCCCCGAACAAGGCCTACGATATGAAAGAGGTGATCCACAAGGTCGTAGATCGCGGTGACTTCCTTGAGGTACACGAGCATTGGGCGCAGAACATCCTCTGCGGCTTTGCGCGCCTCGGTGGGCGCAGCGTCGGCATTGTAGCCCAACAGCCCTCTGTGCTGGCGGGCGTGCTGGACATCAACTCGGCGGACAAGGCGGCCCGCTTCGTGCGCTTCTGCGACTGCTTCAACATCCCGCTGATCACCTTCGTGGATGTACCAGGCTTCCTCCCTGGCGTAGGGCAGGAGCATGGCGGCATCATCCGTCATGGCGCAAAGCTGCTCTACGCCTACTGTGAGGCGACAGTGCCGAAGATCACGGTGATCACGCGCAAGGCTTATGGCGGCGCATACGATGTGATGAGCAGCAAGCACGTGCGCGGCGACATCAACTACGCCTGGCCCTCCGCCGAGATCGCAGTGATGGGTATCGACGGCGCGGTGAACATCATCTACAAGGATGTATTGGAGAAGGCTGATGACCCCGACGCAAAGCGCAAGGAACTAGTAGCCGAGTACGCCGAGCGGGTCGCCAACCCCTACATCGCGGCAGCCCGTGGCTATATAGACGCGATCATTGAGCCACAACAGACTCGCCCCAAGCTGATCCGCGCCCTGGAAAGCCTCAAGGACAAGCGCGACAGCAACCCCCCCAAGAAGCATGGCAATATGCCGCTCTAACCTCCCCCTGGCTGCTACCACGCCTGTCCCCGCTCCCCTTCTGGGGGCAGCAAGGTGGGGGTCTCCCCTGCCCGCCAGCTTCGCCATTGCGCGACTAGGGCGGTGGTAGTCTCCGGCGTGCCACTGCGAACAATGCCGCCGCCGACCCCAGGCGGGTTGCCGCTCTGCCGCGTGAGCCAGGGGCCGATGAAGCGAAAGAGCGCGGGGCTGGGCTTGAAGATGTAGCTACCCAGGTCGCCTTGCAGGTAGTGGTAGAAGCCGTTGGCCGCATACCAGGCGGGGATGTCTGCTACCCCCGCCAACTGCGTGCTGTCGGCCAGCAACTCGGCGGGCGGCAACTCCATCGCCACCGGCCAGCCGTGCAGGTGCATATGCGGCACGTGCTTATGCACCACGCCGTTCTCCCAGAAGGTAGCCCTGCCATACTGGTCGAGCAAGAAGCGGCGGGCTAGCAGCCGTAGCCGCTCCAACTCGGCCATATCCTCCTGCGGCAGGTCGCCAATGGTCAGGCGGTGGACACGACTGTTGATCAGCAGGTGGCCGGGAAAGAGGGCGAAACGGGCGGCGATGATGTAGAACCGCTCGCCATCCTCCAACAACACCTCCTCCATACTCGCTCTGTCGTCGAAGGGGCAATCTGCATCGCTGTAGAAGGGGCTAGCCACGAAGCGTCGCCCCCACTTCCTTGCCCAACCGCGCCACAATACGCTGGCGTACCTTGACCACTTCATCATCAGTTAGCTGCCGATCCAGAGCCTGGAAGCTGAGGCTGTAGGCGAGGCTCTTTTTGCCCGCTGGCACTTGTGGCCCGCTGTAGATGTCGAACAGCGTTACCGCCTTGACCAGATTGCCGCCAGTCTGAGCGATCAACTGCTGCACCCGGCCCGCCGCCACGCTCTCATCCACCACCAGGGCCAGGTCTTGCTGCACCGTCGGATAGCGCGATACTGGCTGGTAGCGAGCAACATCGCTGGCGACCGCTGCGAACAGGGCTGTTGCGTCCAGGTCGAACAGCAGCACTCGCTCTGGCGGGGTGGGCAAGCCCCACACTTCTGCCGCGTCGGGGTGCAACTCGGCGACCACGCCCAGCAGCTTGCCGCCCACGCTGACCGCTGCGCTGCGCCCAGGGTGCAGGAGGCCACTAGCGTCCGCTAGCGGGGCGTAGCTCAGGTCGGGCAGGTGCAGGTGGTGCAGCAGCCCCCCAACCACCCCTTTCGCGTCGAAGAAGTCCATTGCCGCTGCACCGTTCGGGTGGTAGTAGCTGCGCGGTTCGCGGGGGCCACTGATCAGTCCACTCAGGCGCAGCGGCTCGTCCGGTAGCTGGTCGCTACCATTGCTGTAGAAGACATGGGCTAGCTCGAAGATCGCCACCGCCTCCCTGTTGCTCAAGTTCTTGCGGAGCGTCTCCAACAGCCCTGGTAGCAGGCTCATCCGCAGGTACTCGCGTTCGCTGCTGAGCGGGTTGATCACCTTCAGCGGTTCGCGGCTGCGCTCATAAGGCTGCCAGCCAGTCAGCCCCGCTGTAGAGGGGGCCGACCACAACTGCTCGTGCAGCTTGCCGCTGATCAGCGAATAGTTGACCACTTCGCTGAGGCCGAGACCAACCATGATCTCGCGCAGGCGCAGGTCGAACTCCCAGGCGGTGTTGCGCCGCTCCTTCGGCAACGGTTCGGCCAGCAGGGTCATCGGCAGGTTGTCGTAGCCATACATCCGCGCTACTTCCTCGATCAAGTCTTCCTCGATCTTCACGTCGTTGCGGTAGCTGGGAACGGTGACTAGCAGGCTCGCGCCGTCCTCTCCGGCTGCCACCCCAAACTCTAGCCGTTGGAGCAATTCGCCCATCACGGCCATCTCCAGGTGCAGGCCGAGGATGCGCTCTGTCTGGCGCACAGTCAGGCGTAGCTGCTTGAGCGGCAACGGCTGGGGGTACACATCTACTGCGCCCGCCGCGATCTCGCCGCCCGCTAGTTCGTGCATCAACTCTGCTGCCCGTCGCGCCGCCCGCAGCGTGCCAGTGGGGTCGACCGTGCGCTCAAAGCGGTGGCTAGCATCGGTGTGCAGACCTAGCAGCCGGGCTGTGCGCCGCACGCTGAGGGGAGCGAAGTGCGCCGACTCGATGAAAATATCTGCCGTCCCTTCGTCGCCCACCTCGGTGTTGAGGCCGCCCATTACGCCCGCGACCGCAATCGGCTGCTCCGCGTCGCAGATCAGCAGCATCTTCTCGTCAAGCTGGTACTGGTTGTGGTTGATGCCCAGCAGCGTCTCATCCGCCTTTGCGCGGCGTACTATGATCTTGCCGCCAGCCAGCTTATGTACGTCGAAGGCGTGCAGGGGCTGCCCCCCCTCCAGCATCACATAGTTGGTGATGTCCACGATGTTGTTGACCGGGCGCATCCCCGCCAGGGTGAGGCGTTGCTGCATCCAACTGGGCGACGGCCCCAGCTTGACCCCGCGCACCAGCAGGCCAGAGTAGCGCGGGCATAGCTCTGCATCCTCCACCGTCACGGTTAGCTCGGTCAGGGGCGCGCCTGTAGCAGTCAGGTCGTCGGCAGGATAGCAGACCCGCGCTCCCTCGGCCCAGGTGAGGGCGGCCACTTCGCGGGCGGTGCCGATCATGCTGAGGGCGCGCCCCAGATTGGGGGTCAGTTCCAGTTCCAGCACATGATCGCCCAGGTACTCAAGTAGCGGCTTGCCCACTGGCGCGTCGTCGGGCAGGATCACGATGCCCTCATGTTCGTCGCTGAGACCTAGTTCTAGCCCTGAGCAGACCATGCCTGCCGACTCGATGCCGCGCATCTTGGTGGGCTTGAGGGTGGTGATCTCGTGCTTGTCCGAGTGGCCGTTGTAGAGGCGCGAGCCAGCGAGGGCGAGGATCACCTTCGCCCCTTGCACAATATTGGGCGCGCCGGTGACGACGGTGATCGGCTCTGCCGCCCCGTACTCGACTGTCACTAGGCGCAGGCGGTCAGCGTCAGGGTGCGGCGCGACAGCAACGGCATGACCAACGTACACTTTGGCCCAATCCAACTCTGCCGGGATGCGATGGACTTCCTCGACCTCCAGGCCAGCCTGGAACAGCCGCTCGGCCAACTCTGCGGGCGACACCTTGATGTCTACATAATCGCGCAGCCAACTCAGGGGGATGCGTGTTGCCACGTTCGTTTCTCCTTACAAATCAATGCTGGAAGGGTGCCGCCCAACTACGCACCGCCGCCATTCTAGCCGTTGTGCCAGTCCACTGGCTCTAGCGATCAACCGAACTGCTCCAGGAAGCGGAGGTCATTGGCGTAGATGTGGCGGATGTCTTCCAGGTCGTACTTGAGCATAGCGACCCGCTCGATGCCCATGCCGAAGGCGAAGCCAGTATACCTGGCTGGGTCGATGCCACCATTGCGTAGCACATCAGGGTGAACCATGCCGCCGCCCAGCAGTTCCAGCCAGCCAGTCTTCTTGCCGCTGGGCGTGGTATAGTTGACCACCACCTGCGCGCCTGGCTCCACGTAGCTGAAGTAGTTGCAGACGAACTTCACCTCAGCGTCTGGGGCAAAGACCAGGCGGGCGAAGGCGGCCAGCGTTCCCTTCAGGTCGGCCATAGTTACGTGTTCACCAATCACTAGAGCCTCCATCTGGTAGATGTAGAACTCGTGGGTAGCATCGGTGCGCTCTGCACGGTAGACCCGACCAGGGACGACTACCCGGATCGGTGGCGCGTTCTGCTCCATCACCCGAATCTGATTAGGCGAGGTGTGGGTGCGGAGCAGCATCTTCTCGGTGATGTAGAAGGTATCCTGCATACTGCGGGCTGGGTGTTCGGGCGGGATGTTCAGCTTCTCGAAGTTGTACAGGTCCCACTCCACCTGCGGCCCCTCATAAATCTGGAAGCCCATCTGCACAAAAGCCTCGGTCACTTCGCGGATCGTCTGGCTTATGATGTGGGCGTAGCTGAGGCTGGGCTGGCGACCGGGCAGGCTGACATCCACCGTCTCGTCGGCCAGGGCTGCATCGCGGGCGGCCAGCTTGACTGCCTGTTCGCGTGCGCTGAAGGCTGCCTCCAATGTCGTCTTCAGCAGGTTGATCGCCTGACCATACGCCCCCTTCTGCGCGGCTGGCACGTTGCGGATGTTGCCGAACAAGCCGCGCACAGCACCCTTGTCGCCCAGGTATTGCCCCTTCCAGGCGGCCAACGCGCCAGGATCGGTTGCGCTGGCGAGGGCAGCCAGGGCGGTATCTTGCAAGGTAGTCAGTTCTTCGTTCATTGCACTCTCCTCACGGTCGAAGCACCACGCAGCAGAGCGGCTATCACGCCCCACCAGGCTGCAAAGCTGCAAAATAGAAACGCCCCTCGTCCAATATGCAGGGACGAGGGGCATCGTGGTACCACCCATGCTTCGGCCACGCAGCAGCGCGACCCTTCATTGGCCCAGTAACGGTGGGCTGGCCGGGGATGACTAGCTTCTACTTACCTCTGCCAGCCACCAAGTTGGGGGCAGAGGGCTAGAGTTCACCATCCGGCTCAGGAGTGAACTTCGGCGGCGTGCGTTGCGGGTAGCTCTCAGTCGGGGCCACCCTCCCTGTCGCAGGTCTGCGTCGCTTACTCTCTCCGTCATTGCCTTTACATCTTGCTGCAAGTATACACAATCGCGGGCGGGGCTGCAACCGCCTGCAGTGGCAGCCTTGTGCTGCTGGTCGGCACTGCTGCGGCAGGCTGCTGGAGCGGCAGGGCCTTCTTCTGCAAACCTGAACAGTTAGCCAGCCGCCTATAACGTTGCATCCGCCTGGCAGGGCGGGTATAATTAGCTGAATACGTTTTGCAGATAAAGTGAGGTTAGGGTTGAATAACAACGAGAACACAGAACTGGAAGAACTTGAGCAGGATGAGCCAGAAGAACTGGACGAGCAGGATGAGCAGGGGTCAGGTGCAGAGGACGAACGCGAACCGCTGGCTGACCCCGGCGCAGTTGGGCGCGAGATTGCCCGTGTCCTCTCCGACAAGAAGGCCGAAGATGTGATCATGCTCGACATCCGCGGGGTATCGGTGATCGCCGACTACTTCATCATCGCCACTGGCAACAGCGAACGCCAGATTCGCGCCCTCTACCGTGAGGTGGATGAGCAGATGGGCAACCGTGGGGTGCGGCTGCGCCACAATGAGGGCAAGCAAGATAGCGGCTGGGTGCTGCTCGACTACGGCGACGTGATCGTTCACATCTTCGGCCCCCAGGAACGCGCTTACTACCGCCTGGAGCGGCTCTGGAGTAACGCCCCAGTTGTCCTATCGATCCAATAGCCGCCTGCTAACCGGTGGCTAGTCGAAGTCCTCTGCCGCACTGCCTTCGCCGAAGTCGCCGGGGTCGAAGTCGGCCATCACCCGCTCTGGGTCTTCGCCACGCTCGATACGGCTGAGGGCGGTATCCATCTCTGGCTCAAGCTCCTCCCCGCTCTCTGCTTGCAGGCGGCGGGCGAGCCGGGCCATGCTGCGGGGGTCGTCCTCATCCATGCCAGCCATCATCCCTTCAAGGTCGCCCATCCCCTCCATGCCGCCCATCTCGTCGTCTGCCCCAGCGTCCTCGCGGGCCGAGCCACCACGCAGCACGCGCACGCGGGAAAGCAGGCGGGCAAGGTCGGGGCTGCCACAGCGGGGACAGGGTTTGCCGCCGACCGCCGCCGCCTCGAACGTGCGGTAGAGAATGCTCACCTTGCGCTGACAACTATTGCAGCGGTATTCGTAAATTGGCACGCGCTCACTCCTTCAGGTAGCCTTGCAGCCAGAGGTTGGCAATGATCGGCTCACCAGCCGTTGGGTGGTAGTCCATGATCTCGTCGTTGGCATAGAGGTAGATCGCCACCTCCAGTTCTGGTTTGTAGAGGATAGTCTCAATCTGCCAAAGGCCAGCCCCGTAGTAGCTAACTGGGGTTACGGCCAGTGGGTAGCTGAGCAGTTGCCAGTCGTCCGCTTCGCCGCCAGCATCGAGCAGGGAGAAGGGTAGGGCGGCGGCGAAATCCTCCGCGTAGGTGGACGGCTCATCTGTGCGCCGATCTACCATGTAGGCGATAGCATTGAGGTAGAAGTCGTACTCTGCGCCGATGCTGTAGCGATCCTTGTTGACCGCGTAGTGGGTGTCGAAGAAGGAGACCAACGCCCCATTGAGACTGCCGATCATCACCGCCTCACAGCCGTTGCGCCACTCCTGCACCTCGTCCAGGCTAACGCAGTAACTGTGGCCGCCCACCGCTGCCGGGTAGCCAGAGAGCAAGGTGCCGCCCTGCACCAGGCCGATAGCCGCCAGCGGACGGGGTGATGTAGTGTACAGAGCGACATTGCCGCGCACCAGCGGGTCGCCGCTACCCAGCAGCACCTCGGCCAGGGCGCGGTCGCCAAACTCGCGGCGATCCGCTGCGCCTGCCACTGCCTGCCAGTGGTTGCCGTGTCCACCCTGCGGGCGGGAGTCTGCTGCTGGCTGCTTGTCCGCTCCATGCTTGTTCAACCTCACTCTCCTTGCGCGTAGATACGCCGATAAGCTACGTAGTTAGCGTAGACGATTCTAACATACTCAGCCGTCTCCGCATAACTGATGTTCTCGGTAAAGAGGTCAACGTCGTTCGCCGCTGGGCCGCCGCTCCACTGGGCCAGGCTGCCGCCACCTGCATTGTAGCCAGCCGCAGCCCTGATCACGCTTCCACCCTCGGCCCGCAGGCGGTCGGCCAGATAGAGCGCGCCATAGCGGGCGGCAACCAGTGGGCGGTAGAGGTCGCTGCTGTTGAAGCCGCTATCGCCAAGATTGCGGGCTATCTCCGCCGCCGTACTGGGGACGACCTGCATCAGCCCCCTTGCGTCCGCCCCACTGCGGGCCAATGGATTGAAGCGGCTCTCTTGCCACATCACGGCGTAGAGCAGCAGAGGGTCAACCGCTGCATCGTTGGCCCCAGCCAGCACCGCAGCGGCGAAGGAGGTGGGGTAGCGGGTGCGCTCAAGCAGCAGGGGCAAGGGTAGCACACTGGCAGGGGCGATCTCTGCCAGCCGCTCAGCCACGATCAGCCCCACGTAAGGCTCGTCGCGGTAGCGGGCGTAGAGGGCTAGAGAGGTGAGGGTGGCATAGTCCCTGCGCTCTACCAGCCCAGCCAGTGTGCTGCGGGTCAACTCGCGGTAGGCGTAGATGCGTTCGCCCAGGCGCAGCAGTTGCACCGTCCGCTGCACCCCCATGTCCTCAGCATAGGCGGGCAGGTCACTGGCGTGCAGGGTGGCAGTCGGCTGCACGGTGGTCAGCCATTGCGCGGTCGCAGCCAGGTAGGGTTGCTCACTGGCGAGACCGCTCTGCAAGCGGGCAAGGTCGCCAGAGGCTTGCTGCATCGTTGGGGCAATCCGATCCAGTTGGGCGGTGGCGCGGGCGGCATAGTAGGGGATGGGCAGGCTGGCGGCCTGGGCGTAGAAGCTGCTGCCGTCCTGCCCTAGAGCCTCCATTGCCCGCCCGCGCCAGTAGAGGGCAGCGGCCCGCGTGGCGGTTGGCACCAGCGCGGCAGTGAGCGGCTGCCAGGCTTTGTCCGCCAGGCCATAGGCTCCCCGCTTGAACTGGCAGAGACCCAGGTGGAAGGCAGCCTCTGACCCAGCAGCGGCGGCCAGGTCGCCAGCGGCGGCGTAATCGTTGATCGCGCTCTCGCAGTTGCCCTGAGCTTCAGCAAGGCGACCCAGGCGGGTGTGGGCTGCGCTGGCAGCGGGCGCAGCGGGGTGGTCGGCCAGGAGGGTACGGTAGTTGGCAGCGGCCCGCTCGTCATTGCCCAGCCGCTCATAGCTGAGGCCCGCGTAGAGGAGGGCGTTTGCTCGCTCTGGGCCTGCTACTTCGGGCGCGAGGTAAACCCGCAGGTTGTTGATCGCCACCTGCCACGCGCCGCCCGCGTATGCTGCCCGTCCCGCCCGATAGTAGTCCAGGGTGCCATCAGTTAGCGCATCGGGGCGGATCGCCAGCAGCTTTTGCAGCGCATTGTAAGCCAACGGCGAGTCTGGTTCGGCTAGCAGCGCGAGGTAATGGCGAGCGGCGTTGAGCGGATCGCCGCCTGCACTCTGCACATTCGCCAGTCGATACTCCATCTCTGCGCGGTATGTCACATTGGTCGTGTCACTGATCAACTGCTGATAAGTGGCAACCGCGCCGCTGTAGTCGCGCCGCTGCTCTGCGACCTGCGCCAGCCCATCGCGGGCTTCCTGCTGCTCGGCCAGGCTACTCTGCGGGCGGCTTGCTGCCTGGGCGTAGCGGTCGCCAGCAGCGGGCAGGTTGCCAGCAGCCAGGCTAGCCTCGGCGATCCGCAAGAGGGTGAAGCTGTAGAGCGGGCCACTGCCATCCAGATAGCGGGTGTAGTATTCAACGGCGTGGGGGTAGTCAGCCAGGTAGTTGTAGGCATCGGCGATCAGGTAGTCTAGCCGTGCGCTGCGCTCGTCGGCGGGGTAGGCATCCTGGAACTGCTGGTAGAGGGCGATAGCGCGGGCGTAACTTTGGCCCGCTAGATTGCACTGACCCAGCCGCCAGAGAGCCTCGCGTTTCGCGGCCTGCGACCCATCGCCGTCGAGGATCACCCGGTAGGCGGCACTCGCCTGCTCCCAGCGGCCAACTAGCTGCTGATTATAGTAGATCAGGTTGAGTTGCTGATCTTCGGCCTCGCCAGCTGCAAGCTCTGGGTCGCGGTCGGGGCGGCTAGCGTAGCGGTATTGGGCCTCAAAGGCAGCCACCGTCGCGGCGGCAGTTGGCAGGTTGGCAGGGACAGCCTGCGTCGGCCTCGCCGAGCCAGCCGCCAGCGGGCTAGCCACCGCTGTCGCTCGCACCTGGGGTAGCCCAGGGGCAGGCGGCTGAAGATACCACCAGCCCAGGCCGCCGCCCAGCCCAGCCAGCAACAACAAACCAGCTAGCCACCAGCGGTGCGGCAGCGCGCGGGCTTGCGCCGAAGGGGTTGCTGGCTGGTTTGTTGGCGGTTGTGGGTCAGCCATCTGCTGGCTTACGGGGCAGCGGGGGCGGCGGGCTTGCGGCGACGCAGCAGAGAGGCAATGAGGGCGACTACTACAGCGACCACCAGCAGGGCAATGCCGACTGCCAGCCAGTTGCCAAACCAAAGTTGCAGCTTGACCCAGGTGTAGGGGAACTTGAGGATGTCGAACAGGCCGTTCTCCTCGGTTTCGCCCAGCGAGAGGATGTACTTACCTGCGCGCCCCTGCTTGTCCCAGACGATCAGGTAGTAGGGGTTCTCCTGGGGGTAGGCAGTATTGTAGCTCTGGCCCAACCAGATCGGCTGGCCGCTAGCCTGGTCGTTGCCCGTGCCACGTGCGCCGAGGTCGCCACTGTAGTCGAGGGTGACAACCCCCATGCCCTGCGGCACATTGATCGGCAGGCTGGCGGTGCTGGAGATGCCGGGGCCAACCAGAGCAAGCGAAGGGGTGAAGCCCTTGAGGTCGTCGAACCTGGGGGCAGCAAGGCTGAGTTTCGGCTGCTGACCGGCCTTCGCGTAAATCTGGTAAACGTCCACCTTGCCTGCGCCCAGGTCGGCGTAGTAGCTGTAGGCTACCCCTGCGCCAGTCGAGTCGGGGATCACCTTCGCCTTCGCCAGGGTGGTTTCTTCGCCAGTGTCCTTGTAGATCGGCTTGCCCGCTTCGCTGCTGGCGGGCAGTAGCACCACCAGGCTGACGACAAGCAGGAGGGCGGCCAGGAGATTACGGTTCTTCAAAATGCTGCTCCTTAGGGGATGATGAGTTGAGGCTGTGTGCCGTTAGGATAACGCACTAGACGGCGGCAGGTTGCGCCAGGTCGAAACAGGGTATCTTCTTCCGCACGGCAGCGACCGCGCTGAGGTCGAGGGTGGCAGCAACGATCTCCTCCCCCTCGCCACCCTCGGCCAGGATCACCCCCCAGGGGTCGATCACCAGCGAGTGGCCGAAGAAGCTGTTACTCTCGTCGCGGCCCACCCGATTGCAGGCAACGACGAAGCACTGATCCTCAATCGCCCGCGCCTGCAAGAGGATGCGCCAGTGTTCCAGGCGGGGGTTGGGCCACTCGGCGGGCAGCCAGAGGATGGTGGCCCCCT